>NZ_JAKOEM010000017.1:0-91186 GCF_022321465.1 Ruegeria alba | reverse complement strand
GGTTGCGGTCTCGTAAACCTCCGCCTGCCCCAGCTTCATCTCGAACGCCAAAGCCGCAAGATGATCCGCCGACAGATAACCATAAGCGTCCTGGATCAGGTGCAGAAACTCGATCAGCAAATCCCGCCGCCGCGGACGATCCCCCAGCAAAGCCCGTACAGCCGCCAAACCCTCATCGCTATAAACACGACCCTTCGGCAATCGACGCCCTCGACCACGACCACTCTTCCATACGCCCGCATCATCCAGCGACATCTGTCAAAACCTCCTGCGGCACACGACATACCACCGCATGCAATATTCTCTATACTCAATTTATTTTCCTGACAGTCAATATGAAATTGGCCCTTTTCTGCATCGGTTCACCCGCTCTGACAGCGCTGTGGCAAGGGTTCGCGCCCAACTCAGAACCAGAACCGTCTGTTTTTTCGCAGAATTGGTTCTTTTTGGTTTCTTCGCAGGCAACTCATCAATCCCAACAAGATACAAAGGGGCAAAAATCTTTCCCTTGGGTAAAAAAGATGTTTGAAAAGTGCCAATTTTGATCCATCATCGCCACACCGCCGCTCAGATCGCAGTTCTGGTCTGAATTGGCCCACAAGACGCTGGCACTGGTCGCCCGATTGGTCCCCTGAAACGCCAGCCACACCCGGCAAAGCAAGGCCGGAGCCAACTGAGAACCAAGAGGGAAAACAAGATGTCACTGGACATAAGCGCAATACATGCAGAACAGGTCACCCTGAATTCACTGGTGCAGAACCTGCTCTATGCCTCGGGCACGGTCGGGGCCATTCTGGTCGTGGTCGGTCTGCTGCTGATCGACGCGGGCACCGCCCGGCGCAAGAACCTGTTCAATTCGACCATCGAGAAGACGCTGGGATTCTTCCTGGGCTTTGCCACCTATTACGTGATCGGCTTCGGCATCTGGGCGGCGCAGTATTACATCATGGTCGATGCCACCATGACGGATTCGATCAAGGACTGGTGGCTGGGTGGCGGCATGACCAACTCGCTGGCCCATCACGTGGACCCGGCGCTGTTTCCGGGGCTGAACACGTTCCAGATCTTCGTCTTCTTCCTCGCGGTCTTTGCCGGGATCATCAACATCCTGCTGCATTTCTCGGTCTCGGAACGGATGAAGGCCTCGGCCTATTACATCACCTGCGTGGTTGCCGCGGTGGTGTCCTCGGTGCTGAGCTGGGCCACCTGGGGGTCGGTCGGGCCGCTGACCAATGCGGGGTTCCACGACTTCTTTGGCGTCGGTTTCGTCTATCTGTTCCCGGCCGGCATGGCGCTGGTCTTTACCCCGAAGCTGGGCGCGCGCCCCGGCATGATGGAGCCGCATGCCCGCGTCTCGGCCTATCTGGCGCCCAGCATCGGGCTGTGCGCTCCGGGTCTGCTGCTGATCTTTGCCGGCCTGCCGATGGTGATCATGTCCTGCCTGTTCTTCTTTGACCCCGAGGCGCTGGCCGTAAGTGTGACCATGGCCGATACCAGCGTCGGTATCGCGCTGAACAACTATGCGCTGGTCTGGGCCGGCGGCGCGGTGACCGGGCTGATCCTGGCCTATCGTTCGGGCAATTATGCCTATACGCTGCTTGGGCCGCTTGCCGGTTACGTGGCGGGCGCATCGGGCTTTGACGTCTACCTGCCCTGGCAAGCCTTCCTGATCGGTCTGGCCGCGCCTTTCATCGCCTATGCCGTCTACGAATTCACGCTCAAGCGCGGCATTGACGAGCACAAGCTGTTCCCGCTGTTCCTGGGCTGCGGCACCTTTGGCATGATCGTGCTGGGCGTGTTCAAGGCGGGTACGCCGCGCGGTGGTTACCTGGGCTTTGAAGAGGGCGCCTATGCCTTTCAACATGGCCAGATCTCGCTGGGGATGCAGCTGGTGGGGATCGCGGTCTGCATCGGCGCCGGGGTTGTCACCGCGCTGATCCTGTCGGTGATCCTGGACAAGACCGTTGGCCTGCGGGTGGACGAGCATGACCAGATCGACGGGCTGGACAAGAAGATCTGGGACCTGGAGCCGGATGTGCATACCCATGCCGACAGCATCCCGCGCGCCTGATCTTTGACGCGCCATCAAGGCCCCGGCGGTTGCCGGGGCCTTTTGCTTTGCGCCGCCGCGCTTGTGGTTGGCCGGGCGAATGCCCTAACATGGGGCAGGCAAAGAGCAGCACGCGCGCCGCAACGAGGGCCATATGAACCAGACACTCAAGGCAGAGATGCCGATCGGCCAATCCATCGGCGAAACCGTCCGCATCGTGGCGGATACGCTGTTCGCGCGCATCAGTTCAGGCGAGTATCCGCCGGATTCGCGCCTGCCCAGCGAACGGGCGCTGGCCGCCGAACTGGGCGTGTCGCGCAATACGGTGCGCGAGGCGCTGGATGTGCTGGAAAACCGCGACATGATCCGCCGCCGCCAGGGCAGCGGCAGTTTCGTGACCTATCAGCTGGACAGCAAGGACACCCCTGCCCCCGGCTCGGTCGGCGAACGCACCAGCCCGCTGGACCATCTGATCGTGCGCTCGATCATCGAGCCCGAGATGATCCGGCTGGCGGTAATGAACATGACACCCAAGGAGCTGGACGAATTGGCGCAGACCGTCGCCCGCATCGAATCCGTGCGCGCCGATCAGGCCGAATTCACCCGCTGCGAAGAGGATTTCTATCGCCGGATCGCGCGCTCGACCCGCAATCCGCTTCTGGAATCCTGCTATGAGCTGACCATCGAGGTTTGCCGCCAAAGCTTTCGCACCGCGCTGATGCGCAAGCATCTGACGCCGGACCGCATCCAGAACTATCAGACCCGCTTCAACTCGTTGTTCAACGCCATCGCCACCCGCGATGTCGAGGCGGCGGTCGAAATCACCAAGCTGCATCTGGTCGAAGAACAGAAACTGTTCCTGCACGAGGGCTGAGCGCGCCGCGGGCGCCTTAGGCTCAGGACCCTGAGCCTAGTCCACCAGATCGCGGGTGGTCAGGCCGGTCTGCGCCTCGCCGGTTTCCAGCCTTTGCTGCCACATCTGGCCCGCCGCCTGCATATGGCGGCGCAACATGTCCTCGTGCTTGTCGAGCCAGGCCGGGATCGAGCCGAATTCGACGATGCGCGCGCGGCCCTCCTGAATGCGGACCACCGGCCAGTCGCCCACCAGCGCGTGGTCGATGCCAAAGATGCTCTCGCCCCACCAGCGCGCCGGGCCAAAGGCATGGGTGACGGGGTCCATCTGTTTCATCGTGGCCAGCACCGAGACCGGGTGGACCGATGCCACCTTTTCGACCGCGGCGTGCCAGATATCGAGGATGGCGACATATTCCCAGCTCACCGCGCTCCAGTTTCCGGGATAGCGGGCGTTGTACTCCTTGAAAAAGGTGCTGGGCCGGTTGAAGAAGAACGCCTTGCGCGCCAGTTTCGGGTCGTCGAAATCGGGAAACTGGAACAACGCGCCTTCCATGAATTCGGTCGAGGTCCGTGCCACCAGACGCTGGTAATTGTCCAGCGTGCAGGACAGGATTTGCCCGGAAAACCCCTTGGCATGGGCATATTCCGTCATCGCATGCACCATCGGCGTGTAACTGGTGCACCAGCACAGCAGATCGGGCTGCGCATCCAGCATCGGCTGCACGATGGCGGCGACATCGGTCATTTCGGGGTCGTATTCGACCTCTTTCACCACCGGTACACCGGCGGCCTCGAAGGCGGCGCGATAGGTGGCGATCGAGGGCAGGCCCAGTGCGTCTTTCTGGCTGCACATGGCGACCCGGCGCAGCTCGGGCCGGTTGCGCGCCAGCCAGTCGACGCCGGTCACGTTATAGATCGGGTGCACCTCGGACGGCGCGATCAGATAGCGGGTATCGGGCGACAGGTCGCTGGGCAACAGGGTCGAGGTCAGCACCTTGTTTTCGGTCAGAAAGCCGCGCAGCGGTGTAAAGGTATCGCCCCCCAGCATCATCAGCAGCTTCACCTGTTCGGTATGAACCAGATGGCGCGCGCCCTCCATCGCGCGCTCGGGGTCATAGCCGCAGTCGAAAGGCACGATGCTGACCGGATAGCGGCGCCCGCCCACCAGGATGCCGCCCGCCCGGTTCAGCCAATCCTCCCACAAACGGCAGCCATGCAGGCCCGGCAGGCCCCATGAGCTGACCGGCCCGGTCAGGGGCGCCAGAAACCCGATCTTGATCGGCTCGCTCATCCCCACCCGGTCCTGCGGGAAGAGAGACGTGACCGCCATGCGATGTGCGAAACTGGAGGATAGCATACCAATTTCTACCACTCCGCCGCGCAATGTCAAAAGGAGTTCGCCTTTATCAGAGGGGAAATTTTATCCCTGCGGTGAAAAATCGTTGACAGACTGGTCCGCGAAAAGCAACATCTGGTTCAGACCAAAAAGAACCAATTGATCCAACCAAGCAGGGAGACCGACATGACCAGCAAACGAGTGGCGATCATCGGCGCGGGACCGTCCGGCCTGGCGCAATTGCGCGCCTTTCAATCCGCCGCCGCCAAGGGCGAGGAGATCCCCGAGATCGTCTGTTTCGAGAAACAGGACAACTGGGGCGGGCTGTGGAACTACACCTGGCGCACCGGGCTGGATGAAAATGGCGAGCCGGTCCATTGCTCGATGTATCGTTACCTGTGGTCGAACGGCCCCAAGGAAGGTCTGGAATTCGCCGACTATTCGTTCGAAGAGCATTTCGGCAAGCAGATCGCCTCCTACCCGCCGCGCGCCGTGTTGTTCGACTATATCGAGGGCCGGGTTCTGAAGGCCAATGTGCGCGACTGGATCCGCTTCAACACCGCCGTGCGCTGGATCGACTACAATGACGAGACCGGCCAGTTCAAGGTCACCGTGCATGACCACACCAAGGACCATGTCTATTCCGAGGAATTCGATCATGTGATCTGTGCCTCGGGCCATTTCTCGACCCCGAACGTGCCCCATTACGAAGGTTTCGAGACCTTCAACGGCCGGCTGGTGCATGCCCACGACTTCCGCGACGCGCGCGAATTCGCGGGCAAGGACATCTTGGTCGTCGGCTCCTCCTACTCGGCCGAGGATATCGGCTCGCAATGCTGGAAATACGGCGCCAAGTCGATCACCTCATGCTATCGCTCGGCGCCCATGGGCTTCAAATGGCCCGACAACTGGGAAGAAAAGCCCGCGCTGGTCAAGGTCGACAAGAACACCGTGTTCTTCTCGGATGGCACCTCGCGCGAGGTGGACGCGATCATCCTGTGCACCGGCTACAAGCATTTCTTCAACTTCCTGCCCGACGATCTGCGCCTGAAGACCGCCAACCGCCTGGCCACCGCCGATCTCTACAAGGGTGTGGCTTATGTCCATAACCCCAAGATGTTCTATCTGGGCATGCAGGACCAGTGGTTCACCTTCAACATGTTCGACGCCCAGGCCTGGTGGGTGCGCGACGCGATCATGGGCAAGATCGACCTGTCCAATGTCACCAAGGAACAGATGCTGGCGGATGTGAAAGAGCGGGAGACCCGCGAAGAGGCCGATGACGACGTCAAATACGCGATCCGCTATCAGGCCGATTACGTCAAGGAACTGGTGGCTGAAACCGACTATCCCAGCTTTGACATCGACGGCGCTTGCGAGGCCTTCTTCCAGTGGAAGAAGCACAAGGCCGAAGACATCATGGCCTTCCGCAACAACAGCTATACCTCGGTGATCACCGGCACGCTGGCCCCGGTCCATCACACCCCGTGGAAGGACGCGCTGGACGACAGCATGGAGGCGTATCTGCGCAACTGACATGTTCGGGGCGGGCTCGAAAACCGCCCCGGGCATTCCGGCACCTCTGTTTGCCCACAGAGGTCGCCACGCTCGCCCGTTCGGCCCATCCGTACCGGCGAAACTCCCGCGGCAGGTTCGATTCTGTTCTCCCCGTCTTGCCGCGGGACCCCATTCAGGGCAACGGCCCGGTCAGTTCAGACCCAGCCGCGCCTTCTTGTCATCGGCCCATTTCATGATGACCATGTCAAAGGTCAGCGCCATCAGCGTCACGCAGATGCCCAGAACAAAGTTCTTGCCCAGATCGGTTCCTGCCAGTGTCCGCTGCAACTCCTGCCCCAGGTCCTGAGTCCCGATGAAGGCGGCGATGATCACCATGAAGAACGCGAACATGATCGCCTGGTTGAACCCCACCGCCATGGTCGGCAGCGCCAGCGGCAGCTGCACATTCCACAGTTTCTGCATCCGGGTGGCGCCCGACATGTCGGCGGCCTCGGTCATCTCGTCGGGCACGTTGCGCAGCCCCTCGATCGTGTAGCGCACCAAGGGCACCATGGAAAAGATCAGGATCGACATCACGACCGAGGTCGCGGTGATGCCGAACAGCATGATCGCCGGGATCAGGTAGATGAAGCTGGGAAAGGTCTGCGCCGTATCACAGGCCAGCAGCACCGCATTGGCCGTCTTTTCCTTGCGTGCGGCGAGGATGCCGATGGGCACGCCCAACAGCAGCGCGATACTGACGGCCGCCAGCACCGAATAGAGCGTGATCACCGAGCGGTCCCACCAGCCGGTCAGCGCGACGAGGCCAAAGAATACCGCCGCCAGCACCGCCTCGCGCCGTCCCGCCACCAGCAGTGCGGCCGCCGAGACGAGCAGAACAAAGGCTACGGTCGGAATGCTCAGCATGAAATCGCGCAGCGGGTTCAGCACCCAGATATTCAGCACATAGCGGATCGAATTGGTGATCGACTGCACCAGGTCAATGGCCAGAAAGTTCTTGATCAGCGTGTCGATTTCCTTGCCCTGCGACCAGGATTGCTTGCGTCCGACCTCGGACAGGATCGGCACGAACTGGGCGATCAGGGTAAAGCCGACAAAGGCGCCGATAGCCATCAGCAGGAACTTGTGCCGGATCCAGAAGGGCGTTCCGCGCTCGAAATGCTCGGGCAGCTTGACCACCCAGGCCTTGGACATGCGGTCCAGCGTCACCGCCAGCAGCACGATGGTCACCCCGATCTCGAACGAGCGGCCGATCTTGAAACTGCCCATCATCGCCAGCAGCTTGGCCCCCAGCCCCGGCATGCCGATAAAGGCGGTCAGGACCACCATCGCCAGACACAGCATGATGACCTGGTTGACGCCCACCAGGATCTCGGTCCGGGCGGCGGGGATATAGACATGGCGCAGCATCTGCCAGCGGGTGCAGCCGCTCATCTTGCCGGCCTCGACCACTTCGGGGCTGACCTTTTGCAGACCCAGCGTGGTCATCAGGATCATCGGGGGGATGGCATAGACGGTGGTCGCCACCGCCCCGGCCGTTGGCCCCACCTTGAAGAAGATCACCGCCGGCAAGAGGTAGGTGAAGAACGGCAGCGTCTGCAACACCGCCAGCACCGGGCGCAGCACCGCGTCAAAGCTGGGGGATTTCCAGGCCGTGATGCCCAGCACCAGCCCGATGACAAAGGCCAGCGGTGCGGCAACGACCAGCACCGACATGGTCTGCATCGCGATGTCCCATTGCCCGATCATCGCGGTCCAGACAAAGGTGCCCCCCGCCAGCAGCGCCATGCGCCAGCCGCCCAGGTAATAGCCCACCACCGCCGCCATGGCGGCAATCGCGCTCCAGGGGATGGGGCCGATATTGGGCCAGCGCCGCTTGCCGAACAGCAGGTTGGCAGTGGCGTCCAGCACCACCTCAAGCCCGTCGGTCAGCAGACGGGTCAGCGCCAGCAGGCCCAGATCGTCCTTGACGAAGTTGAAAATCGCGTCGAGCCAGGTTGCAAAGGGCGGAATGATCGCCTCGGGCAGCCGGTGCAGCCATGCGGGCAACAGCCCGGCATAGTGCAGCAGCGTCATCATCACCGCCAGACCGATCATGGCCAGACCCAGCGTCTTGCGCGGCAGCGCCGGGGCGGTTGTGGCGGCTTCTGTGGTTGTCGCCGTCATCAGCTTGCCTTCAGCAGGATGTCGAGCGCGCCCTGACGGTCGAGCGCACCGATCACCTGCCCCTTGTCGGCAACCGGGATCAGGTCGCGGCTGTCATTGACCAACAGGCGGGCCAGCTGCTGTACCGTGGCCCCGGCCTCGACCGGCTGGCCCTCGCCCGCCACGCCCGCGCGCGCCAGAACACCGGCATGCACCACGCGGGCCTTGTCGATCTCTTCGGTGAACTTGGCGACATAGTCGGTGGTCGGGTTCATCACGATCTGGTCGGGCGTATCGCATTGTTCGACCGCGCCGTCTTTCATGATGGCGATCCGGTCGGCCAGGCGCAGCGCCTCGTCGAAATCATGGGTGATGAAGACGATGGTCTTGCCCAGCATCGCCTGAAGCCGCAGGAACTCGTCCTGCATCTCGCGCCGGATCAGCGGGTCCAGCGCCGAAAACGGCTCGTCCAGGAACCAGATATCGGGTTCGATCGCCAGGCTGCGGGCAATGCCGACGCGCTGCTGCTGACCGCCGCTCAGCTCGCGCGGGAAATAATCCTCGCGCCCGGCAAGGCCGACCAGTTCGATCACCTCCAGCGCGCGTTTGCGCCGGGTGTGCCGGTCCTGCCCGCGCATTTCCAGCGGAAAGGCTACATTGTCCAGCACCGTGCGATGCGGCAGCAGGCCAAAGGACTGGAAAACCATGCCCATCTTGTTGCGGCGCAGCTCGATCAGATCCTTTTCGCTCAGATCCCCGATGATCTGCCCATCGACCTCGATACTGCCGCCAGTGATCTCGTGCAGGCGCGAGAAACAGCGCACCAGCGTCGACTTGCCCGAGCCCGAAAGGCCCATGATCACCAGCATCTCGCCCCGCCCCACATCCAGCGAGACATCCCGCACCCCGGCGATATAGCCGTCGGCGCGGATATCTTCGAACGACCGGCCCGGTTGCAGCGTTTTCAGGTAACCGACCGGATCCTTGCCAAATATCTTCCACACATTCCTTGCCGAGATGACAGGACTGCCCATGATCCTCACCTTTCAAGAGAAATGGCTTGTCCGACCGCGTGTGCCGGACAAGCGCGATGGTCTGTCGTTCTCAGGTGAACGGCTCAGCCATCCAGCCAGGGGCGCCAGATATCCTCGTTGGCTTCCAGCCAGGCCTCGGCGGCCTCGTCGGGCTCCATCTCGTCGACATCGACCAGCTTGGCCATCTCGGCGATCTGCGGATTGGTGAAGGAGATACGGGTCAGCACCGCATAGGCATCGGGCCATTTGGCCTCCATCCCCTCCCACGCGGCTTTCTTCAGATAGCCGGTGGCGGGGTTGCCGCAGTCATAAAGCGCATCGGGGTTGGGGCCGACCGCGGGGTCCTTGTCGCAGCCATCGACCCATTCGGGGAACTCCACGAACTCGCCCGGCCAGACCGCTTCGGCAAAGTTCGGGGTCCAGTTGAACACCACCACCGGGCGCTTGTCGGCCTCGGCCGCGCCGATCTCGGCCCAGAGTGCCGCAGCCGAACCGGCGTTGATCACCTCGAAGTTCATGCCCAATGCCTCGACCCGCTCCTTGCCATGCTTGAGCCAGTCGACCGGACCGTCCAGATAGCGGCCCTTGTCGCCGGTCTCGGCGGTGGCGAACACGGCGGCGCAGTCATTCAGCGCCTTCCAGTCTGGCAGACCCGGGCAAGCGTCCTTGGTCCACATCGGATACCACCAATCCTCGCGGGTGACGGCGTCATGATCGCCGACATCGACGATGCCGCCCTTTTCCAGCGCGGCGCGGAACGAGGCACCAAAGGCCCCTTCCCACACTTCCAACTCCAGCGTCACATCGCCCAGGCGCACCGATTCATAGACCGCCTGGCTGTCGGTGGTGACATATTCGACCGAGTTGCCCATCTCTTCGAAGATCTGGCCCACAACGTTCGACATAACGATCTGAGAGGACCAGTTATGGATCGGAATCACGATCGGGTCGCTGCTGTCGGCCATCGCAGCCAGCGGAGAGAGCGCCACAACGCCGGTGGCGAGCGCAGTCGTAATTTTCTTCATTTTCATCATTCTCCCTGTTGGGCCGGTATCATTTGCAACGACTTCTCGAAACAATCGCGCGCTTCCGGGCCTGCCATGAGTGTTCCGAAAACTTTACTTTCTGTCAAATATTTTTCACTGCAGTAGAATGTTACATTTTTTAGGACTGAATCCGATGCCCGTTTTTTGGGCAGTGAACCACGGGTTGGGCAGTCTCCAAACGGATCGCGGCGCGATGAAGGCATCGCGCCGCAATGTTCAGAAAGAGCATGAAGGTGATCGGCCTTACCGTTGAAATATCATCATTTATCAAGACACGGATACGAAGGGTTCAAGCCAGACCTGACGCGTTCTTTTCGTGTCCTGACCGGTCAAACCGGTTGCGCGCCCGGCGCGACCGAGGCCGCCAGCAGGTCTCGGGTATAGGCATGCTCGGCCCGCATCGCGCGCAGGGCCTCGACCCCCATCACCTCGACGATCTCGCCATCCTTCATCACCGCCAGCCGGTCACACATGTGACCGATCACCGCCAGATCGTGACTGACCATCAGATAGGTCAGCTTGTGTTCCTCGCGCAGATCGGTGAGCAGATTGAGGATCTCGGCCTGAACCGAGACATCCAGCGCCGAAGTCGGCTCGTCCAAGAGCAGGATCTCGGGCTCGCCCGCCAACGCGCGGGCAATCGCCACCCGCTGCCGCTGACCGCCCGAGAGCTGGTGCGGATAGCGAAAGCGGAACCGCCCGCCCAGCCCGACATCGTCCAACAGACGCCGCACGCGGGCGTCGATATCGGGGATGCCGTGCAGATGCAGGGTTTCCGACAGGACCTGATCCACCGAATGGCGCGGATGCAGCGAGGCATAGGGGTCCTGAAACACCATCTGCACCTTGCGGAAGAAGGCACGGTCACGCTTGCCGCCCGCCAGTGCCTGACCGTCGATATCGACCCGGCCCGACCAGTCGGGCGCCAGCCCGGTGATCGCCCGCAGGATGGTGGACTTGCCCGAGCCACTTTCCCCCACCAGGCCAAAGCTCTCGCCGCGCGCCACCGAGAAACTGGCGCCGCGCACCGCGTCGACCCGGTCGGGGCCATGGCCGAACCAGACGTTCAGCCCCTCGATCTCGATCATGCTCATGCCCGGCCTCCGACGCTTGGCGCCTCGGACCAGGCGGGATCGCGGCTCAGCACCTCCAGCTTGGCGCGCGGCTGGTCCAGCCGCGGCAGCGAGTTCAACAGGCCCCGCGTATAGGGATGCGTCGCCTGATGCAGCTTGTCGGCGTCGCAAACCTCGACGATGCGGCCCGCATACATGATCAGCACCCGGTCGCAGAATTCGGACACCAGATTGAGGTCGTGACTGATGAAGATCAGCCCCATGCCGCGCTGTTTCACCAGATCGTCCATGATGTTCAGCACCTGCCGCTGCACCGACACGTCCAGCGCCGAGGTCGGCTCGTCCGCGATCAGGATCTGCGGGTTGGGGATCAGCATCATCGCGATCATGATCCGCTGCCCCATGCCGCCCGAAACCTCGTGCGGATAGGCCCGCATCACCCGTTCAGGGTCGCGGATCGACACCGCGTCAAGCATCTCCAGCGAGCGTTTGCGCGCCTCGGCCTTGCCCACCTTGTTATGCAGCAGATAGGCCTCCATGATCTGGTCGCCCACGCGCATCACCGGGTTCAGCGAGAATTTGGGGTCCTGCATCACCATCGAGATGCGCTCGCCCCGCACCGCGCGCATGTCCTTTTCGCTGAGATCCAGCAGGTTCTGCCCCTCCAGCGCGATCCGGTCGGCCTCGATCATCCCCGGCGGGCGGATCAGGCGCAGGATGGCGCGGCCGGTCATCGACTTGCCCGAACCGCTTTCGCCCACAATGCCCAGCCGCTCGCGTCCCAGCGAGAAGGATATGCCGCGCACCGCCTCGACCACGCCCTGACGGGTGGGGAACTTGACCCACAGGTTTTCCACGTCCAAGAGGCTCATTGACTGCCCTCCTTGGGGTCGAGCACATCGCGCAACCCGTCGCCCAGCAGGTTGAAGGCAAGGCTGACGGTAAAGATCGCCAGCCCCGGCATGGTGGCCACCCACCAGTGATCGAGGATGAAGCGGCGCCCCTCGGAGATCATCGCGCCCCATTCCGGGCTGGGTGGCTGCGCGCCCAGACCGAGAAAGCCCAGACCGGCGGCGGCAAGGATGATCCCCGCCATGTCCAGCGTCACCCGCACGATCAGCGACGAGATGCAAAGCGGCCAGATATGCTTGGTGATGATCCGCACCGGGCTGGCCCCCTGCAGGCGCACCGCGCTGATATAGTCCGAGGCGCGGATGGTCAGCGTCTCGGCCCGCGCCATGCGCGCATAGGGCGGCCAGGCGGTGAGCGAGATCGCCAGCACCGCGTTTTCGATCCCCGCGCCCAGCGCCGCCACAAAGGCCAGCGCCAGAACCAGCCGGGGAAAGGCCAGAAAGATGTCGGTGACCCGCATCAGGATCACATCGACCCAGCCGCCGACATAGCCCGCCACGGTGCCCACCAACAGCCCCGCCACAGGCGCGATCAAGGCGACCAGCGCCACGATATAAAGGGTGATGCGGCTGCCATAGATCAAGCGGCTCAGGATATCGCGGCCCAGGCTGTCGGTGCCGAAAGGGTGGCCGGGGCTGCCCAGCGGCTGCAACCGGTTGCCCAGGTTCTGCACATAGGGATCATGCGGTGCCAGAAAGGGCGCAAACAGCGCCATAAGCACCAGCGCCACCAGAATGCCCAGCCCGAACATCGCCATGGTATTACCGCGCAGGGTCAGCCAGCCCTTGTAAAGGCTGGCCAGCCGCGCATGACGGCGCGAGGTCGGCTCGTCGGTCAAGAGCCATTGCCGCAAGGTGAGTGTTTCGCTCATTTCGCCCTCGGATCGAAGACCCGGTAGAGCAGGTCGGAAAAGAGATTGAGACAGATGAAGATCAGCCCCACCACGACGGTTCCGCCCAGAACGGCGTTCATGTCGGCGCTGAGGAGCGCGGTGGTGATATAGCTGCCGATCCCGGGCCAGCTGAAGATGATCTCGGTCAGCACCGACCCTTCGAGCAGGTTGGCATAGCTCAGCGCGATCACCGTGATCAACTGCACGCGGATGTTGCGAAAGGCATGACCCCAGATCACCTGCCGCTCGGACATGCCCTTGACGCGGGCGGTGGTGATGTATTCCGCCGACAACTGCTCCAGCATGAAGGATCGCGTCATGCGGCTGATATAGGCCAGCGAGTAATAGCCCAGCAGGGTCGCAGGCAGGATGATATGCGAGAAGGCGTTGCGGAACACGCCCCAGTCGCCGGCGATGGCACTGTCGATCAGGATCATGCCGGTACGCGAGGGCACGATGTCCTGGTAAAAGATATCGAGCCGCCCCGGCCCGCCGACCCAGCCCAGCACGCCGTAAAACACCAGCAGACCCATCAGGCCCAGCCAGAAGATCGGCATCGAATAACCCACCAGCGCCACGACACGGGCGATCTGGTCGATCCAGCTGCCCCGGCGCACGGCGGCGATGACGCCCAGCGGCACGCCCAGCAGCACGCCGATCAGCGTGCCCAGCGTGGCCAGTTCCAGCGTGGCGGGAAAGACGCGGGCGATATCCTCGGAAACCGGGCGCGCGTTCAGCAGCGACATGCCGAAATCGCCATGCAGCACGTCCCAGAGGTAATAGAGAAACTGCACCAACAGCGGCTTGTCGAGGCCAAGCTGCTCGTAGACCGCGTCATAGGTGGATTGGCTGGCGCGTTCGCCCACGATCGCCAGCACCGGGTCGATCGGCATGACCCGACCAATGACGAAGGTGACAAAGAGCAGCCCCAGCATGGTGATCGAGACCGACCCCAATGCCACCAGGACCGCCTTCAACCAAGGGGCGAGAGACGCGCGAACGCGCCTCTCGCGAGTGTTTTCCGTCAGTGCCATTTACTTGGTGACTTGCCAGTAGGACGCCGAGGTGATGGCCTGCCCGGTCGAGAAGTTCATCACGTTGTCGCGCTGCGCCGATTGCTCGATCTGCTGGAACATGACGACAAAAGGCGAGGTTTCGCGGAACTCGGCCTGGATCTCGTCATACATCTTGGCGCGGATGTCGCGATCGTTCTCGATGACCGCTGCGGCGGTCTTTTCGGTCAGCCCGCCGGTGTCCCAGCTGTTGCGCCATGCCAAGAGACCGGTGGCCTGGGCCGCGTCGGAATTGTCCGGGTTATAGGCAAAGGTGCCCGCATTGGTGTGCGGATCGGGATAGTCCGGTCCCCAGGCACCCAGATAGACATCCAGTTCCCGCGCGCGGTAGCGTCCGAGGATCTGCTTGGCCGTACCGATGGTGATGTTCATCTTGATCCCCACCTGCCCCAGCGAGTTCTGCAGCGACTGGGCGATCTCGATGCGTTCCTGCGCCTCGCGCACGCCGACCTCGATCTCCATGCCTTCGGGAATGCCCGCCTCGGCCAAGAGCGCCTTGGCCTTTTCCACGTCATAGGTGAACGGCGCGGCATCCGAAGCCCCCAGATAGGTCTGCGGCAGGAAGTTCTGGTGGATCGTGTACTGACCGCTGAGGAAGCTGTTCTTCATCCCTTCGTAATCGATCAGGTACTTGAAGGCCTGCCGCACCTGCGGCTTGCTGAGTTCGGGGTGCTTCTGGCTGAGCGAGACATACATCAGCCGCCCCTTCAGCTCTTCCTCGACCTTGACGCCCTCGGCATCGCGAACGCCCGCGATATCCTCGGGGTTGAGGTTGCGGGCGATGTCGATATCGCCACGCTCCAGCAGCAGACGCTGGCTGGCGCTTTCCTGCACGTGGCGCACGATCACGCGCTCCATCGCCGGAGCACCGCGGTAATAATCGGGGTTCGACTGGATCGTCACGCTTTCATTCGGCTTCCAGCTGACCAGCTTGTAGGCGCCCGACCCGGCGGTGTTGGTCTTGAGCCAGGTATTGCCCATGTCGCCATCCTGCTCGTTCGCCATGACGACTTCCTTGTCGACAATGCCGCCGATGGTCGCCGTCAGACAGTTCAGCACGAACGAGGTCGCATAGGGTTTGTCGGTGGTGATGGTGACCGTGTTGCCTTCGGCCTTGATAGTCTCGGCCACGTTTTCGGCGGTAAAGCCGAACTGGGTCAGGATGAATGCCGGCGTCTTGTTCAGGATCACCGCCCGTTGCAACGAGAATTCCACATCCTCGGCGCGCACCGGGTTGCCGGAATGGAATTTCAGCCCCTCGCGGATGGTAAAGGTGATCGAGCGCTTGTCCTCGCTCACCGTCCAGCTTTCGGCGATCTCGGGCTGATAACCCGCCTTCAGGTTCATCGGATCGAAGTTGACCAGTTTCATATAGACATTGCGGCTGACATCCGAGCCCGCGAATTCAAAGCTCTCGGCCGGATCCAGCGTGGTGATATCGTCGATCCGGTTCGCGATCACCAGCATGTTGGGCGGCGTCTCGGCCTGTGCCATCGGCACCGGAGCGGTCATCACGACGGCCGCGCCCAGCACGGCGGTCGATAGAAGTCGGTTCAAAGCATTCATTTTGTCTTTTCCTCTCCTGTTGTCTTGGTCTTGGTCAATTCTTGCGGTGGTCATGCGCCCCAGGTGCGTTCCAGCACGCGCAGCCAGTTGTCCCGGCAGAGCTTGTCGATCAGCGCCGCGCCATAGCCATGGTCGGCCATGGCCTGGCGCAGCACCGGCAGATCGGCAACCGTGGTCAACGCCTCGGGCACGATGGCACCGTCGTAATCCGAGCCGAGGCCAACCCGGTCCTCGCCCAGGATACCCATCATGTGATCGAGATGGCGCAGCATGGTCTCGAGCGGCACATCGCTCAGCTTGCGCCCGTCTTCGCGCAGAAAGGCCACTGCGAAATTCAACCCCACCATCCCGTCGCTTTCGGCAATCGCGCGCAGCTGATCATCGGTCAGGTTGCGCGAGATGGGACAGAGTGCATGGGCATTGGAATGGGTCGCCACCAGCGGTTTGTCCGAATGGCGGGCAACATCCCAGAACCCTGCCGCATTCATGTGCGACAGGTCGATCAGAATGCCCAGCTGATTGCAGCGCCGCACCAGCCGGATGCCGTGATCGGTCAGCCCCGGCCCGATATCCGGCCCCGAAGGGAAGCGGAACGGCACCCCATGGCCAAAGATCGTGTTGCGGCTCCAGACCGGACCCAGCGAGCGCAAGCCGGCCGCGTGCAGCACGTCCAGCATATGCAGGTCGGGGTCGATCCCCTCGGCCCCTTCGATGTGAAAGATGGCGGCGATCCGGCCCGCCGCCAGCGCCGCGCGCATCTCGGCCACGCTGCGGCAGACGCTCAACGCGCCCTGACGCTCCAGCTCGAACAGGATCGCGGCCTGGCTCAGCACTACCGGCAGCGCGTCCTCCCAGTCGATCGGTTCGGGCAGAGGCAGGTCATAGCTGGCATTGGTCATCTCGGCATCGCGGGCTTCGCGATCCATCGGCGAGGGCACGTAGACCGCAAAAAAGCCGCCGCCAAAGCCGCCCGCCCGCGCCTTGGGCAGGTCGAGCGCACCGTCGCGGCCGCTCAGGAACGTGCCCGCCTGTGCCAGCCCACCTGCGCGGTAGAGCTTGAGCAGGACATCGTTATGCCCGTCGATGATCGCCGGATGCGTTGCCGGCATGGTGAGCCTCCCCCGTTGGCGGTTGCCCGGATGATAGGAGAAGAAATTTGCATGGCAGAGTCAAAACTGTATGAGTTGTACTCATAGAACTAGTCTGAACTTGAGACCGCCCATGGCCAAGCCCAAGACCTGGCACTCGCTGCCCGAGTATTTCGCCCTGCGTGCGCTGATGCAGACCGGCACCACCACCGGCGCCGCGCATCAGCTGGGCCTGTCGCAATCGGCGGTCAGCCGCTCGGTCGCCAGCCTGGAGAACCGGCTGGGAACCGCTCTGTTCGAGCGCGAGGCGGGTCGGCTGCGCCCGACGCAAGAAGCGGTGCGGCTGAACCTGCGCCTCGACCCGCTGTTCGAAGCGCTCGACCGGATCGACGGACAGACCGAGCCGGTGCGCGAGACGCTGCGCCTGATCGCCCCGCCCTCTTACGCGCACCGTTTCCTGGTAGCGCAGATCAGCAGTTTCCTGGACATGAACCCGACGTTTTTCGTCAGTTTCGAGGTCAATACCTCGGACGAGGTGACACGCGGCATTCTGGACGACCGCTTTGACCTGGGCATCAGCGGGGTCGAGCAGAGCCGCGCGGGCGTCAAGACCATGCCCTATCGGGTGTCGGGCGCGGTCTGTGCCATGCCGACGGATCACCCGCTGGCAACGCGTGATCGGGTCGGGCCGGCCGATCTGCACGGGCAGGACATGATCGCGCTGACCCGCCGCCACGTGCGGCGCGGGCAGCTGGAACGGCTGCTGCACCAGGCCCGTGCCACGCCGCGCATCGTGGCCGAGGTTTCGACCTCTTTCGCCGCCGCCGACCTGGCAAGGGAGGGTTTGGGGCTGACCGTGATCAACCCCTTTCCGATCTACCATTACCGCGCCGGGGATCTGGCCTTTGTGCCCTTTGCCTCGGACCTGGAGTATCGCAGCTATTTCCTTGTGTCCGAGACCCGGCCGATGACAAGGCCCGCCCGCGCCTTCATGCGGCATCTGCGGCTCAACACACCGCCCGACCCGTTTTCACGCAAGGCCTGAGCCGGTCCCGGCTCAGACGTCGGCCCGCACGGTCTGGCGCTGCTGGCCCAGCCCCTCGATGCGCAGCTCCATCACGTCGCCCGGTTTGAGGTAGACCGGCGCGGGCTTCATCCCCATGCCGACACCGGGCGGCGTGCCGGTCGAGATCACGTCGCCCGGATGCAGGGTGAACAGCTGGCTCAGATGCGCGATGATCTGCGCCACGCCAAAGATCATGGTGCCGGTGGTCCCGGTCTGCATCCGCTTGCCGTTCACCTCCAGCGAGAGGCCCAGCGCCTGCGGGTCGGGCACCTCGTCCCGGGTGACCAGCCAGGGGCCGGTGGGGCCGAAGGTGTCGCAGGACTTGCCCTTGGTCCATTGCCCGCTGAGCGCGGTCTGAAACTGCCGTTCGCTGACATCATTGACAATGCAATAGCCCGCCACGTGATCCAGCGCCTCGGCCTCGGTGACATATTTCGCGGTCTTGCCGATCACCACGCCCAGTTCGACCTCCCAATCGGTGCTGGTCGAGCCGCGCGGGATCACCACATCGTCATTCGGGCCGACAATGGCGGAATTGGCCTTGAGGAACAGGATCGGATGGGCCGGGATATCGGCACCGATCTCGGCCGCGTGATCGTGGTAATTGAGGCCGATGCAGAGGAACTTGCCAATGCCGCCGACACAGGGGCCCAGCCGGGTGGTGCCGGATACGAGCGGCAGCGAGGCCGGATCAAGCGCCCGCAACTGCTCAAGCGCGGCATCGCCCAGCACGTCGCCGGTGATATCGTCGACATGATCCGACAGGTCGCGAATGTTGCCCTCGGCATCCAGCAGTCCGGGCTTCTCGGCTCCCGGAGCCCCATGGCGCAGCAGTTTCATGAACTCTCTCCCGATCTTGTGTCACCCGACGCGCGGGCCTGGCGGAACAAAAGTCTGAAATCAGACTTTTGCCAAGACTTTTGCTTAAAAGTCTTGGCCGCTAACCGCGCACGGGCGCCCATTTGGTCGAGCGTACTCCCATGGCATAACGCAGCAGCGCCCAAAAAATCGCCGCGTGCCCCATCACGAACAGCACCGCCATCGAAGCGCCCGGAAGCCGCCGGCCCCAGCGGGTCGTCACCGCGGCCAGCGCAACGGCACAAAGCGCGACCTGCGCGCCGAACATCGCCACATAGAACGCGCCCTGATCCAGCAGGGCGATATTGGCCAGCAGCAGCAGTGGCAGAAGCACCGCCACCAGACGGCGCAGCAGCTTGTGGCAGAAGAGTTGCACCGCATAAAGCCCGGTCCGGCCCGGATTCATCAGCCCCGCATAATGCATCAATCCACGCCAGCCGCGCTCGGTCGAGCGCACCCGCCGCCCGAATTCTCCGCGCAGGTTCGAGGTCACCGCCTCGCGCGCCACCGCTCCCGGCGCATAGGCCAGCCGGTATCCGCGCGCCACCACCCCCAGCGAGATCGCCAGATCGTCGGCCATGTCCGCCGGCACCACCCCGACCAGCCCCCGCCGCACCGCGTAAAGCGTCCCCTGCGCCGATACGGTGCCCGCGATCCGGTCTTCGGCCCGTTTCAGCGCATTGTCATAACGCCAGTAAAGCCGTTCGGCCCGCGCCATCAGCCCGTCGCGACCCTTGATCCCCAGTTGTCCGATGCTGCCCCCGACACCGGGGTCGGCAAAGGGTGCCAGAAGACGGATCAAGGCGTCCGGGTCCAGCAGGCTGTTGGCATCCGAGAAGATCACGATCTCGTCCTCGGGGATCATCGCCAGACCGTGATTGAGCGCTGCGGCCTTGCCGCCATGCTGTGAAAGCCCGATCACCTGGATATCAGCGTCACCCTCAGCCGCCGCCGCGGCCTCGGTCAGGGTGGCATCTTCGGACCCGTCCGAAACCACCAGCACCCGCACCCGGTGACCGTCCCGGCGCTGCGCCCTGAGCGAGCGGATCTTGGCGCCGATATCGCGCGCCTCGTTGCGCGCCGCGATCAGAACCGTGGCCGACTGCGTCACCGGCGGATGCGCCGGGCGGTCGCGCACCAGCCGCGCCAATCCGATCCAGAGCAGGCCATAACCAACCAGCGAAAACAGGATCAGCCCCAGGCAGGTCCAGAACAGTAGCGTCATGCCGCCTGCCCCGTGTCCACCCGCCAACCGCCCGCCAGCTGCGCCGCGCGCGCGCAGAGCGCGGCGAGGATCCAGGTGTATTTGATGTCCTCGTTGGGCATGAACAGGCTGGCAAACATGAACACCGCCATCGCGACCCCCAACGCCTGGGCCAGTACCTGTGTCTCGGTCACCGGATGCAGCCCGGCCTTCAGCGCCGCCCAGGCCGCGCTCAACAGCGCGCCCAGAAACAGCGCGATGCCCACGATCCCGGTTTCCACCGCCACCTCGAGATAGGCATTGTGAAGCTGCCGCGCCTCGGCCTCGCGCCCGGGATACCAGCGGAATGCGTCGCTGGCGTAATTGACCGGATAGGCCCCCGGCCCCAGCCCGGTCACAGGATGTTCGGCCCAAAGCGCCAGTCCGATCTGGTTATAGCTGAGCCGCCGCAACAGCGACCGGTCCGATGTATCGCCGTCGCCCAGGAAATCACCCAGCACGCCGAACCGCTCGACCAGCGTATCGGGCGCGTTCAGCACCGCGACCACCAGTGCCGCCAGCGCCCCCAGCGCCACCACCGGGAACAGCCGGTGATGCCGCATGCGAAAGCCGATCAGCCCGATCCCCATGGCCACGGCAATCGCGCCCGATCGCGCGCCCATCATCGGCAGAGCCACCAGGCAGAGCAGCGAAATCAAGACCCACAGCCGCCGCCCGCGCCAGTCATAGAGCGCCAGCACCAGCGCCAGCATCAGGCTCACCGCCATCAGATGTGACGAGGTGGTGGGGTTATAGGCCGAGGCCCCGGCGGACCGCACCGCCCCCAGCCAGGCGGCCACGTCGCCCTCGTCCGCATAGGGCAAAAGCCGCAGTCCGAACACTGTCTCGAGGATGACAAAGACCGCCGATATCGCGCCGCTGGCCGCAATCACCAGCACCATGCGCCGCAAGTGCCGGGGCGAGGTCACCGTCAGACCAAGGATCGGCACCAGCAGCAGGGTCTGCAAGAACCCTTTGGTATGATCATAGGAATAGCTCTGCCAGTCCGAGGCCAGATACGAGACACACAGCCAGATGGCGAACAGCAGGGTGAACATCGCCGTGGGCGACAGCCGCAACCGCCCCTGCATCAGCGGATGGCGCCGCACCGTCAGCACAAGCGACAGCAGAACCAGCGCGGTGACTGCCTTGAACAGCGAGATCGGCAGTCTTTGATCGACCAGCAACGCGATCCCGTCGAGCTGGGCCAGCGCGACCAGCAGATAGGCGCCCAGCACGGTGTTGCCCAGCACGGCAAACCCGCCAAGCGCAGTAGCCAGAAGCCCCGCCGCCAGGGCCGGTCCGGACAGGGCGGCAGCGGCGGTCAGCACCGCGCTGCCAAAACCCAGCGCCAGCTGCCGCGTCGCCGGGGTCATCCCACGCGCCCCCGAATATCCACAAAGGCCACCGCCACCGGCAGCGACCGCGTCAGGGCGCGCAACTGGTCGAGATAGTCGCGCAGTTCGCTTGCCGACACCTCGTCCCGGCCGAGCGTGATCAACACCGCAGCACTAGGAGCCATATTCCCCGGCCGCACCGCCCGGCGCAGCAGCCCCGTGTAGACTTGGTCGCTATAGGGATAGCTCTGCATCACCCGGCGGCCCACCGCCTCGGCCCGGCGCGGGTCCGACACGTCGAGGACCGCCACCATGTCATCGGTATCCAGCGCATCCCAGTCCAGATAGGGTCGCATGCCCTCCTCGGCGGCGGCCATCGCCGGACTGGCGGCCGCGCCCGTCAGCTCGGTCGCCTCCAGCGCCGCCGGAGACAGAACCCGCAGCCCGGCCACGCCGGACAGATCGGTCTGGGTGCGCAGGCGGGTCGCCATGTAATCGCGGCTGAGCACGACCATCATCGCCAGAAGGAAGCCCGACACCGCCCCCATCACGGTCCGGTTCACCACCTTCGGTTCCTCGGGCAGAGCCGGCGGCTTTGCCAGGTCGACGATGCGCAGCGTCTCGATGCTCTCGGCTTCGCTGATGCGCACCTCGAGCAGGCGCGCGTCGATGTCGTCAAGCTGCACGCGGGTGCGGTCGATCTCGGAGTTCAAACCCTCGAACCGGGTCTCCAGCTTTGCCAACGCCTCGATCCGCTGTTCCAGCCGGGCGACGATCTTGTCGCTTTCGACCACGGCGGCGGCCAGTTCAACCTCGCGCAGGCGGGCCAGGTTCAGCTCTTCCTTGGTGGTCTGGGTCAGCCCGTCATGCCGGTTGAGCGGCCGGTCGGGCAGAAAGGCGCGTAGCTGTGCCTGTATGGCCAGCAGGCTGCGGCGGTCGGCATCGCGCTGTGCGGATTCAGCAAACAGGCGCGCCAGCAGTTCGCGGCGCTCGGTCTCGATCTCGACCACGCCCGAGGCCATGCGCAGCGCGTTGCGCTCGTCGATCAGGTCGGACAGACGGCGCTCGGTGGCTAGTTTTTGCGTTTCCAGGAAACTCGTCAGTTCACCGGTGGTTGCGGCAACCTGCTCGCGACTGCGGGAGCGATAGACCCGCGCCAGTACATTGGCCAGCTCGGCGGCGATCTTCGGATCCTCCCAGGCCACCGAGATTTCCATCACGAACGAGCTTTCGACCATCTTCAACTCGATCGCGTCCTGGATCTCGGTCACCAGATCCTTGTCACCCGCCGCGGCCCCGGCGCTGCCGGAGTTGAGCCAGCGCAGACCGGCCTCGACCTGTTGCTTGGCCTCCTTGGCAAAGGCGAGCAACGGCGGGATCTGCGGCTCTTCGGTCGCGGCCCCCGCGGCGCCGAACACCTCAAGCCGGGCGCGTTCGGCGATCTCGCGGCTCTTGAGATATTCGATATGGCTGCGGGTGATCACATTGGCGCTGTCCAGCGAGGACGAGCGTACATAGACCTGAGAATAGCGCAACTCGGCGTCGGTGGGCTGCGCGGTCACCTTGGCCGAGGCCCGGTAGACCGGCGAGAAATTCAGCTTGTAGACCGCATAGGCACAGGACAGCGCCGCGCAGGCCAGCATCAGCAGCAGGATCAGCCGACGGCTCTGCCGCATCAGCTCGGCCACATGGCGGATGGCGGCGCCCGCCTCGTTCTGGCGCGGTGCCCCGCCCCCCACCTCGCGGGGGCCGGACGGGTCGGCGGGCCGGTTGCGGGCGGGGCTGGGCAGGTCGTGGATCAACTCTAGTCGCGACATGGCGAGGGGCTCTCCTGCAATGGGGCCGCCGCCTCGGCGCCAAGCGGCGCCGCGAACGAGGGTCCGGAACGAGTGGTTGGCGGCGGCACGAGGCCGCTCCATACCCAGCGGGGAAATTCGGGACGACGCCCGGAGACGCCGGTACGCAGACGATCAAGCAGCCAGAGCGGCACCAGCGCCGACAGCGTCTCGGCCACCGCGATGGCGGCATGGTCGGCACGGGTCAGCCCGCCCGCCACACCGGGCGCGGCAAAGCTGCTGTTGGGCGCGTATTCCGGCGCAAGGCCCGGCGCGGGCGGCAAGCCCAGCGCATCGACCATCGCCGCCACCGACGCGTCGCCCCCCGAGACGAAGCCGCGATAGTCGAGCACGCTCACCCGCTCGGGGAACTGGCGTGCGAACCGGCGCAGAACCCGCCGATGATAGGCATTGGACAGCGCCCCGCGCAGCACCGCGGGCAACCGGGCCAGCCCCGTGCGCGGCACCCGGCCATAGGCCCAGAGCCGCGAGCGCACCAGACCGGCGCTGTCGCGATGGATCGCGACAAAGCGCGCATCGGGATAGGCCGCCGCGATCCGGGCCGCCTCGTGCACGTGATGGGGCGATTTTTCGACCCAGGCCAGCGCCCCCTGCTGGCGGGCATGGGCGGTCATCGCCTGGTGAAAGAACACCTCCGGATCGCCAACGTGCTCCACCCGGTGCCTGTCCTCGTCCGTAAGGTCCAGCAGGCGGCCATAGTCGCTGTCCAGAAACGCCGCCACCGCCTGCGCGCGGGCGATGGCATCGGTCCAGTCCCAGGCACGGGCGAAATGAGAAAAGAATACGCTCTCGTGGATGCCCCTATGGCGCGGATCGGTCACCCCCGCCACATCCGGATGCGCCGCCAGCAGGTTGCCGATGAGCGTGGTGCCCGAACGTTGCAGACCCAGAACAAAGATGGGGCGCGGCGTGGTCATGGCGTCACCATGCGGGCGCCCTGCGGCGCCTGCCCCTTGCCGGCAGCGGCGAACAGTTCCAGCTGGCGCCTTGCGTTGACCCGCAGGTCGAACTCGCGCTCGACAAGCGCCCGCCCCTGCCAGGCCAGTTTGCTGGCCGCCTCGGGCGCGTCATGCACCGCGCAAAGCGCCGCCGTCAGCCCCGCCACATCGCCCGGCTCGGTCAACCAGCCGGTCTCGCCGGGCCGGATCAGTTCGGGAATGCCCGACACATTGGTCGAGATGGCAGGCCGGGCATAGGCCAGCGCCTCGATCATCACGTTCGGAATGCCCTCGGTCCGGCCATTGGGCCCGATGATCGAGGGCGCAACGCAGACCGAGGCGGAGCGATAGAACCCGTCGATCTCGCCGAATGGCCGCTGGCCGAAAAAATGCACCCGGTCGTCCAACCCCAGCCCGGCGCTCAGCGCCTCGAGCTTGGCGCGATCCGGTCCGTCGCCCACGATGTCAAGCTGCCAGCCCGGCCGGTCGAACCCGGCCAGCGCCCGCAGCAGCACATCGACGCCTTTGCGCTGTTGCAGCGAGCCGACATAGAGGATGCGGAACCCGTCTTCGGGCGGGGGCGGATCGCTGGGCGCGATGGCCGAGACATCGACACTGGAATGGATGACGGCGATATCCTGCTGGCGGATGCCCGGCACATGCTCGGCCAGGAACCGGCTGGCATAGGTGCTGACCGCCCGCACCAGCGCGGCATCGGCGAATTTCTGTTCCAACAGGCGCTGGCTGCGGAAAATGTCATGCGCCCGGCAGCTGACCGAGTAGGGCACGCCAGACACGCGATGGGCGATCCAGGCGGCGGTAGCGGGATGACCGGCAAACTCGGCATGGATGTGATCGGCGCCCCAATCGCGCAGCTCTTGCCCCAGCCGCAGCGCCGCGGGCAGCAAGGCCAACGACTTGGCGGCGAATTTCGCCTCGCGCCCCTGATGCAGCGCGATGCTACCCGCCAGCTGTGTCGCAGCCAGCGGATGCGACGCCAGCGCCGCCAGCGAACGCGGCGAAAACAGCGGTATGTGCCGCGCGCGGCGTCCCGCCTCGGCCCCGAAATCGTGCAGGATCTGATCATTGCGCCAGGGCGCCAGGTGATACAGGCGCAGGTCCACCCCGGCCTCGAGAAACACCATCAGATCACGCAGGATGAAGGTTTCGGTGGTCTTGGGAAATTCGGTAACGATAACGGCCAGTTTCATGACATCCCCTCCTGCAAGGCGCCCGATCCGGCGCCACTGCCCCGGACACGCGTCCGGGCCAGCAGCCGCACGGCGCGGCGCAGCGCGCCCACTGCGCCCAACACGGCGACCCATCCCACGTAACCCTGGAAACAGCGGATCTGCGCCCGCACCGCCAGATCGTCGATCCAGCCGCAGCGGAAGCCTGCGTAGTCTTCGCCGATATGAACCCGCGACAGGATCGCCGCCGGGTCCGATGCGGCGTTGCGCGCCTGCCCCGCCGTGGTCGCAAGGAACCCCGCCTCGCGCGCCAGAGCCCGCGCGCGGTCGCTGGTCTGGTTTTGCGGCCAGCAGAACAGCACCGGCGCGCGGCCCATCTCGCGGGCGATCACCGCGCGGCTGGTGGCCAGCACCGCCCGCACCCGCGCATCATAGGCGGCATCGCTTTCCTGACCGGTATCCGACGACCAGCCCCGCGCGGCAAGCGCCGGCGCGCTGACCGGCACGGCGCTGCCCATCGGCACCGGCCGGTTGCGGCGCAGGTACCAGTCATGCTTGTCCCCCGGCATCCGCGCCCATTGCATCCACGACAGCCGCCCCGCGTTCTCGGGCGTCAGGCGGTCGACCGTCTCGGGTCCCGTTGCGATGCGGCCATGATCGGTGCCATGCGCCTCGATGCGAAAGGTGCCTTCGGCCTCGAGCGCGCGAAGCTCGTCCCAGCTCAGATACCCATCCCAGCGCAGCGGCTCCTCGTGCCCCATCATCGGGCGCAAGGGCTGCGGCGGTGCGATAAAATCTGTGGACACGAATAGCGTTGCACAGGCGCCATGGCGGCGCAGGATCGGCGTGGCGGCGACCCAATTGTCCAGATAGCCATCGTCGAAATGCAGCGCCATCCAGTTGCCCGGCACCGGCCGCCCCGCCAGCCGCGCCCGCACCAGGGTCTCGCTGTCAACGATCTGCATCCCCATGCGGCGGAACAGGCGCAGTTGCCGGTCGAGCGAGGCCGGACGGATCGAGATCTCTGCTTGCCAGGGCAGCCAGGCGGCATCATCGCTGACGCTGTGATAGGTCAGTACGGGATTGCCCGGCTCCAGCCGCCAAAGGCGCGCCGCCGCCAGATAACCGGCAACCGCCGCCAACAGCCAAAATGCCCAAACCGCCGCCCCGGTCAGCGCAGCAAGGGCACCTCCAGACAGGCCGCAGATCAGCGCCACTAACAGCAGCCCCCCCAGCAACCGCCGACGCAGGGCGCGGCGTGCGGTGGTATGCGCAGTCAGGGGCCGGGCATCGGACATCACGGCACCTCAGGTCGACAACACGGTCTCGTCGAGCAGATAGCGCTCGATCCGGTACCGCTGATAAGGGGTGCGCGCCGTATAAGAGGCATGACACAGGAATCCGGATTTGCCAACACCTAGCGGAAACACCGATTTCACCTCGGCCTCAAGCCCGATCCGCAGGTGCCGACCCGAGGCCAGCTTGCGGTCGACGGTCAGCGCATAACACCGGCGCCGGGGCGGCAGCGGGCTGACGAATTGCACGATCTGATCCGAAATGCCGACCACGCCGGCGGTGACCGTCTCGCCTTCCATCTCGAACTGCGCCACCGTGTGGCGGGGCCGGTGAAAGCCCGAGCGCAGAAAATTGAACCGCATCGCCGGGCTGCCCAGGTGCAGAACCATGTCAAGTACCCCACGCCCGGCCCGGCGCAGCACCGTCAGCCCCACATGCAGCACGAAACCCAGCGTCGCCCAGTAGTTTATCGGCGCCCGGCAGCAGAGAGAGTTGAACCGCCCGCGCAGCCGCTTGCCAGCCGAATGCGGCAACAGCGCCTGCGACATGCCCACCAGGCCTGGCTTGACGTTGAACCGCAGCGCAAAGCCGCTCGCCTCGCGCATGTATAGTTCCAGCAGTTCGGGGCGTACTGGGCGCGGGCCAAAAAAGACCATGTCGCCCCTGAGAATGTTGATCAGCTGCGGCAGCTCATCCAGCCGGGACTTGCGCAAATAGGACCCGACATTGGTTTCCAACAGGGTTCCCCTTGGCAGTGTAGACTGGCTGGTCCGTGCGGCAGCATCAGGCACGAGCGTCCTGAATTTCAATATTTTGAATGACTTGCGACCTTTACCTAATCTCGAACCGGAATAGAAGATAGGTCGACCGGACGAAAGCAAGACCAAGATCGAAAGGATAAACATGACTGGCGCCATCGCCAGCAGAACCAGACCGGCAAGCACCCGGTTTAATGCTGTGTCAAAAAGCGGATAGCGCGGCACATAGCCCGATCTGACGATCGCCGGTGACATTAGCCCACGCGGTGCAGACGCTCTCTCACGCCGCTGTGACTTTGCCGGCCACGGGGCGAATGCCCCGTCATTCAGTCCGGGCGCAAACTGCGCTTCGCGTAGCATTTGTGCCGGCAGCGGGGCCATCGTCTCAAACAGACGCACCCCCCCGTCGAGACCGGCAAGGTCGGCATCGACCTCATAGATGTCTCTCTTCATCTGCCAAACCCCTCATACCCGTCCCGCGCGCCCCTGAAAGGACTCCAACTTTTGAAACGGTCACAATGTTGACACCTTATCGCCACATTAACCTTGAACATAATAAGTGGCTGGAAACAGTTTGTTTCCGATACAGTTAAGCTCGATGGTCGCTATTGTTTTGTCATGATATGAGAATGTCGCTCACAAAAGGCTGCAATCGTAGCTCGCCCACAATTTTTGCGCGATCCGATCATGTGTAGTTCTCTCGACTCACGATCCTCGCTCGCCGTTCTGCTGCCGCATCTGCGCAGCGGTGGTATCGAGACATCGACTGTCGCGCTGATCCAACAGTTGCAAGGTCATCGGTTCGCGATCCGCCTGATCCTGGGCAACCGTACCGGCGAGTTGCTGGACCAAATCCCTGACACGGTGGAGATCGTCGATCTGGGCGGGCAGCGGGCGATGACCTCCCTCTGGGCACTGCGCGCGGCGCTGGCAGGGATGGACGCGGTCTACTCCGGCACCAATGCGCGCAATATCGCGGCGCTGATGGCGGCCCGGCTGCTGCCCGCCCACCAGCGCCCGGCGGTGATCATCAGCGAGCACAGCTCTCCCGCCGCCTATCTGGCGACGGCGCGCCATCCGGGCATGCGCCGCTGGCTGATGCGTCGGCTCTATCCGATGGCCGATCTGCTGGTGGCCCCGACCG
The DNA here is from genome assembly GCF_022321465.1 of Ruegeria alba. Lineage (NCBI taxonomy): Bacteria > Pseudomonadati > Pseudomonadota > Alphaproteobacteria > Rhodobacterales > Roseobacteraceae > Ruegeria > Ruegeria alba. The sequence goes on along the minus strand of NZ_JAKOEM010000017.1, from coordinate 62,912 downwards.
AGGGGCTGGGCGCCGACTGGCTGGCGGCGCTGGAACTGGACCGGCCGGCGGTGGCAACCCTGCCCAACCCGGTCTTGTCGCCCGAGGCGCTGGCGCTGTCCACGCAAGTAGTACAAGGCGACGGCCCGCCCCGTGATCTGGCGCAGGTGCTGGCGGTCGGTCGCTTGCATCCGGCAAAGGGGCATGCCGACCTGATCCGCGCCTTTGCCCACGCCCTGCGGACCCGCCCCGAGTTGCGGCTGACCATCCTCGGCGAGGGCGAGGCCCGGCCCGAGCTGGAGGCGCTGATTGCGGCGATGGACTTGCAGGACCGGGTCACCATGCCCGGTTACAGCCCGGACGTGGCACGGCATATGGCGGGCGCCGGATTGTTCGTGCTGCCCTCGCATCGCGAGGGGTTCGGCAATGTGGTGGTCGAGGCACTGGCCCAGGGTACGCCGGTGCTGGCCACCGATTGCGACGGGCCAAGGCGGCTGCTCGGTCAGGCCGGGGCGGCTGGCCGGATCGTTCCCATCGGCGACACCGACGCCATGGCATTGGGCATTGCCGAGATGGCGGGCCAGGACGAGGCCCTGGGCGCGGCGCTGGCCGCCGCCCCCGCGCAGGCCGGGTTGTATGCGCATGCTGCCGCGGCGCGTATCTTTGCCGACCGGATCGCCCCCCTTGCAGTGCGACCTCCGGAATGACAGCCTGAGGCGACCAGAACCGAGGCCCCGATGCACCCGTTGTTCAGATCGCTTGTTCCGCTGCTGATCGCTGCCGCCACGGCGCAGGCGGCCCCGCTGGCCGAGCATCACGCGAGCGCGCCGGAACTGATGGCCCGCCCCGACCTGCGTCTGCAGCAGCAGAACGGCACCCTTGCCCCCGCTCCCGACCCGGTCGGCACCCGACAGGTGATCCGGGCACGGGCCGGGGCGAAACAGGCGGGCAAGGTGGGCAAGGCGGCGCTGATCCTGCCCTTTGACCCGCTTGGCCCCGGCGCCCGCATCCGGGTCACGGCCGAGCTGTTCCTGCCCCCCGGCAACCCGGCGAACTCGATCCACCTGTTCGATCTGGAATGCAAGTTCTGCGGCCCATCCGGCAATCCCGGGCTGCGGCTCTACCTGCGCCACGGCCGCCTGCGGGTGGATCGCAAGAAGATCGGCGGCGGCCATGCCTGGACCGACGACAGCGCGCCCGCGCTGACCACGGGCCGATGGCATCTGGTCACCTGGGAGCTGAACCTCGGCACCGATGCGGCGCCCGGCAGATCGCAGGTCTATCTCGACGGGCAAAAGGTTCTCGACAACCGGGGTCGCACCCTGCCCGATGTACCCGCCAAGCGCGCCGCCATCGACCGCTTGCAGATCGGCATTACCGCAAATTCCAACCCCGAGACCGTCACCCTCTATCTGGGCGCCGTCACGCTGGAACGCTGGCCCTAGCCGCGCAGATACTCGACCCCGTCAAGGGCACGGGCCAGCAGCGGACGCAGGACAAACCGGTACATCCGGGGCAGCACCGCGTGGCGCTGGGGAAACCCGTCCTTGAACCGCTCGCGTCCCTCGGCCCCGGCATCGGCACGGGGCACGCGGGGGTCGTCGCGTCCGGCCAGGTCCAGCCAGCGCGGCCCGCCCGGCTCGGCGCCGCCCGCCCAGCGCCGGATCGCGTACCAATAGACAAGGTAGGACCGCGGCAGACGCGCATCGGGATCGGCCCAGCCATTGGACATGTTGAGCACGCGCGGCCCGTCGCGCAGCAGGGAGAAAGCCCCGACCGGGGCGCCCTCGGCCTCGACCAATATCAGCGCGCCGCCATGGCGGGCGATCCAGTCGCGCTGCGCCTCAAGCCCCGGCAGGCCCCGCGTGGTCAGACCCCGCGCGCGGGCAAAGGCCTGGGTCCAGTCGCGGACCCGTGCCATCTCGGCCCCGGCCGCGACCGGGCGCAGGGTCAGGTCCAGCTTGTCGAGCTTGCGCAGGTTGCGCCTTGCATGGGCGGTGCAGGCGGCAAAGATCTCCTCGGGCGTCGGGGCAAGATCGATCAGGCCGGTGCAACTGTGCAGGCGCTGCCGCGCTGGCGGGGCCACCTGCCCGCCCAGCCGCGCCAGCAGGCGTTCAACGATCTCGGCCTCGGCATCCTCCCATCGCGGATTCATGGCGACGGTGATCAGGCCCGCATTGCGCAGGGCAGGCAGAAGCGCCGCCAACACCGGTTCCAGATCGGCGGGGGCGGCCACCACCGGACCGCGCCGGAACGCGCCCAGCGCCAAACCGCCCGGCACCCGGCTGAGCCGCAGCACACCATAGGCGGCCAACCCGCCCGCATCGCGTTCGACCAGCACATGCCGATAGCTGTGCCGCCCGCCCTCGTCCTGCATGAGGCCCGGCCAGTCGGGATCCTGCAGATAGCTGTAGCCGGGGCTGGCATCGCAAAAGGTTCTGACCGCCGCGTGCTGTCCGGGCGTCAGATCGCGGCTCAGCACGACCTTCACGACACCACCCCGCGCCGGCCCTTTTGCCAGCCGCTGGCCTTGCGCCGCAACCGCCGGACCCCGCGCGCGGCAAAGAAGGCCGCCAGCGTCGGATCGCCAGGCCGGTGAATCAAGAGCCGTTCCAGCGGGCGCTCGTCGGTCGAGACCTCGCGCACCAACCCATTGCAACGGGTAAAGTCGAAGCCCACCGCGCCCCCCTCGAACGCGTCGCGGACACTTTGCATGACCGAGTTACGACCCACCGCAAGTTCGGCGTATTCCTCGTTGAAATCATTGGCCATTCCGTAATGCACATTGCCATGCACCAGAACGAAGCGGCCCGAGATCGCCACATCGTCCACCTGTCGGGCGGCAAAGAAACAGGCCTCGGGTCCAAGCCTCGCAAAGAGCTTTTCGAGAAACGCAACGCCCTCGGGCGCGGCCCCGTACCCGGTGCCGGTCAGCCCCTTCCACGAGGCCCGCGAGGCCGCCAGATAGGCGTCGAGTGCCGCGCGCCCGTCCCGGTCCGAGCGCAGATCGCGCACCTCCATCTCGGCCAGCTTGCGCTCGCTGCGCCGGAACACCTGCCGGGTCTTGGACTTGAGCCCGCCCAGATAGCTGTCGAAATCGCCATTGGCCGTCACGCTGCAGGCACTCATGGTGGCCTTGCGCCGCACCGCCAGCCCGGCCAGCCGGGCCGCGCGTTCCAGCATCTCGGCATCCGGGGTCTCCAGCGGCTCCAGCCGCCAGAAGCTGAGCCAGTCGGGCCGCAGCAGCGCCGCCAGCGCCGCGTCGGCATCGGGCAGGTCGGGATGCAGCAGCCATTGCGCCATGCCCGCCCGTCCCTCGCCCATGGCGGCCACCGCGCGGGCCTTTCCGGTGCGGAACATCGGCATGGCGCCCACCAGCTTTCCCTTGTGGCGCAAAAGCGAGACCACCAGCGGGCGGCCCCGGCCATATGTCTCGGCCCAGCTGAGAAGAAAGGCGTGGCTGGCAAAGACGCCGCCATCGCTGGCCTTGGCCAGCGCGTGCCACTCACCTTCGATCGCGGCGAACCCGGCCGGATCGGTAATGCGTTCATACGCGTACATCCGTCCCCCCGACGGTTTCCGCCCCCACCCACTGCACAATGTGGCGGACGGAACGAATGATTCATGTTGCATGCAAGGCTGGAAAGCATTCAACCTTAATCTCGATGATTTGCTCCGAAACACTTTGTTTCCCGGCGGACGCGACCGCCGCCCGTCTGTTCGGGCGCGGCCCAGCCCCCGGCAGAAAGGCCTGACCCGTATCATGTCCGCCGCGCGCCTGCTGGCCAATATCGTGCTGATGACCGGACTGAAGCTGGTGGGGCTGCTGCTCAGCGTTCTGCTGATCGTGCTGCAAACCGCCGCCTTTGGCACCACCCCGGCAGCAGATGCCTATTTCACCGTACGCCGCTTCGTACTATCGGCCATCGCCATGGCCTTTGAGGCGACCAACCAGCTGGCAGTGCCTGAATTCGTGCGCGAGGTGCAGAGCGGCGGTCATGCCGGCATGCGGCGGGCGCTCTTGCGTTTCGGCATCCCCATCGTGGGGTTGCTCAGCCTGATCGCGCTGGCGCTGTGGGTCTTTGCCGAACCGGTGGTACGGCTGCTGGCGCCGGGCTTCGACGACGACCGGCTGGCACAGGCGGCCGAGCTGTTGGGCGTGGTCGCGCTGTGCCTACCGCTGACCGGGATCGCCGCGCTTGCGGGCGCGTTCAACTTTGCCCGCCGCCGGTTTGGCCTGACCACGCTGGCGCGGCTGCTGCCGCGCGTGACCTTGTTGCCGGTTCTCCTGGTGATGGGCGCGGCGGTGACGCCGCTGTCGCTGTCATGGGCGCTGGTCATCGGGGTCGCGCTTATGGCGCTGATGATCGTGGTTCAGGGCCTGCGCGACCTGCGCCGGATGGACCGTGGCGGTCATTCGATGCCGCGCCGGTCGACCACGCCGCGCCGGGCTGCCGCCGTCACCATCAACGCCGCCGCACAGATGGCGATGGGCTGGGCCGACGCGGCGCTTGCCTCGCTGACCGGTCTGGGTGGCGTCACCATCATGTTTGTCGCCCAGCGCCTGCTGAGCGCGGCCCCCGGCGCCGTCAATTCGGCCGTGAACTCGGCCTATTACACCGAATACTCCCATGCCGCCGGGGCCGAGGCCGGCGCCCGCCCCACCATCGCCGCCGCCGTGCGGATCAGCCTGTTCCTGACCCTGCCACTGGTGGCTTTCGTGATGATCGCGGCAACACCGCTCATTACCTTTCTGCTGGAACGTGGCGCCTTTACCGCCGAGGACACCGCCGCCACCGCCGATCTGGTGCGTTTCCTGGCGCCACTCTTGCTGGTGAACGCGGTGCTGGCCGCCTTTCTGCCGGCGACGCTGGCCGATGACGGGCTGCCGCTGGTGCGGGTGTTCCTGTGGTTCTCGGCGGTCGCGCTACTGATCCGCTTTGCCGCCGGCCTGCCGCTGGGCGCGCTGTTCGGCCTCAAGGGGGTGGCAAGCTCGATCCTGCTGGCCTCGACCGGGTCGGCGCTGGTGCTGGCACGCGCGCTCCATCGCCGCCACGGCGCGTTGGGCACCTGGCACGACCTGCGCGAGATCGCCCTGATGATCGGCGCCGCGGTGGTTGCGGCGGCGGTCTCGACGCTGGTCTGGTGGCAACTGGACCTGGGCGACCTGGCCCTGCTGTGCGCCCATGCGCTGACCGTCGGACTGCTGTTCCTGGCTGGATGCGCTCTGTTGCGCCTGCCTGAAATGCAGGCCCTGCTGGCGCTTTTGCGTCGCAGGCGGCGCTAGGGGTACCGGTTTCGGAAACAGACAGTTTCCAACGTGGTCGATTACCGTGGCCACAAGGCAAGTTACTGATTAGGATACTCGTATCCGGTTGCCTCGGGGGGGTCGAAGGCACCGGTCGCAAGAAGCGTGATCCAAAGGTGGGGGCCTTGCCGATTTCGCTGGACAGCCATGTGACGCGCGTAAGCATGGCGCAGGTTCGGTGTTGCCGCCCTTCAGGATTGCCGCACATCTCGGGAGGGGGGATATGGGCGTATTGTCATCCGAACTGGACAAGCTGCTGGCGGTTGCGCTGCTGCTTTGCGCTTCGCTGCTGGTGCGTCAGGCGGTGATCTTTTCAGGCCAGACCTGGATCCGGACCTTTTCGCATACGCTGACATTGCTTCTGTTGCCGCTGGTCACCTATTCGCTGACCTCGGTCATCTCGGGCAATATCGCGCTGTCGCTGGGCATGGTAGGGGCGCTGTCGATCGTGCGCTTCCGCAACCCGGTAAAATCGCCGCTGGAACTGGTGACCTATTTCCTGATGATCTCCTGCGGGATCGCGGCCGCGGTCAGTGTCTCGTGGCTGGTGTTGCTGGTCGGCAGCGCGGTGGGTACGCTGGTGGTGGCGGAACTGTTCAACCGGTGGTCGCGACGGGTCCGGGGGGTGCCGCTCTACACAACGTCCTTTACCGAGGGCAATGCGCTGCACACGCTCGAGGTGTTCTCCGAAACCGAGATGCCCGACCTGCTGGGCCATGCCGCGCTGGTCGGGTTCGACAAGACACCCGAGGGGGTCGTCTATCGATTTGCCAGCCCCTCGCGGCAGGACCTGCTGGCGCTGAGCGGTGCGGTCAACGGCCAGACCGGGATCACCCGCATCGCCTTTGCGGCGGCCTGAACGCCATGTGGCGGCGCCTTCTGACTGCACTGCCCGCCCTGCTGCTGGCGGTGGTGGCCGAGGCGGGCTGCGACTTTCCGACCGGGCAATACCGGGCGGAACTGGCGGATATTGCTTCGGTCCGGCGGATCGAAGTGAGCGTCGACAAGGCCCGAAAATGGGCCCGCAACGGGCTGCGGATCATTACGTCGGATGGCGAACAGATCGCCGAGAAATACAAGCGGAGTTTTAACGGAACCGTCTCGGTATTCTACGATTTCGGCCGTTGCGACTTTCCTGCCCGACTGCGCCAGAACGGCGATTTCAAGGATCATGTGGAGCTGGACCGGGGCCGCCTGCTGCAAAGCCTGAACATCCGTCTGGACGAGGGCAATATCGCCCATGCGGTACGGTTCAAGCTGTTCCTGCAAAAAACCCGCAATTCCGAAAACGAGGTGCTGGCCACCCTGCTGTTGTCGCGGCTGGGCTTTCTGGCGCCGCGTACCCGGGTCGTCGATGTGGTGCAGAACGGCACGCCGGTGCGCATGCTATGGCAGGAAACCGTGGCCAAGGAGTTTCTGGAACACAACCGCCGCCGCGAAGGCCCGATGTTCGAGGGCGACGAGGCGCTGCTGGCGCTGTGGTCGGACCGGGGCGGCTATCTGCTCGAGGATCTGGGCCTGGCGCGGGTGGTCAACGGCAAATGGGTCGAGCGCGGTGCTGCCTCGGTGGCGATGACGGCGGATGCCTTCACCCGGTTACAGGCCGCTTACGCCACCTACGGCAACGCCCATGCGCCCGATCCTTCGCAGGCCCTGACCGGCATGCCTGTGCCCGCAACCGACAGCGCCGAGGCCGCGCGCATCTGGTGGGACTATGCCGCGCTGATGTTCGCCATGCGCGCCAGCCACGGGCTGCGCCCGCATAACCGCAAATTCTACTGGAACGCCTTTCTGCAAGGCATGGAGCCGATCTATTACGATGGTGAGGCCGATCCGAAACGGGCCGATCCGCGCTATCTGCGCGCACTCGACAAGGTGCTTTATGCACCGCATTTCAGCGTCGAACGCATGGCCCGACTTCAAGCGGCGGTGGCCGCGCTGGACGGCGCCGACCTGACCGCGCGCTACCGGGCGCTCTGCGACAGCGGCTGCGCACCCGATGCGGCGGCTCGTCTGCTGGACCGTCTGGCCGCGAACCTGCCCGCGCTGGTCCTGCCCTCGGAGGCCACCGGGGCCGCCCTCGCCGATCCCTGGCCCGTCTTCCGCGCGCGCCTCTTCCAGCGACTGCCCGAGGCCCGCAGCCGGGACATCGCCGCCGCCGATCCGGCCAGCGGGATCGCAACAGCAGAGCTCTGCTCCCGCGACAACTGCGAAACACAGGTTCTGGACCGCGCCGCCCATGTGGCGGCCCTGTCGGGCGCGGTTCTGGACGGCATGAAACTGACCATGACCCTGACCGCGCAAACAGCGGATGGCACGGCCTATACCACCACGCCCCTGACCGGCTGGGGCCTGACCCTGCGCCACAGCCCGGGCCTTGCCATAGAGCCGGACCCGCAAGGCCGGCGGCTGGTGCTGACCCAGTCGGCACCTGACGACTGGGCCCTCTTGATGGGCGACCGGCTGGAAGGGGTCGAGATCGCGTTCAAGGGCCTGCCCCCGCCGCCCGCCGCTGCCGAGGCCCCGCCCGAGCAGCGGTTCAACCCCTATGGGCTGACCGGCTGCCTGACCCTTTATGGCATGACCCTCTCCCGGGTGCGGATCAGCACCGAAGGCGGCGGATGCGAAGACGGCGTCAACATCGTCTCCAGCCGGGGGGACATCGCGCTGCTCGAGGTCCACGATGCCGCCTCGGATGCGGTGGACATGGACTTTGCCGATCTGCATGTGGCCGAGACAAGGATCACCGGCGCGGGCAATGACTGTCTGGATCTCAGCGGCGGCCACTATCGGTTCGATCTGGTACTGGCGGCCAACTGCGGCGACAAGGCGGTGTCGGTCGGCGAGGCAAGCGCGGTCGCCATCGGCGATCTGGACGCGCGTGCCAGCGCCATAGGCATCTCGTCCAAGGACGGATCAAGCGTGACCGTCGACCGGGTCGGGATCGAGGCCACGCTGTTCTGCCACGAGGTCTTTCGCAAGAAACAGGAATTCCCCGGCGCCTATCTGCGCCTTGGTCCCGGCCAATGCAACGGTCCGGCGGGCTGGGTCGACGCCGACTCGGTCCTCGATCCGCACGGGGACAGCGGATGAGCTTCCGGATCGAAGAAAAGGTGGTTCTGACGGCAAGCGACATGGCCCGCCTGCAAGCCGATCTGCAAGGCCGTGGCATGGTGCCGCTCTATCCCGCGCGGCTGATCCGCTCGGTCTATTTCGACACCACAGGGTTGCAGATGTTTTCGGACTCAGAGGAAGGGGTGCTGCCGCGCAAGAAGGTTCGCCTGCGCCGCTATCCCGAACAGACCGACGCAGGCGCGGTGCTGGAGACCAAGATCTCCTCGGTCGAGGGACGGTTCAAGACCACCCGGCCCGTCGATGCCGGAACTGAAGCACGGTTGCTGAGACAGGGTCATTTCGACCGCGACTACGGCACCTTGATGCCGATGGTCGAGGTCAGCTATCGCCGCTCCTATTACAGCCTGAACGGGCTGCGCATCACCTTTGATCGCGACATCTCCTATGCACGCCCTGACGGACAGCTGGCGCATCGCGAGTCCTGGACCGTTTGCGAACTCAAGGCCCCCGCCGGGGCGCCTCTGGATGCGCTGCACCATGCCCTGCCCGTCCCCAGACGGCGTTTTTCCAAGTTTTGCAACGGGATAAGCGCAGTAATCGCCCGCGCATAATGCCCCCCGGCGCGACGCTTTGGCGCTGTGTTTCATGCAAAAAACACGGGCCGCCCATTGAAACGCAATCGTTTTTTTGAATATATAGAAACCAAGCGGTTTCGACCCGTCACCCAGATCGGTCGACCGAACCGAAAGGTGCCCTATGAAAGTGATCCTCCCTGCCCTGCTGATGAGCCTTGCCGCGTTGATCGCGGCGCCCGTGCTGGCCGAAACCACCGCCCGCCGCGTCACCGTCACCGAATGGAAAACGGTCTTTGCCAAGGTCGAACCGCGCGACAGCCTGCCCGCCCGGTCGCGGCTGGGTGGCATCTTGCAGGAAATCACCGTGGCCGAGGGCAGCGCCGTCACCCGGGGCCAGCAGATCGGCACCACGGTGGACGAGAAGCTGGAGCTGGAACTGCGCGCCATCGACGCGCAGCTGAACGCGCTGGGATCGGAGCTGAGCAATGCCGAGGCCGAGCTGACACGCGGCCAGAACCTGCTGGAACGCGGGGTGACCACCGAACAGAATGTCGACGCGCTGCGCACCCGCGTGCAGGTGATCGAGGGCCGGATCGGCACCACCCGCGCCCAGCGGGACGTCCTGTTGCAACGCACCGACGAGGGCCGCATCCTGGCGCCGATCACCGGCACGGTGATCGACGTTCCGGTGACCGAAGGCTCGGTGGTGCTGCCGGGCGAGATGATCGCGGTGATCGGCGGCGGCGGCTTCTTCCTGCGCCTCGCCGTGCCCGAGCGGCATGCCGATTTCCTGGCCGAGGGCGACAGCATCGCCATCGCCGGGATCGAGGGCGCCGAGACCGGCACCCTCGCCAAGCTCTATCCCCAGATCGAGAATGGCCGGGTGATCGCCGATGTCGAGGTTGCTGGCCTGTCCTCCGAATTCATCGGGCGCCGGGTACTGGTGCGCCTGCCGGTGGGCCGGGCCGAGGTGGTGGCGGTGCCACCCGCGGCGGTCGCCTCGCGCATGGGTCTTGATTTCGTGCGCGTCGCCGGACCGGATGGCGGCGCCACCGAACGTGTGGTGGTGATCGGCACCCCGGTCGAGGACGAGGGCGAAAGCCTGATCGAAATCCTGTCCGGCCTCAAGGGTGGCGAAGTGCTGGTGGCCGATCATGAGTGAGGGATCACAGAACACCCCCCTTGGCATCGCGGGCGGGCTGACACGCGGCTTCATCCGCTCGGCCCTGACGCCGCTGATGATCCTTGCGGCCCTTGCCATGGGGCTGGTGGCGCTGATCAGCCTGCCACGCGAGGAAGAGCCGCAGATCTCGGTGCCGCTGGTTGATATCCATATCCAGGCACCGGGGCTCAAGGCCGAGGATGCGGTGAAACTGGTCACCGAACCGATGGAGACCATCGTCAAGGCGATCGGCGATGTGGACCATGTCTATTCGCAGACCGGCGACGATTATGCCATGGTCACCGCCCGGTTCCTGGTCGGCACCCCTGCCGATACCGCCATCCTGCGCGTGCATGACAAGGTGCGCGCCAACATGGACCGCATCCCGGTGGGCATCGGCGAGCCGCTGATCGTCGGGCGGGGCATCGACGACGTGGCCATCGTCTCGCTGACCCTGTCGCCGCGCGACGGGGCCGGGGATGTCTCGGCCAACGACCTGACCCGCATCGCGCGGGAATTGCAGGTGCAACTGGCCAAGATCGGCGATGTGGGCCTGACCTATCTGGTGGGCGAAGCGCCCGAGGCGATCCGCATCGCGCCCGACCCCGAACGGCTGGCGCTGTACGGCGTGACGCTGCAACAGTTGGCGGCCAAGGTCGAGGGCGCCAACCGGGCGCTGGCCACCGGGCTGGTGCGCGATGGCGGCGAACAGATCGCGCTGGTGGCGGGCGAGACGCTGCACGCGCCCGCCGAGATCGCCAACCTGCTGCTGACCACCCGCGACAACCGGCCCGTCTATGTGCGCGACGTGGCCGATGTGCGCTTTGTCCCCGACACGTCCGAGCGGATCGTGGCCAATGTCACCCGCGACGACAGCGGCGAGATCCGCCGCAGCCCGGCGGTGACGCTGGCGCTGGCCAAGCGCGCCGGGGCCAATGCCGTGGTGGTGGCCGAAGAGATCCTGCACCGGGTGCATCTTCTGGAGCACGACCTGATCCCCGACAGTGTCGAGGTCACGGTGACCCGCGACTATGGCGAGACCGCCAATGAAAAGGCCAACGAGCTGCTGTTCCACCTTGGCCTGGCCACCGTGTCCATCGTGGTGCTGGTGCTGTTCTCGATCGGCTGGCGCGAAAGCATCGTGGTCGCGGTGGTGATCCCGGTCACCATCCTGCTGACGCTCTTTGCGGCTTGGGTCATGGGCTACACGCTGAACCGGGTGTCACTGTTTGCGCTGATCTTTTCCATCGGCATCCTCGTCGATGACGCCATCGTCGTGATCGAGAACATCGCCCGTCACTGGGCCATGCCCGACAGCGCCAGCCGCACCCAAAAGGCGATCCGCGCGGTGGCCGAGGTGGGCAACCCCACCATCGTCGCCACGCTGACCGTGGTGGCGGCGCTGCTGCCGATGCTGTTCGTGTCGGGGCTGATGGGGCCGTATATGAGCCCGATCCCCGCCAATGCCTCGGCGGCGATGATCTTTTCCTTTTTCGTGGCGGTGATCATCACCCCATGGCTGATGGTCAAGATCGCCGGCCGCGCGCCCGCCCATGCCCATGACGAGGCCGCCCAGCATGGCGGCACGCTGGGGCGCCTCTATCGCGCGGTGGCACGTCCGCTGTTGCGCACCAAATCCGGCAGCGGGTTGTTCCTTTTGGTGGCGGCGGTTCTGTCCTTCGGCTCGCTGGGCGCGCTTTATACCCGCGACGTGACGGTCAAGCTCTTGCCGTTCGACAACAAGTCCGAACTCTCGGTGGTGATCGACCTGCCCGAAGGCGCCTCGGTCGAGGAGACCGACGCGGTAGCGCAACAGGTGGCGCGTCGCGTGCTGGATCTGCCCGAGGTGATCTCGGCCCAGACCCATGCGGGCGATGCGGCGCCCTTCAACTTCAACGGGCTGGTGCGCCATTACTATCTGCGTGCCCGGCCCGAACTGGGTGATGTACAGATCAACCTGCTGCCCAAGGATGCACGTGAGCGCACCAGCCACGACATCGCGCTGGATATCCGCCAGCGGCTCTCCACGCTCGACCTGCCCGAGGGCACGGTGCTGAAAACCGTCGAGCCGCCCCCCGGCCCGCCGGTCATCGCCACCCTGCTGGCCGAGGTCTATGGCCCCGATGCCGACAGCCGCCGCGCCGCCGCCACCCGCATCCGCGAGGCGTTCGAAAGCGTGCCTTTCGTGGTCGATGTGGATGACAGTTTCGGCACTCAGGCCCGCCGTCTCAGGGCCACGGTCTCGACCGATCAGCTGGAGTTCTTCGGCGTGCAGGAGCATGACGTCTTCTCGACGCTGGCGATCCTGAACGCGGGCCAGACGGTGGGCTATTCGCACCGGGGCGAGGGCCGCCGCCCGATCCCCATCGAGGTCGCGCGCGACAGCGCCGACCGGGTGGTGGACGAACGGTTCCTGTCGACCCCGGTTCCGGCCAATGTGCTGCCGGGTGCGCGCGGCGTGGTCGAGCTGGGCGATGTGGTCGAGCTGCGTGAAGAGCGCGCCTCGTACCCCGTGTTCCGTCATAACGGGCGCGCCGCCGAGATGGTGATGGCCGAACTGGCCGGCGATTTCGAGGCGCCGCTTTACGGAATGCTCGCGGTGGCCGAGGCGCTGGATGCGATGGACTGGCCCGAAGGCACCAAGCCCCAGATCCGTCTGAACGGCCAGCCCGAGGATGAAAGCGGCATCACCCTGCTGTGGGACGGCGAATGGGAGGTCACCTGGATCACCTTCCGCGACATGGGCGCGGCCTTTGGTGTGGCGCTGTTGGGCATCTACATCCTGGTGGTGGCGCAATTCGGCTCGTTCCGGCTGCCGCTGGTGGTGCTGACGCCGGTGCCTCTGACCTTTCTGGGCATCATCATCGGGCATTGGTTGTTCAACGCGCCCTTCTCGGCGCCCTCGATGATCGGCTTCATCGCGCTGGCGGGGATCATCGTGCGCAACTCGATCCTGCTGGTGGACTTCATCCGCCATGCGGACCCGTCGCTGGACAAGATCGAGACGCTGATCGAGGCAGGCGCGATCCGGTTCAAGCCGATCCTGCTGACCGCGGTGGCGGCGATGATCGGGGCGGCGGTGATCCTGACCGACCCGATCTTTCAGGGGCTGGCGCTGTCGCTGCTCTTCGGGCTGCTCAGCTCGACCCTGCTGACGGTGCTGGTGATCCCGGCCATCTACCGCGTGTTCAAGACCTGAGCAGGCGGTATAGAACCAAAGTGCCATTGCCCTTCGCGCCGCCATCTGGCCCAATGCGGCGCGGAGGAGAGAGAGATGTTCAGATACGGGCTTTCCCTGTGCGCCACGTTGCTGGCGGGTGCGGCGCTGGCCGCCGACACGCCGCAAGTGCCGCTTGACGATCCGTTTGCCTCGGGCATGTGGGAGGACCACCAGATCGCGATCCTGGGCGACCCCGCCGATATCCGGTTCGACGACCGGGTGCGCGTGTTTGCGCCCGCCGCCGCAGAGGATGCGTTTCACGTGCCCCTCTTGATCGACGCCACCGCCATCCCCGATGTCGAGGAGATCGTGGTCACAGCCGATTACGGCCCGATCCCCAAGATCCTCAGCTATTTTCCCGGCGAGGCGCAGGCGAAACTGGCGCTGCGCTTCAAGATCGACCAGGCCACCGCCGTGCGCGCCTCGGTCCGCACCAAAAGCGGCAGCTGGCATGTGGGCGGCACCCTGATCGACGCGGCGGGCGGCGGCTGTACCGCACCCGCGCAGGCCTATGCCTCGGACGACTGGGAGGAGAAGCTGGGCGAGATCCATGGCCGGCTCTGGGCCGCCACCGGGCGGGCCCGGCTGATCGTGGATCACCCGATGGATACCGGGCTGGCCGATGGCATCCCGGTCTTCATCATCCGCGATCTCAGCTTTACCAACGACGCCGGACAGGAACTGGCGCGGCTGGCGCTGAGCGAACCGGTGAACGAAGACCCGGCCTTTACCCTCTATTTCGACCCCGCACGGATGCCGCCGCTGCTGCATGTCAGCGGGCGCGACAACAACGGCAACCAGATCGCGGGCACGCTGACGGGCGAGGAAGTCAACTGATGCCAAGCCGCCGTGCCCTGCTGGCCGGTGCCGCCGCCGGGCTGGGACTGTCCGCCCTGCCCGCCGCCCCGGTCTTTGCGCAGGCAAAGCTGCGCTATGATCTGGCGCCGCGCCCGGTGCTGCCCGGCGTCTGGATGATCGAGGGCGTCACCGACTATTTCGACAAGGTCAATGGCGGTGCCATCGTCAATTGCGCCGTTCTTCAGGGGCAATCGGGGTTGATCCTGATCGACAGCGGTCCCTCGCGCCGCTATGGCGAGGCGCTGGCGGCAACCCTGCGACCGCTCGACCTGCGCGGCGTGTCGGCGGTGGTCAACACGCACCACCACCCGGATCATTTCTTTGGCAACCAGGTCTTTGCCGACCGGCCGATCCTTGCCCTAGGCCAGACGTTGGAGGCCGCCCGCCGCGACGGCGACGCCTTCGCCGACAACATGTATCGGCTGCTGGGCGACTGGATGCGCGGCACCGAGCCGGTGCCGCCCAATACCGCGCTGGACGGGGGCGAAGTGACCATAGACGGTCGCCGGTTCACCGCGCTGCCGCTCGGCGGACATACCGAGGCCGATCTGGCGCTGGTCGACATTGAAACCGGGTTGCTGATCACCGGCGATCTCGCCTTTCTCGACCGCGCCCCCACCACGCCGCACGCGGATCTGGCGCGCTGGCAAGAGGCGCTCACCACGCTCGAAGGGCTGGGCGCCCCCGCCGTGCTGCCGGGCCATGGTCCGTTCGACCGTACCGGCGCGGCGTTGCGTCAGACCCGCGCCTATCTGTCCTGGCTGGACGAGACCCTGCATGATGCCGCCCGCACCGGCCTCGACATGGTCGAGGTGATGGATCTGCCGCTGCCAGAGGAGTTCGCCGCCATGGGCGCGCAACCGCAGGAGTTTCACCGCTCGGTCGCGCATCTGTTCCCCGGCGTGGAGCGCGCGGTGCTGCCGCGCGCGAACTAGCGCCCGGTCAGTCCACCGGAACAGGCACCGGTTCGACCGGCTCCAGCGGCCAGCCCAGTTCGCGCCAGCCATCGGTGCCCAGCGGGAACCAGTGCACCTGAAGATACCCCAACCCGGCGATCCGCTGCGCGGCGTTCCAGCTCATCCAGCAATCGGCCACGCAGAACACCACGATGGCACGGGCCTTGCTGCCACCGGTCAGCCGCTGCAACTCGCGCTCCAGATAGGCCTGCATGGCAGGTTCCAGCACCCCGCGCCCGACCTCGGGCAGCCAGACCGCGCCCGGCAGACTCTGGCGCGGTTCCGGCACCAGCCAGGTGCCGTCCAACTCGTCATAGCGCGATTGCGACGCACCATAGACATCCAGCGCCACCGCACCGCGCGCGATCAGCTTGCGCGCCCAAAGGGCCGAGATCTTGCTTGCAGGCGGCGGAATATCCTCGGGCACCGGTGCCCGATGACGGTCGATCCTGAGGCCGGTTTCAGGATGGAACAGGTCGGGCTTGCGCGCGCGGATGGCGTCAGAGGTCTCGGCCAAAGCCGAACCCGCATCCACCAACAAGGCAATTGCCAACAGTGCAGCCACAAGCCGCATGCACGATCTCCATTGCCCCAGGGTTGGGCGATTGGGACCCGGATCGCACAAGCTGTCAAGCGCTAATAAGTTGAAGTATCCAGAGATTGCTTCTGCTTGCCCCACGTTCTTCAACGGCCACTCCTAAGACCTTGGTCCAATGTCACACACCCCGCAACCCGGCCTAGCCTTGGCGCCATGCGTGCGCTTTTACTCTCCTTCTGTCTGATGCTGGCGGCCATGGTAGCCGGGGCCGATCCGCTGACGCCGGACCAGATCGCCGCCTATGTCAAACCACCGCTGCTGCTGGGCGAAGTGGTCGAGGATACCGGGATATTCTCGCTGATCGACGTCTATGGAAAACCGGCGGGCTATGTGTTCGAAACCGAACCGCTGGCCCCCCTCCCCGGCTTTTCCGGTGCCCCGGTCAACTTGTTGGTGATGCTGGATGCCGAGGGCAGCTTCATTGAGGTGCGCCTGATCGAACAGAACGAGCCGATCTTTGTCTCGGGCTTGGGCGTGGCGCCGTTCGAACAGTTCTTGGAACAATATCGCGGTCTCAATATCGCCACGCCGATGGTGGTGGGCACGCCCTATGGCAACAGCGGCGGCGGCGCCTCGGCACTGACCTATCTGGACGGGGTGACCAAGGCCACCGCCTCGGTCCGCATCGCCCATGAAACCGTGTTGGCCGCCAGCCTGGCCGTGGCGCGCGAACGCATGCAGGGCATCGCCACCGCGCCGCCGCGCGCGCCCGACCCCGATCATGACGAACCGCTCGACTGGGCCGCGCTAGTGGCCCAAGGGATCGCCAGCCATCACGTGGTCAGCAACGCGCAGGTGCAGGCAGGGTTCGACGGCACCCTCTGGGCGGGCGACGACGCGCAGGCGCTGGCCGATCCCCAAGCGCCCTTTGTCGACCTCTGGATCCTCGATCTGGGTCCGCCCGCGATTGCCCGCGCCGTCCTGTCGGCGCAAACGCTGGAAGAATTGCAGCAGTTTCAGACGCTCTCTCCCCATGATGAACCGATCCTGCTGATCGAGACCGCGCGTCACGGGTTGGTGGGCGAGGATTTCGTTCGCAACACCGCCCCCGATCTGGTTTCGGCGGAACAAGGCAGCCTGCCGGTAGCCCTGCGCGATGCGGATCTCTTTGTCGAACTGGCGCCCGGCCTGCCCGAAGGCCGCGCAATGATCCTGCGGGCCGACCGGCGGCTGGGTTTCGATCCGGCCTCGGACTGGGAGCTGACCCTGCAAGTGCAACGTGCTCATGGCAGTTTCCAGCCGGTGATCGGTGCGCGCAGCTTCAGTTTCACCCATGCCACGCCCGAACGGTTCTTTCTGTCTGAAACCGGCCCCACTGCGCTGCCGCCCTGGCAAGAGGCGCTGCGTGGACGCGCGTTCGATATCGGCCTGCTCACGGTGTTTCTGGGGTTGCTGGTGCCGGCGCTGCTGCTGCGACAAAGCCAGCTGGCGGCGCTGCGCGCCTATGTCCCGCTGCGATTGGGAGTGCTGGCAATAACACTGGGTTTTATCGGCTGGTGGGCACAGGGCCAGCTGTCGGTGGTGACGCCGCTGGCGGTGCTGCGTGGTGCTCTGGATGGCGGCAGTCTGGCGTTCCTGCTCTATGATCCGGTCTCGCTGCTGCTTTGGGGCGCTGCGGTGCTGGGCTTCCTGCTCTGGGGGCGCGGATTGTTCTGTGGCTGGCTCTGCCCCTATGGCGCGATGCAGGAATTCGCCCATCATCTGGGTCGTTGGCTGCGCCTGCCTCGCCTGCCCCTGCCCGACGCCTGGGACCGGCGATTGAAATGGCTGAAATACGCGGTGCTGGCCGGTCTGGTGGCGGTGGTGCTCTTGGCGCCCGGCGAACTGGAAACCGCAGCCGAAGTGGAGCCGTTCAAGACCGCGATCACCACCTTCTTTTTGCGCGAATGGTATTTCGCGCTTTATGCCGGGGCCTGGGTCGCCCTCTCCATGGTGACCTTCAAGGGGTTCTGCCGCTATGTCTGCCCGCTGGGCGCGCTGATGGCGATTGGCGGGCTGTTGCGCCTGCGTCGCTGGATACCACGCCGACCCGAATGCGGCAGCCCCTGCCAGCTCTGCCGGGTACGCTGCAACTATCGCGCCATCCGGCCGGGCGGAGAAATCGATTATGACGAATGCTTCCAGTGTCTCGACTGCGTGACCATTCACGACTCGCCCAATCAATGCGTGCCGCTGATCCTGGCGCGCCGGCGCTCGAGGCAAAGCCCCCAAAATCTCTGATGAGATTTTGTTAACAGAGTTTGCCTTTGCAAACTCTGCGATGTTGCTCTTTGAGAAGAGGTCCGCGCGCGCGGCTTGGCGCGCGCGGGTTTTGGTGTCAGGCCATAGCCTGGAGGGCGCGGCGGGTGAGGACGCCTGTCAGGTGGGCGCGATAGGCTTTGGTGCCGTGCAGGTCGGCGATCATGCCGTCCGCCTCGGGTGCCATTCCGTCCAGTGCGGCGCCGCTGGCCAGCGCCTCTTCGGCCGCGCTCCAGCGGAACACACCATCCTCGGACGCACCGGTCACCGCGATCCTTGTGCCGCCGGCATAGTGCGCCACGAACACGCCCACCAGCGCAAAGCGCGAGGCGGGTTGCAGGAACTTCTGGTAATTGGCCTTCTCCGGCACCGGGAAGCGCACGCTGGTGATGATCTCGCCCTCGTCCAGTGCCGTGGTGAACAGGCCCTGGAAATAGTCGTCCGCCGCGATCTCGCGCCGGTCGGTCACGATGGTCGCCCCCGACCCCAGCGCCGCCGACGGGTAGCAGGCCGAGGGGTCGTTATTGGCCAAGCTGCCGCCGATGGTGCCCCGGTTGCGCACCGCCGGGTCGCCGATGCCGCCGGCCAGCGCCGCCAGCGCCGGGTAATGCGCCGCCGCCGCGCGCGCCACCTCGGCATGGGTGGTGCCGCCGCCGATCGACAGCGAGCCATCGTCGTTCAGACACACACCCTTCATCTCGGCGATGCCGCCCAGCGACACCAGCTTCGCCGGCGCCGCCAGCCGCTGCTTCAGCGTCGGGATCAGGGTCTGCCCGCCCCCCAGCGCCTGCGCCTCCTCGCTCTTCAGCGCCGCAACCGCCTCGGCCACGCTGCCGGGCCGCTCAAACTCGAAATTATACATCTCGTTCCTCCTCCAAGAGGGCCGGGTCCTGCCCTTTCCTCTTGCTGAAAATATCCCGGGGGTCCGGGGGCTGGCCCCCGGTCCGCCCTCTCGTCTCAGCCCTGCATCGCCGACCAGACCCGCGACGGGCTCATCGGCATGTCGATATGGGTGACCGCCTTGCCGCCCGATTGCAGCGCGTCGATCACCGCGTTCACCACCGAAGGCGGGCTGCCGATGGCCCCGGCCTCGCCGCAGCCCTTCACCCCCAGCGGGTTGTGGGTGCAGGGCGTGGCGCAGGAATGATCCACAGCATAGAACGGCACGTCATCGGCGCGCGGCATCGCGTAATCCATGTAGGACGCGCTCAAAAGCTGCCCGGTCTCCGGATCATAGGCGCAGTTTTCCAGCAGCGCCTGGCCGATCCCCTGGCCCAGGCCGCCGTGCACCTGCCCCGACACGATCATCGGGTTGACGATATTGCCGAAATCATCGGCCGCGCTGAACCGCTCCACCGTCACCTTGCCGGTCTCGGGGTCCACCTCCACCTCGCAGGCATAGGCCCCGGCCGGATAGGTGAAGTTCGACGGGTCGTAGAACGCCGTCTCCTCCAGCCCCGGCTCGATATCCTCCAGCGGGTAGTTGTGCGGCACATAAGCCGCCAGCGTCACGTCGCCCCAGGCCACGGATTTATCCGTGCCCGCAACCGTGAACTGGCCGCCCTTCAGCTCGATATCGGCCTCGCTGGCCTCCATCAGATGCGCCGCGATTTTCTTGGCCTTGTTGATGATCTTCTCGGTCGCCCGCACCATGGCCGAGCCGCAGACCGCCAGGCTGCGCGAGCCATAGGTGCCCATGCCGAACGGGATCTTGCTGGAATCGCCATGCACGATCTCGATCATGCTCTCGTCGATGCCCAGCATCTCGGCCACCACCTGCGGGAACGCCGTCTCGTGGCCCTGGCCGTGGCTATGCGCCCCCACCATCACCGAGATCGAGCCGGTCGCGTTCACCCGCACCGTGGCCGCGTCGTAAAGACCCGCCCGCGCGCCCAGCTGGCCCACCAGGTTCGACGGCGCGATGCCGCAGGCCTCGATATAGCAGTTCACGCCCAGGCCCCGCAGCTTGCCGCGCGCCTCGGACTCCGCCCGCCGCGCCGCAAAACCCGCGATGTCGGCGATCTCTTCCAGCTTGTCCATCGTGGCGTTGTAGTCGCCCGTGTCATAGACCACCGCAACCGGCGTCTGATAGGGGAACTCGGTCACGAAGTTCTGACGCCTGAGCGCGATCGGGTCGACCCCCAGCTCGCGCGCCGCCTTGTCGATCACGCGTTCCAGCTGATAGGTCGCCTCGGGCCGCCCGGCGCCGCGATAGGCATCCACCGGCACCGTGTTGGTGAACACCGCCTTCACGTTCACATAGATCAGCGGCGTCTTGTAATTGCCCGCCATCAGCGTGCCATGCAGCCAGGTCGGAACGCTCGGCGCAAAGGTCGACAGATAGGCGCCCATGTTGGCATAGGTCTCGGTCCTGAGCGCGGTGAAGTTGTTGTCGGCGTCCAGCGCCAGCTCGATCTTCGACACATGGTCGCGCCCATGCGCGTCCGACATGAAGGCCTCGGACCGCGACGAGGTCCATTTGACCGGCCGCGCCAGCGCCTTGGCCGCGAAGGTGCAGAACGCCTCTTCCGCATAGTGGAAGATCTTCGAGCCGAAGCCGCCCCCCACATCGGGCGCCACCACCCTGAGCTTGTGCTCGGGGATGCCCAGCACGAAGGCCCCCATCAGAAGCCGGATCACATGCGGGTTCTGGCTGGTGGTGTAGAGCGTCGACTCCCCCGTTGCCCGGGCATAATCGCCGATCGCCACCCGCGGTTCCATCGGGTTGGCCACCAGCCGGTTGTTCACCAGTTCCAGCGTCGTCACATGCGCCGCCTCGGCAAAGGCCGCGTCCACCGCGCCCTTGTTCTCCTCGACGAAACCCCAGTCGTAGCAGAGGTTCGACGGCAGATCGTCATGCACCTTCGCCGCGCCCTCGGCCAGCGCCGCCTTCATGTCGATCACCGCCGGCAGTTCCTCGATCTCGGCCTCGATCGCCTCGGCCGCGTCGCGCGCCTGTTCGGGGCTCTCGGCCACAACCGCCGCGATCGGGTCGCCCACATGGCGCACCTTGCCCTGCGCCAGAACCGGATGCCCCGGCTCGGCCATGGGTTGGCCATGCCTGTCGGTCACCTGCCAGCCGCAGGGCAGACCGCCCACGCCCTCGAAATCGGCGCCGGTAAAGATGCGCACAACGCCGGGCATCGCCGCCGCGGCAGACGTGTCCAGCGACACGATCCGCCCATGCGCCACGTCCGAGCGCAGGAAATGCACGTAAGCCTGGCCGTGAATGTTGATGTCGTCGGTGTAATTGCCGGCGCCGGTCAGAAAGCGCACGTCCTCGCGCCGCTTGCTGCTGGCCCCGATGCCACTGTCTTTGGGCATGTCTCGTCTCCTCCAGATATCAGAATGGTCCGCGGAAAGCTCCGCGTGGCCTTATTCGGCCGCGATCCCGCTCACGTCCTGACCGGACGCTGCCAAAATCGCCTTGACGATGTTGTGATAGCCCGTGCACCGGCACAGGTTGCCCTCAAGATGCGCCCGCACCTCGGCCTCGCTGGGCGTCGGGTTCTCCTTCAGCAGCGCCGCCGCCGACATCACCATCCCCGGCGTGCAGAAACCGCATTGCAGACCGTGATGATCCTGAAACGCCTGCTGCAACGCGTTCAGCGTCCCGTCCGGCCCCGCCTGACCCTCGATCGTCGAAACCTCGCATCCCGCTGCCTCGACAGCCAGCATGTTGCAGGACTTCACCGCTACGCCGTCCACATGCACGACACACGCACCGCATTGACCGGTGTCACAGCCCACATGCGTCCCCGTTAGCGACAGGTCCTCGCGTAGGAAATCAGACAGCAAAGCACGTGGCTCAGCTTCAGCCCGCATACTCCGGCCATTCACAACCATGTTTATCTCAGGCACGACAATCCTCCCTTGTGTGTCTCGTTTCGGCAATTCAACCGGAAATCACCCGTTTGAACCAGCCTTTCTTTTTTGCATCATCAGTGGTTTCGGTCTCGGGACCATCCGCTTCAGCCGGCCCCTCGAGCACTTCCTGAAAGCGGGTAAAGAACTGGTCGGCCATCTTGCGCGCGAAACCGTCGATGATCCGGCTGCCCAGTTGGGCCAGTTTGCCACCAACCTTGGCCTCGACCTCGTAGGACAGGACGGTGGTACCATCCTCGCCCGCCTCAAGCCGCACGCGCGCCGCGCCCTTGGCAAAGCCCGCCGCCCCGCCCTTGCCCTCGCCGGTCAGGGTCAGGCTTTCGGGCGCCACCATGTCGGACAGCGTCACGCCGCCCTTGAACGTGGCTTTTACCGGCCCGACCTTTTGCACCACCGTGGCCTCGAACCCGTCCTCGGCGTTGCCACTCATCTCCTGGCAGCCGGGTACGCAGTCCTTCAGCACATCGGGCGAGAGCAGTGCCTCCCAGACCGTTTCCCGGTCCGCCGCGATCACCTTTGAATCGCTCAGTTCCATGTCGTTCGTCTCCGTCCGTTGCGACCACGCTACGCGGCGCGGTCGGGTTGTTCCATTCGACCTTGGGTGTAGACGTCCCCGGAAGGGCCGCCTGCGGGGCGCGTCGATCGCCCTGTCAGCGCAGCTCGGGCGGCGAAAAGGTCAGCCCGTAACTGCGGAAAATTTCCTGGATCCGACCGTCGCCCATCCCGGCAACGATAGCATCGTCGACGGCATAGGCCAGCGGGCGATAGGCGAAATGCACCCCCACCCCGACGGTCCAGCTGCCGGTCGCAAAGCCCGGCAAGGGCGGGCTGTGCACATCCAGATCCGCGGTCAGTCCATGTTCCAGTTGCGCCAGCGGCCCCATCGCGGTCTTGACCTCGCCCGCCGCCAGCCCGGCCATCGCCGCACCCATGTCGGGATAGCGGCGGATGTTGCCGCGCAGCTGGCCGCCGGGAAAGGCGGTCAGGTAGAAATCGGCAATCGAGTCGTTCTCGACCCCAACCGTGTCAAAGCGGAAATAGGCCGGAACCGGTTTGTCCTCGGGATACTCTGCCTTGCCAAAGGCTATCCCCATCCGCTCCACATGGTATTGTCCTGTGAACACCACCTGTTCGACCCGGCAGGCAAAGTTGCTGTCATAGGGCACATGCAGCATCACATTGGCGACCCGCCCGCCCACGATGGGCCCCTTCCAGATCCAGTTGCGCAGATCGGCCTCGAGGTTCTCGCCCGCCGCGACCAGGGTAAAACGGGCCTCGACCCCCAGTTCCCCGGCGATCAGGTGGCCCAGATCGATATCGACACCCTTTGGCGCGCCATTCTCTTCCCAGCTCCAGGGTGGATAGTCCTCGTAGACGGCGAAGGATATCCAGCCGCGTTCCTGTATGGTGTCCAGATCGGCGCCGACGATATCGCGGCTGGCATTCTGCGGGCGGGCCTGGGGCACGTGATCGGCGCAGCGGGTCTGTGCCCAGGCCGGCGCCAAGCCGGTCCCAAGCAGCAACACCGCCAGCGCGACCCGCAGCGTCCCCGCCCGCGCCATGCTCAATGGGCCGCCGACAGGCCGATGGTCAGCGCCTCGGCAGCGGCGGTGAAATCAGGCGCGTCGCCCGAGATCAGGGTCGCCGCGCGCGAGGCGGCGCTGTCGGCCACCGGCGCGCCCGAGGCGGTCTCGACCTCGGCGGCGATCTGGGTCAGTTCGGCGGCCAATACGGCGGCATCGCCCTCGCCCGCTGCAAGTTGGTCGCGGATCTCCTTCAGGCGCGGCGTATGGGCGTCGAGCGCCCCGTCGTCGGGCCGGGTCTCGATATAGGTGCGGATGGCCCAGGCGGCCTTTTGGCCCAGCAGCTCGCCAAAGCCGGGCATCTTGGTGATCCCGTTCTGGGTATAGCCGTGGCGGAACCGCTCGACATACCATTCATCGCCGTATTCGGCGGCCTCGAGATAGCGCAGGTCCGGCGCCAGACCGCCCGACACCACGCCCAGCCCATGGCAGCGCGCGCAGTTCTGGTTATAGCCGGAATCGCCGATCCGGATGGCGGCGGCCCAGACCTCTTCTCCCGCCGCCTCGGCGCGATAGGGGTTCTCGATCAGCCATTCCTCGCCCACGTCAGGCAGGGCGTCGGTGTTGACGGGTTGCGGTGCGACGTCTCCATGCGCCAGCGCCATCCCCGCGCTTAGGCACAGGCCCAATGCACCTGCTTTTGCAGCGTTGATCATCTGCGGTCCTCCAGTCTCCTCGTTCGGGGCTGGTGATAACGCCTCGAACCCTGCGCTGGTATTCGACCTTGGTTTGATCTGCCGGGGAATGTGGACTTTGGTCGAATAGAACCGTCCCGCACGCGCGCTCTAGCCTTGGCCGACAAGGGAGAGAGAATGCGCGTGCAAAGCCTGCTGAGACCGATCATCGCAGCACTGGCGATGGGAATGGCCGCCCTGCCCGCCTTGGGCGAGGTGCAGCTGCGCGTGGCCTATCTGCGGCAGGAAGTGGAGCGTCCGCCGGTCCTGTCCAATCTCGATCCCGAGCCCGCCGGGCTGGGCCTCGACGGCGCCCGGCTGGGGCTGGAGGACAACCGGACCAGCGGTCGGTTTCTGGGCCAGACCTATATGCTCGACACCTATGAGGTCGCGATCGGCGGCGATCTCGAGGCGGCGGCACGCGCGGCGCTGGCCGAGGCGCGGATGCTGGTCATCGACGCCCCCGCCGAGGCGGTGCTGCGCATCGCCGATCTGGCCGAGGCGCAGGGCGCGCTGTTGTTCAACGCCGCTGCCGAAGAGGGCGCGCTGCGCGATGCCGACTGCCGCGCCAACCTGTTGCACACGGGGCCCTCGCTGGCGATGCGGGCGGATGCGCTGATGCAGGTATTGCAGCGCAAGCGGTTCTCGCGGCTGGCCATGATCACCGGCCATGGCGCCCCAGACCTGGCCTATGCCGAGGCGCTCCGTCGCTCGGCGGCCAAGTTCGGCCTCAGGATCGTGGCCGACACACCCTGGCCCTTTGACGCCGACATGCGCCGCAATGCCAGCCAGGAAGTGCCGCTGTTCACCCAGGATTTCGCCGAACATGACATCCTGCTGGTCGCCGACGAGATCGGCGATTTCGGGCGCTATATCGCCTATAATACCTGGTCGCCACGACCGGTGGCCGGGTCCGAGGGGCTGGTGCCCGTTGCCTGGTCTCGGGTGGTGGAACAATGGGGCGCGGCACAGCTGCAATCGCGGTTCTGGGACCTGACCGGCCGCGACATGCGCCCGCGCGACTATGCCGCCTGGGCGGCCCTGCGTGTGCTGGGCGAGGCGGTCACCCGCACCAACAGCACCGATCCCGCCACCCTGCGCGCCTATATCCTATCGGACGCGTTCGAGCTGGCCGGCTTCAAGGGCCGCCCGATGAGCTTTCGTCACTGGAACGGTCAGCTGCGCCAGCCGATCCCGGTGGTCACCGAGCGCGCGGTGGTGATGCAGGCCCCGGTCGAAGGGTTCCTGCACCAGCGCAGCGAGCTTGACACGCTGGGCCTCGACGCGCCCGAATCCCGTTGCACCGCGTTTCAGGAGTGAGCCTCATGCGGACTGCCCTTGCCCTTTTGGCCCTGACCCTCGCCGCGCCGCTGGCCGCCGAGGAAATCTGGGTCACCAATGAAAAGGACGACACGATCAGCGTGATCGACGTCGCCACGCTCGAGGTGGTGCGCACCATCGCCACCGGCGAGCGGCCGCGCGGCATCACCTTTTCCCACGATTTCAGCCGGGTCTATATCTGTGCCTCGGACAGCGACACGGTGCAGGTGATGGACCCCGAGACGGGTGAGATCCTGCATGACCTGCCTTCGGGCGAAGACCCCGAGCAATTTGTCCTGCATCCCAATGACCGGCATCTCTATATCGCCAACGAGGATGACGCGATCACCACCGTGGTCGATACCGAAACCCGCCGGGTCATCGCCCAGATCGACGTGGGCATCGAACCCGAGGGCATGGCGGTCAGCCCCGATGGCCGCATCGCCATCACCACGTCCGAGACCACCAACATGGCGCATTGGATCGACACCGAGACGCGGCAGCTTTTTGCCAATACGCTGGTCGATGCCCGCCCGCGCCACGCAGAATTCGTGCATGACGGGGCCGAGCTGTGGGTCAGTTCCGAGATCGGTGGCACCGTGACCGTGTTCGACGTGGCCACGCAGGCCGACAAGGCCAAGATCGCCTTCGAGGTCAAGGGCGTGCATCCCGACCGGGTGCAGCCGGTCGGGTTCGAGCTGACGGCGGATGAGAAAACCGCCTTTGTCGCGCTTGGCCCCTCGAACCATGTGGCGGTGGTGGATACCGCCACCTATGAGGTGGTCGATTACATCCTTGTGGGCCGCCGGGTCTGGCACATGGCCTTCAACAGCGACAAGTCGCTCTTGTTCACCACCAACGGTGTCTCGGGCGACGTGACGGTGATCGACGTGGCCCGCCGCGAGGCGATCAAATCCATCAAGGTCGGGCGCTTCCCCTGGGGCGCCGCCCTGCGCCCGTGATAGGAAAGGACACATGATGCTGAAACCCTGTCTTGCCGCCCTTCTGGTTGCGGCCCTGCCCCTGACCGCACAGGCCGATGGCGATGACGGTCGGCTGGGACTGGCCGGGCTGCTCTCGGCCAAGAACAAGGAAGACCTGCCGCCGATCATCCTGTCGGCCGGGATGCCGCTGGCCGATGCGCCCTGGGTGCTGCAATCGGGCACCTATTACGAGTTCGAGATCCAGGGCGACGGCAGCCAGGAGCTGGCGCTGGTGGGGCCTGAGTTCTTTCGCGCCATCTGGATCGACGAGATCGTGGTCGAAGGGCTGGAGATCCGGCCGCTGGGCCTCGACTCGGTCGAATTCGACGAGGCCGGCGAGATGGAGATAGGCTTTGTCGCGATCAAGCCGGGCCGCTATTACCTGAAGGTACCGGGCAGCACCGGCGAAACCCAGCGGTTGGAGATCACCATCAAGTGACAGGGCTAAGCGTCCGAAATCTCGACTATTCCTATGGCAGCCGCAAGGCGCTCGACGCAGTCAGCTTTGACGTGGCGCCGGGCCGGTTTGCGGCGTTGCTGGGGCCCAATGGTGCGGGAAAATCGACGCTGTTCTCCTTGCTGACCCGGCTTTTCACCACACGTTCGGGCCAGATCTCGGTCGCCGGGCATGACCTGTCTAAGAATCCGCGCGCGGCGCTGGCGCGGATCGGGGTCGTGTTCCAGCAGCCGACGCTGGATCTGGATCTGAGCGTGATGCGCAACCTGACCTATTTCGCCGCCCTGCACGGGCTGTCGGGGCGCACCGCGCAAACCCGGATCGCCGCGGCGCTGGAGCGGCTCGACCTGAGCGACCGCGCCCACGAGCGCGCCCGCGACCTGAATGGCGGCCACCGGCGCCGGACCGAGATTGCGCGCGCCCTGATCCACGCCCCCTCGGTGCTGCTGCTCGACGAACCCACCGTGGGGCTGGACGCGGCCAGCCGCAAGGCGATCACCGACCATGTGCATGCGCTGTCGCGCGAGCGGGGGCTGACCGTGCTCTGGGCCACCCATCTGACCGACGAGATCGAGGATGACGACCAGTTGCTGATCCTGCATCGCGGGCGGCTGTTGCAGGACGGCACCGCGGGCACGCTGCGCGGGGCGCTGCCCCTGCGCGAGCATTTCCTGTCCCAGACATCCGACCGGATCGGGGAACGGGCATGAATGCCGCGCTGATCGCCCTGCGCGCCATCGTCCTGCGCGAGGCGCTGCGCTTTGTCCGCCAGCGGGGGCGGTTCGTCGCGGCGCTGGTGCGACCGCTGATCTGGCTGCTGGTCTTTGCCGCCGGGTTTCGCGCCGCGCTGGGCCTGTCGATCACACCGCCCTATCAGACCTATATCACTTACGAGGTCTATATCGTGCCGGGCCTCTGCGGCATGATTGCCCTGTTCAACGGCATGCAATCCAGCCTCAGCCTGGTCTATGACCGCGAGATGGGCTCGATGCGGCTGCTCTTGACCTCGCCCCTGCCGCGCTGGTGGCTCCTGTTCTGCCGGCTGCTCGCCTCGACCGCCATTTCGATCCTGCAAACCTATTGCTTTCTGGCAGTGGCGGCGGCCTTTGGCATCCAGCTTCCGGTCTGGGGTTATGTGGCGGTGCTGCCGGCGCTGGTGGTTGCGGGCATCATGTTGGGCGCGCTGGGGCTGGCGCTGTCCTCGCTGATCCGGCAGCTGGAGAATTTCGCGGGCGTGATGAACTTTGTCATCTTTCCGATGTTCTTTTTGTCCACCGCGCTCTACCCGCTGTGGAAGATGGCCGAAAGCTCGACCCTTTTGCGCGATATCTGCGCGGTGAACCCGTTCACCCATGCGGTCGAACTGATCCGCTTTGCGCTCTACGGCCAGTTCAACGGACCCGCGCTGGGCTGGACGGTACTGGCGGGGGCGGTGTTTCTGGGGCTGGCCTTTTGGGGGTATGACCCGGCGCGCGGCCTACTGCGGCGCAAGGGCTGATCGGCCCGCCTTCGACCAAAGAACAAGGGAAAACCGCTCCAGCGCTTGCTAAGACTGCGGCAGGAAACGCGCGCTTGCACCCGCCCCGGCGGGGACCTCATTCAGGAGTGAGAAATGAGACCTGTTTCCTATGCGCTGGCGCTGATGATGGCGGCTTCGCCCGCCCTGGCCGACACCAAATTCGAACAGATCAAGATCGAGGCCGGCGCGGCGCTCTATGATGCCGAATGCCGGCGCTGCCATGCCTCGGACACTGATCACGAGAGCTATGGCCCACCGCTGGAAAACGTGCTGGGGCGCGGGGCCGGTACCTATCCCGACTATGATTATTCCATCGCGCTCGAGGCCTCGGGCATCGTCTGGACGCCTGCGGCGCTGCGCGCCTGGATGGAGGACAATACCGGCTTCATGCCAGGCACCAAGATGCGCCATGTCGGGATCGAGGACCGCACCGTGCAGGATTTCATTCTTGCCTATCTGGCCAGCCTCAGCACCCGCGACCCCAAGAAGATCTCGGACTAACCCCGGAACCCGGCGCCGGAGGGGGTATCCGGCGCCGGAAAGAGATGCTATTTTAAGATTTATAATCAATTTCTTACGAAACAAACCTTCAGCGAAAGATGAATCCGCGCCGTGCACACCGCACAGCGCGATCTTGGTCTGGTCATCCCCCTCCGGAAGGCCTCAGGTTGACCCTACGACCTTTGTTCAATTTCGCGCGAGCGGCTTCGTTCCAATAATACCGCTCAGCCAAAAACCCGCGGTTTGGGGTGGTTCGGCTTGGAGAGGATGCAAGGGAGGAAACCGATGAACAAGATCATCATGGCCGCAGTGGCGGGCCTGGTCGCGACAGCGGGCTGGCACAGCACCGCGCTGGCGGCCGGTGTCACCGAAGAGGACCTGGCCAATGACACGGCCAACACGTCCAGCGTATTGACCAACGGCATGGGCCGGCATTTGCAGCGCTACAGCCCGCTGGACATTCTGAACAAGGACAACGTCAAGAACCTGATGCCCGCCTGGGCCTTCAGCCTGGGTGGAGAGAAACAGCGCGGGCAGGAAACCCAGCCGCTGGTCCATGACGGCGTGATGTATATCACCGGCTCGTACAGCAGGCTCTATGCCATCGACGTCAATACCGGCGAGGAGCTTTGGCAGTACGATGCCCGTCTGCCCGAAGGTATCCTGCCCTGCTGCGACGTGATCAACCGCGGTGCGGCCATTTATGGCGACAAGATCTATTTCGGCACCCTTGATGCGCGGATCGTGGCGCTGGACGCCAAATCCGGCGACGTGGTCTGGAACAAGAAGATCGCCGATTACAAGGCAGGCTACTCCTATACCGCCGCGCCGCTGATCGTGAAGGGGCTGGTGATCACCGGCAACTCGGGCGGTGAGTTCGGCATCGTGGGCGAGGTGCAGGCGCGCGACGCCGAGACCGGCGAGATGGTCTGGACCCGGCCCGTGATCGAAGGCCACATGGGCACCTTCAAAGGCGAAGAAAGCACCATGACCGGCACGCTGAACGCGACCTGGCCGGGCGACATGTGGAAGACCGGCGGCGGCGCCACCTGGCTGGGCGGCTCCTATGACGCCGAGACCGATACGCTGGTCTTTGGCGCGGGCAACCCCGCCCCCTGGAACAGCTGGCTGCGCGATGCCGGTCAGAACAACGATGGTTCGGGCGACAACCTCTATGCCGCCTCGCGCATCGGCATCAATCCCGACAATGGCGAGATCAAGTGGCATTTCCAGACCACCCCGCGCGAAGGCTGGGACTATGACGGTGTGAACGAGGTCGTGGCCTATACCGACCGCGACGGCAACAAGCGCTGGGCCACCGCCGACCGCAACGGGTTCTTCTATGTGCTGAACCGCGAGGACGGCAAGTTCGTGCGCGGCGTGCCGTTCGTCAAGGATATCACCTGGGCCTCCGGCCTGGATGAGAACGGCCGCCCGATCTTCAACGAGGACAACCGTCCGGGCGACCCGGCAGCGGCGGCCGATGGCGCCAAGGGCGAGGTGATCTTTGCCTCTCCCTCTTTCCTGGGCGGCAAGAACTGGATGCCGATGGCCTTCAGCCAGAAGACCGGCAATTTCTACGTGCCCTCGAACGAATGGGGCATGGATATCTGGAACGAGCCGATCACCTACAAGAAGGGCGCGGCCTACCTGGGCGCGGGCTTCACCATCAAGCCGAACTATGAGGACCATATCGGCAGCCTCAAGGCGATCGATCCCGATACCGGCGAGTTGAAATGGGAGTTCAAGAACGACGCCCCGCTTTGGGGTGGCGTGATGACCACCGCCGGCGGGCTGGTGTTCACCGGTACGCCCGAGGGCAAGTTCATCGCCTTTGACGACGAAACCGGCGAGGTCCTGTGGTCGTTCCAGACCGGTTCGGGCATCGTCGGCCAGCCCGTCACCTGGGAGATGGGCGGCGAGCAATATGTCTCGGTCATCTCCGGCTGGGGTGGCGCTGTGCCTCTCTGGGGTGGAGAGGTTGCCAAGAAGGTGAACTATCTCAACCAGGGCGGCACGCTCTGGACCTTCAAGCTGCCCAAGCAGCTGGCCGCCGCGAACTGACGGCATCGCCATTGACGCAAACGCGCGCCCCCCGGGCGCGCGTTTTTTTTGCTTGCCGTTTTCCCAGGGAAAACGGCTCGGAAAACAATGTTTTCCGGCCCGGAATTCTTGCAGAATTCCGCCATCGCCCGATGGTAGGACCCGGTATTAGACCTTTGGCCAATGGCGTTTCGCCGCACCCGCGTTACAGTTGTAGCATGAACAAAACTATGGATCGGATCATGCAGACCCAGGCAGGGACATCGCCGGCGCAGCCGCTTCGCTCCGCCCTTATCGTCGACGATCACCCGCTGTTCTGTGATGCCCTGTCGATGACCCTGCAAGCCGTGTCCGGTATCCGTACCGTGCAGACGCTGGCCCGGCTCGAGGAGGCGCTGGACTGGCTTGGCAACCACCCTGCCCCCGACCTGGTCATCCTCGACCTCAACCTGCCCGATGTCGAAGGGCTCGACGGGCTGGTCCGCATCCGCACCGCCGCCCGCGCCCCGGTCATCGTGGTTTCTTCCATGGCCGACAACCGGGTCATTTCGGGCGTGATCCAGGCAGGCGCGGCCGGTTTCGTGCCCAAGCATTCGCAGCGCGAAGTGTTTCGCACCGCAATCGAAACCGTCTCGACCGGCGCCGTCTTCACCCCCGAAGGCTTTGTCGATATCGCCAGTGATGGGGGCGACGGGCCCGAGATCGAGGATGCGCTGGCCCGCCTCTCGGCGCTGACCAACCAGCAGGCCCGCATCCTGCAACTGGTCTGCGAGGGCAAGCTCAACAAGCAGATCGCCTATGACCTGTCGATCGCCGAAACGACGGTCAAGGCGCATGTCACCGCCATCATGCGCAAGCTCGGGGTGCAAAGCCGCACCCAGGCGGTGCTGATCGCCAAAAAGACCAGTTTCTCGAGTTTCTTGCCAGAGGCGCAGAAACAGGCATAACCTGCCAGTCGGGAGAAAAGGGAGGAGCGCTTGGACCTCAGTCTGGGTCCGATCCGCGCGGCACAGGCCGCGCCTCAGGTGTTGTGCACCGCCTCGGTGCACCACGACCATCCGCATGCCGTCGAGGCCTTGGCCGAAGCATTGGGTCCGGTCGAACTGGAACTGCTGCTGCTGATGGCTTCACCCCAGGCGGATATCCCGGCCCTTCTGGCCCGCGCCGCATTGGTTCTGCCAGGCACCCGGATTGTCGGCTGCACCACGGCAGGCGAAATTTCGGCCGCCGGCTATACCGAGGGAGAGATTGTCGCCATCGGCATGCCTCGGGCCTATTTCAAGGCGCAGACGATGCTGGTCCCCGATCTCCTGGACTATGATCCCCAGGCCCTGATCGACCGGATGATCCAGACCCGCAACGATCTGGCCGTTGCCCAGCCCGACTGGGGACACGAGTTCAATTTTCTGCTGATCGACGGCTTGTCAACGCTCGAGGACCGGCTGGTCTCGGATCTGGCCATCGGGCTTGGGCCGGTACCGCTGTTTGGTGGATCGGCGGGCGATGGCGAACGGTTCGGTGCCACGTTCGTATTCCACGAAGGCCGCGCCCACAGCAACGCCGCGGTGCTGATGCAGGTCCGAACCCGCTGCCCGATCCAGGTGTTCAAGACGGACCACCTGTCGCCCACCGAACAACGCATGGTGGTCACCGGCGCCAATCCCGACCGGCGGCTGGTGCACGAGCTCAACGCCGAACCGGCCGCGCGCGAATATGCGCGCATTCTGGGCAAGGATCCCGAACAACTCACCACCTTTACCTTTGCAGCCCACCCGGTCGTGGTCCGGATCGGGGGCCAGCATCACGTGCGCTCGATCCAGCGGGTGGCCGAGAATGGCGACCTGGTATTCTTCTCCGCGATCGACGAGGGGCTGGTGCTGACCCTGGCCGAGGCGCGCGACATGCGCGATCATCTGCGCGAGGAACTGTCGCGCCTTTCGACCGATGGTCCGCCCGCGGTAATCCTGGGGTGCGATTGCCTGTTGCGGCGGATGGAAGCGCAGCAGAAACAGGTTCTGGGTGCGCTGTCAGACATCCTGCGAGAGAATCGTGTTGTCGGTTTCTCGACGTATGGCGAACAGTTCAACTCGATGCATGTGAACCAGACGCTGACCGGCGTGGCCATCTACCCACCCGACGATTTGTGAGGCCCCATGCCGGGATCGCTGCTCAACCCCGCCGACACGCCGGACCGGCAGATCGAGAAGCTGGTCAAGATCAACGCCGCCCTGATGCGCCGTGTGGAACAGGCCACCGACGCCTCTGGCGCGGCCTATGCCCAGTTCGAGCGCGCCGCCCTGCTCGAGGAAGAGGTGCGCAACCGCACCCGCGACCTGGAACGCGCGCTCGACCTTCTCAACGATTCCAACGCCCGCCTGGCCGAGGCCAACCGCGCCACCGAAGAGGCGCGTTCGAACCTGGCCAATGCCATCGAGACGGTGCAGGAGGGGTTTGCCCTCTTCGATCCCGACGAGCGGCTGGTCATGTGCAACTCGCGCTTTGGCCTGCATATGCCTGATATCCGAGACCGTTTCCGCCCCGGCATCACCTTTCGCCAATATGTCGATCTGGTCAGCGGCTCGCGCTATCTGTCCCTGCCGGAAAACAAGACACCGCGCGACTGGGCGGCACAGCGGATGCGGCGGCACACCGACGATCATGTCATCTTCAACGTCCGCATGGTCGGCAGCCGCTGGGTTCAGGTCAGCGAGCATCGCACCCCCGATGGCGGCACCGTGATCCTGCAAACCGATGTCAGCGACATCATGCGGCTGGAGCGGCAGGAGCGCGACCGGATGCTGGACGATCAGGCCCGGCTGATCCGCGCCACGCTGGAACATCTCGATCAGGGCGTGTGCATCTTCGACAATCAGGGCCGGCTGGCGGGCTGGAACCAGCGGGTGGGGGAAATGCTGTCGATCCCGGCCCGGCGCTTTTCGATGGGGGTGCGGTTTTTCTCGCTGTTCGAAGGCTTTACCCGCAACGCCTCATATTCGAACGGCATCACCGAGGAAACCATCCGTGCCTGGATCACCGCCACCGACGGCCGCCCGCCGATCGGGTTCGAGATCCGCCAGGGCGAGAACAAGACCCTCTCGGTGCATGCCCAGGAGATGCCGGACCGTGGTTTCGTGATCTCGTTCAGCGACGTGTCCGCAGAACGCGCCGCCGTGCGCGCGATCCGGCAAGCCAACGAATTGCTCGAGGCGCGGGTGGCCGAACGCACCCTGGAACTGGCAGACGCCCTGTCCGAGGCCGAGCGCGCCAATGCCTCGAAATCGCGCTTTGTCGCGGCGGCCAGCCACGATCTGCTTCAGCCCCTTTCGGCGGCCAAGCTCTACATGGCCTCGATCGAGCCGGGTCAGGACCCCACCCAGATTCACCAGATCGCCGACAAGGCCCGGCGCTCGCTCGACAGTGTCGAGACCATTCTCGAGGCGCTGCTGGATATCTCGACCCTCGATTCCGGCAAGGCCGAAGTGCATCGTGCCCCGGTGCCGCTGGGGGTGATCCTGGCACAACTGGCCGAGGAGCTGGGCCCCACCGCCCGCGCCAAGGGGCTGGAGTTGCGGGTGATCCCTTCGGGCGCGGTGGTGCTGTCGGACGCTACCTATTTGCGCCGCATCGCGCAGAACCTGATCGTCAATGCCATTCGGTATACCCGCAAGGGCAAGATCGTGGTGGGGGTAAGGCGGCGGGGCAAATCGGTGCGGCTCGAGGTATGGGATACCGGACCGGGCATTGCCGCCGAACAGCGTGACATCATCTTTCGCGAATTCCAGCGGCTCGACGCCGCCGCCTCTGCCGCCGAGGGGATGGGGCTGGGTCTGGCCATTGTCGAGCGGGCCTGCGCCTTGCTTGGCCATCCGCTCGATCTGGTTTCGACCGTGGGGCGCGGCTCGGGGTTTCTGGTCGAATTGTCGGTGGCGCCGACACCGGATTTCACCAGTTTCCGCCGCACCTCCGGCCCTGCACTGGCTCCGTCGGGGCTGAACGGCCTGATCGTGCTGCTGGTCGAGAACGATGCCGAATTGCGCAACGCGCTGACCATCGCGATGGAAGCCTGGGATGTCTGTGTCCTGCCCTCCGCCTCGATCGCCGAGGCGCTGGCGCTGATCGACGACGAAGGCATTCAGCCCGATGCGGTGATCGCCGATCTGCAACTGGACCGGGGCGAGATGGGGACCGTGCTGCTCAACATGATCCGTACCCGTCTGGGGCCGGTACCGTCATGCATCATCACCGCCTCGCGCTCTCCGGCGGTGATCGACATCTGCGTGCAACAGGGCTGGGAGCTGTTTCACAAGCCGATCGCGGCCGAAACCCTGCGCGGATTTCTGTCCGGGGCCACCGCCAGCACATCCTGACCGGCATTCGACCAAAGGAGCATTTGCCAGTCCGGTCCCACGGGGTAGGCTGACCGATAAGACAATCAGCCAGTGGAGGTGAAAAATGGCTTGGAAGGCTCCGAAGCTTCGTGAAGTGAACTGCGGCATGGAAATCAACATGTACGCCCCGGCAGAGGATGAAGGCGGTCGCGGCACCGACCCGATCCTGTAACCACGACCCCGCCGCGGAGGCCCGAAGATGAAGATCGTCGTTCTGGGTGCCGCGGCCGGTGGGGGCCTGCCGCAATGGAATTGCGGCTGCGTCAATTGCAACGATGCGCGTGCCGGGCGACTCAGGTCGTCCGGCCAGTCGTCGTTGGCGGTCTCGGCGGACGGGTCGCAATGGTCGATCCTGAATGCCTCGCCCGATATCCGCCAGCAGATGCAGGACAGGCCCGTGCTGCACCCGCAAGGCCTGCGCGGCTCGCCCGTGGCCTCGGTGCTGGTGACCAATGGCGATATCGACCATATCGCCGGGCTGTTGTCGCTGCGCGAGCAGACGCCGTTTGATCTGTTTGCCACTGCCGGTATTCACGAGGTTCTGGAGGGCAACCGTATCTTTGACGCACTGGCCCGCGACAAGGTCGCCCGCCGCCGCGTCGCTCTGGACACGCCCTTTGCGCTGCATGACGGGCTGGACGCCATGCTGTTCGCTGTGCCCGGCAAGGTGCCTCTGTTCATGGAGGGCGAGACCGTCGATACCGGGTTGATCGGCGAACAGACGGTTGGCGTGCGCCTCAGCGACGGGCGCAGCATCGCCTATTACATCCCCGGCTGCGCCCATGTGCCCGACGATCTGCTGGCCCGGCTGTCGGATGCGGATCATCTGCTGTTCGACGGCACGCTCTGGGACGATGACGAGATGATCCGCAGCGGCACCGGCATCAAGACCGGGCGTCGCATGGGACATATCCCGATCTCGGGCCCCGATGGCTCGATGGTCCGGCTCACCGGGCTGGCCGCGGACAAGACCTATATCCATATCAACAACACCAATCCGGTCTGGCGCGAGGACGGCGCGGAACGCGCCGAAGTGGCGCGGCAGGGCTGGCAGGTGGCCCATGACGGATTGGAGATCGTGCTATGAGCCGCAAAGACCTTGAGGCCCGGCTGCGCGCAATCGGCGCCGAACGCTATCACGACAAGCACCCGTTCCATCACAAGCTGCATGGCGGCGACTGCACCCCCGACCAGGTGCGTGCCTGGGTGATCAACCGCTGGGCCTATCAGGCGGCGATCCCGATGAAGGACGCGGCCTTTCTGTCACGCTGTGCCGATCCCGATATCCGCCGCGCCTGGCGCTCGCGGATCGAGGATCACGATGGCGGGGTCGACAGCGGCGGCGGGCTGCGGCGCTGGCTGAAACTGGCCGAGGCAGTGGGGCTCGACCCCGACTACGTGGCCTCGGGGCGCGGTATCCTCCCCGCCACCCGCTTTGCGGTCGAGGCCTATATCCACTATGTCCGCGAACAACCTTTGTTGCAGGCGGTGGCCTCGTCCCTGACAGAGCTGTTCGCGCCGAAAATCCACGAGAACCGGATCGAGGGGCTGCTCAGGCACTATGATTTCGCCGACGACACCAGCCTGAGTTACTTCCGCAAACGCCTGACCGAGGCGCCGCGCGACGTGGCTTATGGGCTGGGCTGGGTGCTGGACCACGCGGATACGCCCGAGAAGGCCGACATGGCCTGCGCGGCGCTGATCTTCAAGACGGATGTGCTCTGGGCGCAGCTCGACGCGCTCTGGGGCGCATATGTGGACGGCCATGTGCCCCCCGGCGCATGGCGCCCCGGCGAGGGCATGGCATGACCCTGGCGCTGGCCCCCACCGACCGCCCCTATCTGCCGCGCGGCGTGCGGCTGGTGGCGGACCGGGTGCGCGGCGGCCTTGTGCTGCTGGCGCCGGAAAAGGCGGTGGCGCTGGATGCGGTGGGCGAGGCGATCCTGTCGCGCGTGGACGGGCAGACCAGCCTGGCGGCGCTGGTCGATCAGCTGGCGGCCGCCTATGACGCGCCCCGGATGCAGATCGAGCAGGATGTGCAGGCCTTTCTGCAAGGGTTGCGCGCCCGCATGTTCCTGATGGTGTCGCCATGACGGGGGGGCGTTTTCCGGCACGGAAAACGATCCGGAAAACCATTGGTTTTCCGGGCCGGAATTCGTGCCGAATTCCGGCGGCGAGGCGTCCCGCATGAGTGTTCCCGCTCCCATCGCCATGCTGGCCGAGCTGACCCATCGCTGCCCGCTGGCCTGCCCCTATTGCTCGAACCCGCTCGCGCTCCACGGCAAGGAGAACGAGCTGAGCACTGAAACCTGGGCGCGCGCCTTTGGTGAGGCTGCCGAACTGGGTGTATTGCAGCTACATCTCTCTGGCGGCGAACCCGCCTCGCGTCCCGATCTGGTCGATCTGACCCGCGCGGCCCATGAGGCAGGGCTCTATACCAACCTGATCACCAGCGGCATCGGTTTGACCCCCGCGCGGCTCGACGCGCTCGAGGCCGTGGGCCTCGACCATATCCAGCTGTCGCTGCAAGGCACCACGCCCGAACTGGCCGACCGCATCGGCGGCTACAAAGGTGGCTTTGCCCGCAAGATGGCGGTGGCCGCCGAGATCAAGGCGCGCGGCATCCCGCTGACCCTGAACGCGGTGATGCATCGCCACAATCTCGACGATCTGGAACGCACCATCGAATTGGCCATCGAGCTGGGCGCCCGCCGGCTCGAAGTGGCATGCGTGCAGTTCCATGGCTGGGCCACCCGCAACCGCGCCGCGCTGCTGCCCAGCCGCTCCCAGACCGAGGCCGCCAAGCGGATCGTGGCCGAGGCCGAGGCGCGGCTGCGCGGCACGCTCGCCTTCGATTTCGTGCCGCCCGACTATTACGCCGACTATCCAAAGGCCTGCATGGGCGGCTGGGGTTCGGCAGGTTTGAACATCGCGCCCGATGGCACTGTGCTGCCCTGTCACGCGGCCGAGACCATCCCGCATCTCGACTTTGACCGCTTCCCCGACAAATCCCTGCGCGAGATCTGGTATGACGGCGCCGCCTTCAACGCCTATCGCGGCACCGATCACCTGCCCGAGACCTGCCGCAGCTGCGAGCGGGTCGGGATCGACTTTGGCGGCTGCCGCTGCCAAGCGCTGGCGCTGGCCGGCGACGCGGCGGCGACCGATCCTGTCTGCTCGCGCTCACCCGATCACCACAAGGTCACCGCGCTGCTCGAGACCGCGCTGGCCGAGGGGGACGCGGCAGAGTTCACCTATCGCCGGATGCCGCGCAAAGGTTAGGCGCGCGCCATTGCCCGCGCATCCAGCACCGCTTGCGCCCAGTCACGGGGCCGCTCCTGTGGCAAATTGTGGCCCGCACCTTCGAAAACCCGATAGTCGAACGGGCCGGTGAACTGTGTCGCATGCCCCGCGGTTCCGGCGTTCACGCCGTCGCGGTTGCCGTCGATTGCCACCGTCGGCACGCTGATCCTGGGCTGCGCCACCAGCTGCGTCTCGATATGGGCATAGGCCGGATCACCCGGCACCAGGCCGAAGCGGTGGCGATAGGAATGGATCACCACGTCAACAAAGTCCGGGTTGTCGAAGGCGTCCGCCGTGCGGTCGAACTCTGCCGTGCTGAATGCCCATGTGGGCGACCACATGCGCCAGAGCGTTCGGGCCAGCGCGCGGCGGTCCCGTTCCAACCCGCGCCGCCCACGCTCGGAATGAAAGTAGTACTGGTACCAGAAACTTGCCTCGACCTCGGGCGCCTCGGGCTCGCCCGAACGGGGGATGTTCTGGATGTTGTAGGAATTGCCGCTCACCAGCGCCTCGACCCGTTCGGGCCAAAGCGCCGCGACAATGCACGAGGCGCGCCCGCCCCAGTCATAGCCCCCCAGCAGCGCGCGCCCGATCCCCAGCGCATCCATCAGCGCCAGAAGATCGGCGGCCAGCGCCGCCTGCTCGCCCGAGCGGGGCGTGTCGGGCGACAGGAACCGGGTCGGGCCATAGCCGCGCAGCCAGGGCACGATCACCCGCGCCCCCGCCGCCGCCAGCAGCGGCGCGGCCTCGGCATAGGTCTGCACGTCATAGGGAAAGCCATGGCTCAGGATACAGGGCCAGCCATCGGTGGGCCCCGTCTCCAGATAGGTGACCGCGAGCACGCCTGCGGTAACGGTTCGCTGCTGCATCTTCCCTGCCCGTCCTGTTTCGTGACCACTGCGGCAGGCTGCGCCAGTGCGCCACAACAGGCAAGCCCCGATTGGGGCGCGAGGCCGCACCGGGCATATCCCTATGGCAGCACTCCCCGGAATCGCGCTAAACCCCGCATAAACCGGCCGCTTTGCGTGGCCAGACACCTAAGACCAGGCAACCCGGCAACCCGCGCGCCCCCGGCGCGGCCCGCCGCACCCAGGAGGACCGACATGGGCGTGATCCGCGAAAGCGACATGATCGAAAGCATCGCCGAGGCGCTGCAATATATCTCGTATTACCACCCGGCAGATTTCATCGGGGCCATGACCAGCGCCTGGGAGCGCGAGGAAAACCCCGGCGCCAAGGCCGCGATGGCCCAAATCCTGGTCAACTCGCGCATGTGCGCCATGGGCCGCCGCCCGATCTGTCAGGATACCGGCGCCGCCAATATCCACGTCAAGGTGGGCGTCCAGGCCAAGACCGATTTCAGCCGCTCGCTGCAAGAGATCTGTGACGAGGGCACCCGCCAGGGATACCAGCGCGACACCAACCCGCTGCGCGCCAGCGTGGTGGTCGACCCGTTCGGCGCCCGCAAGAACTCGGGCGACAACACGCCCTGCATGCTGACGGTCGAGATGGTCGCGGGCGACACGATCGAGGTCGAGGTCGCGGCCAAGGGTGGCGGATCCGAGAACAAGTCGAAATTCACCACGCTCAACCCCTCGGGCAATGTGGCCGACTGGGTGGTGCAGACGGTCGAGACGCTGGGTGCCGGCTGGTGCCCGCCGGGCGTGCTGGGCATCGGTGTGGGCGGCAATGCCGACAAGGCGATGGCGCTGGCCAAACAGGCGCTGAGCGAACCGCTCGACATGGCCGACCTGCTGCGCCGCGGCCCCTCGGACAAGACCGAGGAGCTGCGGTTGGAAATCTATGACCGTGTCAACGCGCTGGGGATCGGCGCACAGGGCCTGGGCGGCGTGACCACCGTGCTTGATGTCAAGATCAAGAGCTTCCCGACCCATGCGGCCTCGCTGCCCGTGGGGTTGATCCCCAACTGCGCCGCCACAAGGCATGTGCATTTCACCCTCGACGGGTCGGGGGCCGCTGAATTCACCCCGCCCTCGATGGACCTGTATCCCGACATCCTGCTGGATGCGGCCGGGGCGCAGGCGACGCGGCTCAACCTCGACGATCTGAACGACAGCGCGCTGGCGGCGCTGGAACCGGGACAGACGCTGCTGCTCTCGGGCACGCTTTATACCGGGCGCGACGCCGCGCATAAGCGGATGGTCGACATGCTCGACAAGGGCGAACCGCTGCCCGTCGATCTGAAGGGCAAGGCGATCTATTACGTCGGTCCCGTCGATGCGGTGGGCGACGAGGTGATCGGCCCGGCGGGCCCGACCACCTCGACCCGGATGGACAAGTTCACCGACCGTATCCTGGGCGATACCGGGCTCAAGGTGATGGTCGGCAAGGCCGAGCGCGGCCCGGTCGCCATCGAGGCGATCGCCAAGCACAAGGCGGCCTATCTGATCGCAGTGGGGGGCGCGGCCTATCTGGTCTCCAAGGCGATCAAGGCGGCCAAGCCGGTCGCGTTCCAGGACCTCGGGATGGAAGCCATCTACGAGCTCAAGGTCGAGGACATGCCGGTAACCGTCGCGGTCGACACCAAAGGCAATTCGATCCACCAGAGCGGCCCGGCCAAGTGGCGCCGCGCCACGGCCGCGGGCAGCTGAGGCACAAGGCGCGCGGGGCGATCCCGCGCGCCGCTCAATCCAGTTGGCGCTGTGCCAGTTTCGCGCCCTCGACCAGTTCCGCCGAGGGGAACAGTACCACCCGCGCGCCGGACTTTAGCCCAGACAGGACTTCAGCCTCGCGCCCGTTGTTGCGCCCGGCCTCGATCTCGCGCAGCACCGCGCGCCCCTCTTCGACCGCAAAGACTGCCCAAGCGTCGCCATGGCGGAAGATCGCCGCCGAGGGCACGATCAGCGCATCCGCGCGCTCCCAGACAACGATCCGCACCTCGACCCGATAGCCATGGCCCAGGTTCTCGCGCTCGTCGCTGGGCGTCTCGAACTGGATGATGACCTGTACCCGCTGTTCCTCGACCCCGAGGGCGGAATGCTTGGTATAGCCATAGGGGTCGATCCGGCTGACGATACCGGACAGATCGCGCGCGCCGCCCCAGTTGGTGATGATCACCCGATCCCCAGTTTGCACCTGTACCGCGTCCGAGGAGAGCAGTTCGGCCATCACCTCCAGATCGCCTTCGATATCGCCGATTTCCAGGATCGGGGCACCGGCCGGCAGGGTTGTCTCGCTTTTCTGGATCACCTTCAGGATGGTGCCGTCGATGGGCGCGCGCAGCGGAATACTGTGGCCGTCGGGGTTGCGCTCGGAGAGCGCGGCCCCCAACGCCGCGTCGTCAAATCCGATCAACTGCGCGCGCGCATTGGCCAGTTCTGCCTCGCGCATGGCGATGGCCGCGCCCACCGTGTCCAGATTGGCCCGTGCCACCCGTGCCTCCTGCTCGGCCCGTTGCAGGGTGACCTGACTGGTCACGCCGCGCTCGACCAGCTTGCCGGCGCGTTCCAGCTCGCTTTCGGCAAAGTCGCGCTTGGCCTCGGCCGCGTTCAGGTCTGCATGGGCCAGCCGCAGCGCCGCCTCGGCGGCGGTGACGGCGGCATGGGCCTGTTCGCGGGTGCGCACATCCAGCGCCGAGGGGTTGGCGGGCCGCATCTGCGCCACCACGGTCTTGCCACGCTCGACCACCTCGCCCGGTTCCACCGTGACACGCTGCAACTCGCCGGCCACTGGAGAAGAGACCACATAGGGTTCCTTGACCCGCGTGCGCCCCTCCTCGTCGATGGTGAGCACCATGCGGCCCTGCCGGACCTCGGCCATATCCACCAGCATCGGGCGCGGCCAGAAGGCGAAGGCCAGAAACCCGGCCACACCAAGCGCGGTTGCGAGGGTCAGAACGCTGCGGGATCGTCTTCGTTGCCGGGCCACTCTCGTCACTCTCTGTTTTTCAGCGCCAGGATCAGGTCGGTCCTGTCGATATCACGTTTCACCAGCCATCCCGACAGCAGCGCCGCGATCAGCACCACGATCATCGCCTGGCCAAAACCGGTCAGCCCGAAACTGGCCGGTATCTGATAAAGATCGGTGCTGAACCCCGCCGAAATCGCAAGGTTCAGCCAATAGCCCCCCAAAGCACCCAGAGGCATCGCCAGCACCACCACCGCTGCCAGCTCTCCCAGCAGGACAAAGGCGACCTCGCCCCGAGTAAAGCCAAGTACCCGCAACCCGGCCAGATCGCGCTCGCGCTCGGCCTGGGCCACCCGCGCGGCATTGTAGATGACACCGAAT
The DNA here is from genome assembly GCF_022321465.1 of Ruegeria alba. Taxonomy (NCBI): domain Bacteria; kingdom Pseudomonadati; phylum Pseudomonadota; class Alphaproteobacteria; order Rhodobacterales; family Roseobacteraceae; genus Ruegeria; species Ruegeria alba. Next base: position 20,039 of record NZ_JAKOEM010000017.1, on the reverse strand, counting down.
GTGATCACCCCGGCGATCACCGCCATGACATAGCGCATGGCGCCAGCGCCCTGGTCCATCATCTTGCGCAAGGCGGCGCGGCTTTCGGATTTCAGCGCCACCCCCGCCACCATGGGCCGGTCCTTGAGAATACGGTAGACACTGTCGCCTTGTGCCGGGTCCACCCGCAGGAAGGCGCCCGAGATACGCAGCGGCTCTTTCAGTAGCCGGTTCAGCGCGCCGATCTCCATATAAGCGGGTGAGCCGATCAGGCTTTCCGAGACACCGCTGACGGGGACCTCAACAATGGGTCGACGCCCCTCTCGTACATCCAGGATCAGCCGGTCGCCCGCTTCGATCTCCAGCTCGCGCGCCAGACCCGTGGACAGGATGATGCCGTCTCTGCGGATCGGGATATCGGTCATATCCGCATCGACCGCGCGGTACAGGCGCGGCGCCTCGGCCATGCCGTTGACCGCGCCGCGATAACTGTGGCGCCCGTTACGCAACACCGCGCTGACAATCCGGATCGGCTCGACCTCGATGACGCCAGGAATGGAAGCAAGGTCATACCGGCTCTGCTCGGCGATGGGATGGGTGAAGGTCACGGTGACATCGCTGCGGTCTATGACGCCAAAGCTCGTCTCGACCATGGCGTCATAGGCGGCCAACAACGAGGCCATCGCCGCCCCCAGCGCGGTTGCCGCGCCCACTCCGGCGATCGCACCCCCCATGCGCAGCGGCTGGCGCGTCAATCGGCGCAACACCATGCGCGTGGGCTGATCCAGCACCCGGCCCAACCAGCCACCCAGCGGGCGGGCGCGGCTGTAGTCGGCGGGCGCGGCGGCGCGCATCGCCACCGCCGGCGTCAGGGCAAAGACCCGCCGCAGCACCAAGAGCCCACCCGCCGAGGCCGCCAGCACACTGACGCCGAACCCGATAGCAAAGCTGGGCGGGTCGAGCCGGAATACCAGAAAGGGAAACTTGTAATACAACATGTAGACATTGACCGACCAGCGCCCCGCCAGGACGCCCAATACGCTGCCCAGAACCGCGCCCCCAACCGCGATCACCAGCACCATCTTGAGGTAATGTACCCCCACCTCCCAACTGGTATAGCCAAAGGCCTTCATCAGCCCGATCTCCTTGCGCTCTGCATCCACCAGGCGCGAGATCACGATGTAGAGAAGAAAGGCCGCCACCGCCATGAACACCGGCGGAACCGTTTTCGAGGTTCGCTTGATGCCCGAAATCTCCTCGACCACGAATTTGTTCGAGGGTAGATCGTCCAGATGATAGGCGCCGGTGCCGCCATAGCGATCAAGCAGCCGGTCCACCTCGGCCATCACCGCGTCGGGCTCGGTCCCGCGCGACAGCGACAGCAGCGCCTCGTTAAAGGCGCCATCCATGTCGAACGCCGCCTCCAGCGCGGTTCGGGTCATCCACAGCACGGCAAAGCGGCGGTCATCGGGCACCAGTTCACCGGGCGCAGTAGTATAGATGAACTCGGGAGAGACGGCGAGGCCCGAGACGGTAAAGTCGTGCCGCGCCCCGTTCATGGTGGCGCTGATCCGGTCACCCGGTTTCAGCCCATGCGCGCGGGCAAAGCTTTGCAACAGCAGGATTTCATCGGGACGCTCGCCCGACAGGGCGCGCCCGTCGGTCAGCAGCACATCGTTCAGCCGGGGCGCGCCCTGCGCGGGCAGCGAGGCGACCTGTGCCCGCACCGGCACCGCCGCACCGGGCAAATCGACCATCGCTGCACCTGCGACCCGGGTCTCGACCGCGGCAACACCGTCGATCTTGCGCAGATCGACCGCCGCATGGACGGGCGCGCGGGTGACCGGGGCGAATACCTCCGCCAGCCGGTATCGCTCGTAATAGGCCCGCCGGGTCTCGTCGAGACTGCGCACCAGACCTGTTTGCATCACTTGCAGCAGCACCCCTACCGCCACCACCAGGGCGATGGCGACGGCCTGCCCCTTGATCCGCCACAGATCGCGGCCGAGTTTGATGCTTAGCGGTGACATCGCCCCCCTACCATTCGATCTGCTCCGGGGTCAGCTTGGTCTCGTTCACCTTGACCTCGATCACCTGCCCGTCGCCGAACCGGATCACCCGGTCGGCCATTGCCGCCTGCGAGGCCGCATGGGTGACCACCAGAACCGTGGCACCCAGCCGCTCGTTCACCTCTTTCAGCACCTTCAGCACCGCCCGGCCCGTGGTGCTGTCCAGCGCGCCGGTGGGTTCGTCGCAGAACAGCACCTCGGGCTGTTTGGCCACCGCGCGGGCAATTGCCACCCGCTGCTGTTCACCGCCCGAGAGCTGGGCCGGGAAATGATCGGCCCGCTCGGCCAACCCCACCAGCGCCAGCGCGGTATCGGCGTCCATCGGTTTGCGGGCGATCTCGGTCACCAGTTCGACATTCTCGCGAGCAGTCAAGCTTGGCATCAGGTTGTAGAACTGAAAGACAAAGCCCACGTGGTCACGCCGATATCGCGTCAGCTCGCTGTCCGACATTGTGGTCAGCTCACGATCCCGAAACAATGCTGTACCTTCGCTGGCGCGGTCGAGCCCGCCAATGATGTTGAGGAGTGTCGACTTTCCGCTGCCCGACGCCCCCAGCAGAACTACGAACTCGCCCACCGGAATATCCAGATCGACACCACGCAGGGCATGCACGGCGGTATCTCCGTGGCCGTAAATCTTCTTGAGATTTCGAATGGTAAACGTGTTCTCGGTCAAGACCGCACCTTTCGGCATTTCCCGGGCCATTCCCCCGACTAGCAACACTCCCGTGCCCAGAAACAATCTAAAGTCGCATAACGTGTTTCAGCAAGTTTTGCGGGCAGGTTCGGTACGGATGGCGTCGATACACCGCATGCAGCGGGCTGAATACCGGCACAAGCGCTTCCCGGTGGTCCCGAGGCGCTCACTTTGATGACCTTTGCCCAAGCTTTTCGGTCGGACAACGACCGCCAGGACCGCGTCCGGCATTATGACTTTGCGCGTCCCGGCTTTGCGGCGGGTGACAGAAATAGGCTCGTTCCTGGCATCCATGTTCTGGCACTTATGCCGCGAAACAGCCTTCTCGTGGTAGGTTTTCTGAGGGCGAGACCTCTGGTACAGCAACAGAGAAATTGCGCCGACGATCTTGTCGGACGCAGGGTTCGACGTGGAAACGCAGTTGCCACCGAACGACGGTCGTCGCTCCAGTAGTATCGAACCCCGCTCCATTGGTCGATCCTGCGGCTCTGGTCTTGTCCCTTTCAAAGGTCCTGCAGCCGGTGTCAGGGCGCGTCGCCAGCGGGGAAGCGGCCCGGTTCCGAAAGGATGCGTCCGCGATATGCCGCTATTTCGGCGCTGTGGTGGCGGGTAAGGTCGATATCGTCCCATCCGTTCAGCAGCTTGGTTCGCCAGACATCATCCAGCTGGAACGGAACCGACACCCCCCGGATAAGCAGCAATCGCGAGGCCAGATCGGCGACACCGGTCCCCACGCCCGAGGACAGGGTCTTGGTCAACAGCTTCGCATCCGCCTCACTCACGCGGGCCGGAAGCAGGCCGTTATTGACCGCATTTCCCGCGAAGATATCGCCGAAACTGGGCGCCACAACGACGCGTATCCCGGCATCCACAAGCGCATAAACCGCCGCCTCACGCGAGGACCCGCTGCCGAAGTTTCGGCCTGTCACCAGAATGCAGGCGTCCGGATGGGCATTGAGCGGAAACTCCGGGTCCATCTCGCCCTCGGAAGTGCGCCGCACATCGTGCAGCAGGAACCGGCCATAGCCCTCGGCGCGCGGTGTCGACATGAACCGCGCCGGGATCAGCTGATCGGTGTCGATATTGGCCATTGGCAAAAGTATCGCCTTGCCACGCTGTTCGCTCCACCCCGCCATCAGACTGGCCTCCCCCGCAACATGGGGCGGACATCGCACAGCGTGCCGGTGACCGCCGCCGCCGCCACCATGGCCGGTGACATCAGATGCGTGCGTGCGCCCTTGCCCTGACGGCCGCGAAAATTGCGGTTGGTGGAAGAGGCGCATCGCTTGCCCGCGGCGACCAGATCACCGTTCATGCCCACGCACATGGAACAACCCGACGCGACCCAGTCCAGCCCCGCCTCGGTGAACACACGGTCCAACCCCTCCTCTTCGGCCTGCGCCTTGACCCGGGCTGAACCGGGCGAGACCAGCCCGGGCACGCGCGCCCTGCGCCCGGCCAGAACCGCGGCGGCGGCACGCAGATCCTCGATCCGGCCATTGGTGCAGGAGCCGATGAACACCTGATCGACCGGCGTGCCCGCCAACGAGCGACCCGGCACCAGCCCCATGTAGTCGAGCGCGGCGCGGGCGGCCTGCACCTTGGCTGGCGGCAATGTGTCGGGGATGGGAACGGACGCATCAATGGGCAGGGCCTGTTCGGGGCTGGTGCCCCAGGTTACGATGGGCGCGATCTCCTCGGCCAACAGGGCGACGTCGCGGTCGAACACTGCATCGGCGTCGCTGGCCAGGGCCTGCCAGTTGTCCAGCGCCTTGTGCCAGTCCCCGCCCCTGGGCGCCTGCGACCTGTTGCGCAGATAGGCAAAACTCACCTCGTCCGGGGCCACCATGCCCATGCGCCCGCCGCCTTCGATGGTCAGGTTGCACAGGGTCATCCGACCCTCCATCGACAGGCTACGGATGGCGCTGCCAGCATATTCCACCGCATGGCCCTGTGCCCCGTCAGCGCCGAGCCGCGCGATCCAGTTCAGTGCGATATCCTTGGCCGACACACCCGCGGGCAAAGCGCCGTCAACGGTGATCCGCATCGCCTGCGGCTTGCGTTGCCAGATGGTCTGGGTTGCCAGCACATGCGCCACCTCGGTCGCGCCGATGCCGAAGGCGAGCGCACCGAATGCGCCGTGGGTCGAGGTATGGCTATCGCCGCAGGTGATCAGCAGGCCGGGCAGCGTCAGCCCCTGCTCGGGCCCGACCACATGCACAATTCCCTGATCGGGGTCATCCAGATCGAAAAGGCGCAGCCCATGCCGGGCGGCATTGCCGCGCAGGGTCTCGATCATGCGGGCAATCGCCGGGTCGGCAATCGGGCCCGCCCTGCGGGTCGGCGCATAGTGATCCACCAACGCGAATGTCAGGCCGGGTTCGGCCACCGGCAGGCCCCGCTCGGCCAGCCGCGCAAAGGCGTGGTGCGATCCCTCATGCACCAGGTGCCGGTCGACCCAAAGCAGCGATGCGCCATCCTCGCCGCGATGCACCTCGTGTATCGACCAGAGCCGGTCCAACAGGGTCAGCGGCGCGTTCATCGGGGTGTTTCCTTCAGTGGGGTGATGGCCGGTTCCCAATGGCGGCCCTCGCCATTTTCGACCCGCGCCAGGCTCATGTCGAGGCGGAACATGTCGGGGCGGTAGAGGCCGGTCAGACACTCGACCCCCCGCCCCGTGGCATCACGCACGACCCGGTCCAGCGACAGCAGGGCCGCGCCTTCGGGCAGGCCAAGTGCCGAGGCCACTTCGGGGCCTGCTAGGGTGGCCGACACCGACTGCCGCGCATCGGCGATCTGCACGCCATTGCGTTCCAGCAGTACATGCAGCGGTTCTCGCGAAAGGTCCTCGTCCGAGATACCCGCCGCGATGCGCGACGGCACATAGGTGGTCAGATGCGAATAGGCCGTTCCACCGATGCTGCGGGTCCGCTGGGCGATCTGCACCGCTTCGCCCGGCGCCAGGCCCAATGCGCGCGCCACATGCTCGGGGGCGGCGTCCATGCGGCTGGACAACAGGCGCACCTCGGTGCTGCGCCCGATTTCCACCAGCTGCGGCAGCAGGGTCGAGAAATCCATCGTCACCGGCTGTGGCGCAGAGGGGCGCGGCCGCACCCGGGTGCCGCTGCCCGCACGCCGCGACAGAAAACCGTTTTCCGCCAATGCATCCAGCGCCCGGCGCACGGTGACACGAGAGACGCCGTAATCCTCTGCCAGCTGCTCCTCGCCCGGCAGTTTCCGGCTCGGCTCCAGCCGCCCGGCCGAGATCTGTTCCAGCAAGGACAGGTAGACGCGACGCGATTTCGCGCCTGCGGGTAACCGAATCCCGCCCCCCGTCTGCATCCCCGGCTCTGTCATTTTCGACCCGTTCGAAAGGAAAGAATTGCCTCTGACTATATCCCGGTTAAATGTATTATCAATGATACAGCTTTCATCCGTGGAGGGATGCGATGCCGGTGGTCGAACTGCACCTGATCGAAGGGTATGGCGAAGAGGACAAGCGCCGCCTGGGCCATGCGCTGACGGATGCCGTGAGGTTCGTCGTGCCTGCCGCGCCCGAAGGCGTCGTGGTGATGATCCACGAAATGGCGCCCGATGCTTATTTCCGGGGCCGCAGCACAAAGACCCCTGCACCCGCCTTGCCCGACCCGGCCGAAGTCGTGCATGCCTATCTGGCCGCGATGGAGGCGCGCGATCTGGACGCCGCCCGCGCGATGCAGGGCGACGGGTTCACCATGTTTTTCCCCGGTACCGGCCCGATGACCGATCTGTCCGATCTGATCGACTGGGCGCGTCCCCGCTACAGCTTTGTGACCAAGACCTATGAGGGGTTCGACGCCATGCCCGGTGCGGGCGATACCTCGGTCGTCTACTGCCGTGGCACGCTGTCGGGCGAATGGCTGGATGGCACCGCCTTTTCCGGCATCCGCTTCATCGACCGGTTCGAGTTGATCGGAGGAAAGATCACCCGGCAGGACGTGTGGAACGACATGGGCGAAATGCGGGGGCGGACATGAGCGAGATCGACCCGATCACCCTGTCGGTTCTGGCCGGGCGCATGGAACAGATCGCCGACGAGATGGACGCGACCCTGTTTCGCGCCGCCTTCAACCCGATCATCGCCGAAGCGCATGATGCAAGCCACGGCCTCTATCACGCCGAAACCGGCGACACGCTGGTGCAGGGCAAATCGGGCCTGCCGATCTTTGTCGGCGTCATGTCCTTTGCCGTAAAGGCGGTGATCGAGAAGGTCACAGCGGATGGCGACCTGGCCGATGGCGATATCTTCATCTTCAACGACGCCCATATCGGCGGCACGCATCTGAGCGACATGCGCCTTGTGCGGCCCTATTTCCGGGAGGGGAAGCTGTTCTGCTGGCTGGCCTCGGTCGGGCATTGGCATGATGTGGGCGGCGCCGTGCCGGGCAATTACAACCCGGCCGCGACCGAAGTGTTTCAAGAGGCGTTTGTGCTGCCACCCGTGCGGCTGGCGCGCGCGGGTGTGGTCAACCAGGACATCATCGACATCCTGCTGCGCAACACCCGCCTGCCGCAATCGGCGCAGGGTGATCTGAACGGCCAGTTGGGCGCGCTGGATCTGGGCTTGCGTCGGATGGACGAACTCCTGGACGAATATGGCGCAGGCACGGTCGATGCGGCGCTCGACGCTCTGGGCATCCGGGCTGAGCGGCTGATGCGTTCGGAACTGGAGGCTATTCCCGACGGGCGCTGGGAGGCCGAGGATTTTCTCGACAACGACGGCATTGCCGACACGCCGCTGCCGATCCGGGTGGCGCTGGAGATCAAGGGCGACCGGATGCATCTGGATTTCACCGGCTCTGCTCCGAAATGTGCCGGGCCGGTGAATATCGCGCTGCCCACCACCATCGCCACCGTTTATGTAGCCATCAAACATATATTCCCGCTGCTGCCCGCTAACGCGGGTGTGATGCGGCCCATCGAGGTCACGGTTCCCGAGGGCTCGATCCTGTCGGCGGAGTTTCCCGCGCCCACCGGCGGCTATACCGAAACCATCCTGCGGATGATCGACGTGGTATTCTGCGCTTTTGCGCAAGCGGTGCCGGACCGGGTGGTGGCCAATGCCTATGGCACGATCAACGCGCTTTCCATTGCCGGGCGGCGCAGCAATGGCAAGCCCTGGGTGATGTTCAGCTTTTACGGCGGCGGCCATGGCGGATCACCCGAGGGCGACGGGTTGAACCACGGCAATGCGCCGATATCCACGGCAACCATCCCGCCGCTCGAGATCCTCGAGGCCGCCTATCCGGTGATGTTCCGGCAATGGGCGCTGAGGCGCGACAGCGCGGGCGCGGGCCGGCATCGCGGCGGGCTGGGCGCGGTCTATGAAATCGAGGTGCTGGAGGAGAACGGCGCCGAGGGCTTCCTGTTCGGCGAGCGCGGGCGCTTTGCGCCCAAGGGCGTGGCGGGCGGGCAGGAAGGCGCGCTGAACGTGTTCACCTACCAGCAGGGGGCGGAGTGGCCGCACCCGCCGCTGGTATCCAAGATGCGTGGCATCCGCCTGAAACAGGGCGAGGCGGTGCGGCTGGAAACCCCCGGCGGCGGCGGCTATGGCCCGCCCGCCGAACGTGACCCCACCGCCGTGGCGCTGGACGTGGCGCGCGATTATCTGAGCGAGGCCGAGGCCGACCGCCTCTATGGCCCAACCTGGCGTGAGGGCATGCGATGAGCGGCAAGATGATCGGTGTCGATGTCGGCGGCACTTTCACGGATATCTTTGTCCTCGATGAAAGCGACGGCACCGCCCGTGTCGGCAAGGTGCCGACCTCGCGCCCCGACCAGTCCACGGGCTTCCTGCAAGGGATCACCGAGGCGGTCGCCGATATCGGCAGCGTCGGCGTGGTGGTGCATGGCACCACGGCGGGCACCAATGCGCTCTTGGAGCGCAAGGGCGCGCGGACGGGCGTGATCTGCACCCAAGGCTTGCGCGACGTGCTGGAGATGCGCCGCCGCGACCGGCCCCGCACCTGGGGGTTGCGCGGCGATTTCGAGCCGGTCGTGGACCGGCGCGACCGGCTGGAAGTGCCGGAACGGACGCTGGCCGATGGCACCATCCGCACCCCCGTTGACCTGGATGCGGTGCGCCGCGCAGCCCGGCAATTGCAGGATCAGGGCTGTATCGCTGTCGCTATCCTCTTTGCCAACGCCTATGCCAACCCCGCCAACGAGGCCGCCGCCGTGGCTGCCCTGCGCCAGATCTGGCCCAACGAACATGTCTCCGCCTCCTCGGAAATCCTGCCCGAGATCCGCGAATACGAGCGGTTCTCGACCACCGCGCTCAACGCCTATCTGCAACCTGAGGTCTCGGGCTATCTGGGGCGGCTGGGGGCCGCGCTCGACTCGGGCGGGTTTGGCGGCGAGTTCATGATCGTGCAGTCAAATGGCGGGGTTATGGATGTGGACACCGCCTGCCGCTTTCCGATCCGCACGGCGCTGTCTGGCCCTGCTGCGGGGGTAATCGCGGCGGGCTATATCGCCCGCTCGGCCGGGTTCGACAACGTGATCACCGGCGACATGGGGGGCACCAGTTTCGATGTCTCGCTGATCGCCGAGGGGCGCTCGATGCTGGCGCCGCAGACCTCGATCGACTTTGGCATGGTGGTGCGGACCCCGATGATCGAGATCACCACCATCGGCGCGGGCGGCGGCTCGATCGCCTGGGTGGACAAGGGCGGGCTGTTGAACATCGGCCCGGAAAGCGCGGGGTCAGACCCGGGGCCGGTGGCCTATGGGCTGGGCAACGACCGCCCCACCGTGACCGACGCCAATGTGGTGCTGGGCCGGATCGACCCCGAGAACCCCATCGGCGGCAAGCTTGCGCGGCTGGATGTCGAGGCGGCGACGCGGGCCATCGACATCCATGTCGGCCAGCCGCTGGGCCTCGACACGCTGGCGGCCGCCGAGGCGATCCTGCGGGTGGCCAACTCGCGCATGGCGGGCGCCTTGCGGCTGGTCAGCATCGAGCGCGGTTTCGACCCCAAGAAATTCGCCTTCATGCCCTTTGGTGGAGGCGGCGCGCTGCATGCGGGCGCGATGCTGGCCGAGGTCGGGATCGCGCGCGCCATCGTGCCGCGCTATCCGGGCGTGACCTCGGCCTTGGGCTGCGTCATCGCCGACATGCGGCAGGATTTCGTCCAGACCCTCAACGCGATGCTGGACGGTTTGGACACCGAGATGCTTGGCGCGGTGATGCAGGACCATCATGATCGCGGCATGGCGATGCTAAAGGCCGCCGGCACCCGGTTCGAGGCGCGCGACGCGACTTTCGCGCTCGACATGGCCTATATCGGCCAGACCCATACCGTTTCGGTGCCGATCCCCGCGCAGGTGAGCGCGGGCAAGGTGCATTCGCCGACGCAGGCCCAGATCGCCGCCGCCTTCGACAATGTCTATCGCGACACTTTTGGGCGGCTTCTGCCCGGCGGGGTGCGGCGCATCCTGAACCTGCGCAGTGCCGTGACCGGCAAGCGGCCCAAGTTCGACCTGGCCACGCTGGCCCCCACGGTGACCGACCCGGTCCGTCCGAAATCCACCCGCAAGGTTCATTTTGGCACGGACTGGCATGAAACCGCGATCTACGACCGCCTGACATTGCCGGTCGGCACCGTGATCACCGGGCCAGCGATCCTGGAACAGCCCGACACCACGGTGCTGATCGAACCGGGGCTTGTGGGCCGGGTCGACCCGCTGGGCAATGTCATACTTGAAACCGGACCGGAGGCAGGCGCATGAGCGATCCCAGAGGCTGGACCCTGGCGCAGACCGCGCTGCTGACCATCGACCTGCAAAACGACTTTCTGCATCCCGAGGGCGCCTATGGCCGGGCCGGACAGGGAGCCGCCGCCATCGCCGCCCTGCCCACCCGCATCGCGCCGCTGGTCGCTGCGCTGCGGACCAAGGGCGGGCTTTACATCTCAGCCCAGTTTACACTGGTGCCAGGCCCGGGGGGCGAGCCATTGATCTCGCCGCATCTCAAGGTGCTGCGGCCCTTTCTGACGCGGGGCGATTTCGCGCCCGGCAGTTTCGGCCACCAATTGGTCGATACGCTGCAACCCGCAGACTTCACCGTCGAGAAAGTGGCCTATTCCGCCTTTTACCAAACCCGGCTGGAATACATCCTGCGCGCGATGAATATCCGCCAACTGATCGTCGGCGGCATCGTCACCAATGGCGGCGTCGCATCGACCCTGCGCGACGCGCATCTGCGCGACATCGACACCGTGATGCTGACCGACGGCTGTGCGGCCTTCCGGGACGAGGTGCATGACGCCACCCTGCTGTCGCTGGGCACCGTCACGCATCAGATGACCTGTGCCAAGGCACTGGGCTGGCTGGAGGGCGCGGCATGAAGCTCAAGGCAAGGCTGGCCGGGGATGGCATCGTGTTGGCGCCCGGCATTTACGATGGGCTGACCGCGCTGATCGCGGAACAGGCGGGGTTCGAGGCGCTGTATCTCAGCGGCGCGGCGGTGGCCTATACCCGGCTTGGGCGGCCAGACATCGGCCTCACCTCGGTGACGGAAATGGCCGAGACCATGACCCTGATCGCCGACCGCACCCGACTGCCGGTGATCATCGACGCCGATACCGGCTTCGGCAACGCGCTGAACGCCCAGCGCACCATGCGGCTTTATGAACGGGCAGGCGCGGCAGCCTTGCAGGTCGAGGATCAGACCTATCCCAAGCGCTGCGGCCACCTGAAGGACAAGGCGCTGATCCCGGCCGCCGAGATGGCGGGCAAGATCGCCGCCATGGCCGACGCCCGCCGCTCGGACCAGACGCTGATCATCGCCCGCACCGATGCCATCGCGGTCGAAGGCTTCGACGCGGCGCTGGAGCGGGCAGAGACCTATCTGGCCGCCGGGGCCGATGTGTTGTTCGTCGAGGCGCCACAGACCGAGACAGAGCTCACCGGTATCGCGGACAGGTTCGCGGCACGTGTGCCGCTGCTCGCCAACATGGTCGAGGGGGGTGCGACGCCGATCCGCTCGGCCGAGGCGTTGCAGGCGCTGGGCTTCCGCCTCGTGATCTTTCCCGGCGGCATCGTGCGGGCGCTCGCCCATACGGCGCGTGACTATTACACCAGCCTGCGCGCGCATGGCACCACCGCACCGTTCCGGGACCGGATGTATGATTTTGCCGGCCTGAACGAGATAATCGGAACCGGTGAGATGCTGGAGCGCGGCAAACGCTATGCCCCCGGACAGTGACCCGCATATCGCGCCGCCGCCCGCGCGCTTCGACATCGCTTGCCAGACGCTGATCATCGGCGCCGGGGCGTGCGGGCTGGTGGCCGCGCTTGCGGCACGCGAAGCGGGGCAAGAGGTTCTGGTGGTCGAGGCCGATGCAGTACCGCGCGGCTCGACCGCGCTCTCGGCCGGGCTGATCCCGGCGCCCGGCACCACCATGCAGCGCGCGGCAGGGATCGAGGACAGCGCCACACTCTTCTCGCAGGACATCCAGGCCAAGGCCAAGGGGCAGAACGATCCTGATCTGGTCGAAACCCTGGCCGCAGGGGCCGGGCCGGTCATCGACTGGCTGGCTCAGCGCCATGGTCTGCCCTTCTCCGTTGTCACCGATTTCGACTATCCCGGACACAGCCGCCGCCGGATGCACGGCCTGCCCGGCCGCTCGGGCGAAGAGCTGATCGACGCGCTGCGTCACGCCTGCGAGGCGCAGGGGATCGACATCATCTGTTCCCGGCGGGCGCATATCCTGCATATGGAAAACGGCCGTGTGCGCGGTGTCACAGTCTTTGGCCCCGACGGCAGCGGCGAAACCATCGCCTGCGACCGGCTGATCCTGGCCTGCAATGGGTTTGGTGGCAATCGGCAACTGGTCACCGACCACATGCCAGAGATCCGCGAGGCGCTCTGGTTCGGGCATGATGGTAACCGGGGAGAGGCGGTGCTGTGGGGCGCCGCGCTGGGGGCCGATCTGAAACACCTCGGGGCCTATCAGGGGCATGGCAATGTCGCCCATCCGCACGGCATCCTGATCACCTGGGCGGTGATCACCTCGGGCGGTGTGCAGGTGAACCGCGACGGGGAGCGGTTCTGGGATGAATGCCAAGGCTATTCCGAAGCCGCCCGCGCGGTGATGGAGCAACCCGGAGGCGAGGCTTTTGCAGTCTTCGACGCGCGTATCGCGGGTATAGCGCGCCAGTTCGAGGATTTTCGCCGCGCCGAAGCCGCAGGTGCGATCCGGCAGGCCGATACGTCCGAGGCGCTTGCCCGATTGCTCGGCCTGCCGCCCGACGCGTTGGCGCAAACCCTGCGCGACCTGCCCCGCGACGGAACCGATGGGTTCGGGCGACTGTTCCAGCCCCCACCGCTTGCCCCGCCCTTTTGCGGCGTGCGGGTGACGGGGGCGCTGTTTCACACCCAGGGCGGGTTGCGCACCGATACGCAAGCCCGCGTGCTGCGCCGCGATGGCACGCCGGTGCCGGGCCTTTACGCGGGCGGCGGCGCGGCCTGTGGCGTGTCAGGCAACGGGGACAGCGGATATCTGTCCGGCAACGGGTTGCTGAGCGCGGTTGTGCTGGGCCGGATCGCGGGATCGTGTCGCGAGGCTGTGTCTTGAACCTGCCAGAAAAACACCATCTCATGTAACGCAGCAACGCCGAGGATCCCATGCGCCCAACGCCCTATCTTGCCCCGGTTCCCGTGCGCGGGCGCATCAGCAGGCCGCAGCTCAAGGGCCTGCCGGTCATCAACATGGGCTACAACGAACTGCCCTATCCCCCCCTGCCCGCGATCCGCGCCGCGATGGAGGAAACCGCCGCGCGGGCGCAATCCTATGGCAGCCCGCATTGCGACGCGCTGCGCGATGCCTTGGGCGCGGCGCATGGGCTGGACCCCGAGCAGATCGTCTGCGGCAACGGGTCCGAAGAGCTGCTCGACGTGATCGCCCGCTGCTTCGCCCGGCCCGGGGACGAGATCCTGATCTCGGAGTTCGGGTACATCCAGTTCGCCCTGACCGCCAACCGGGTGGGGGCGACATTGGTGAAGGCGCGCGAGCGCGACTACACCAGCGATGTCGATGCCCTGCTGGCGGCGGTCACCGACCACACCCGGCTCTTGTTCCTGGCCAATCCCAACAATCCGACTGGCACCATGTTGGAAATGGACGAATTCTCCCGGCTGGTCCGCGACCTGCCTGCGCAGGTCGTGCTGGTGCTTGACCTCGCCTATGGCGAGTTCGCCGCACCCGACTATTGCGCGGCGGTGCACAGCCTGGCGGCAAACCACGAGAACATCGTTGTCACCCGGACCTTTTCCAAGGCCTATGGCCTCGCCGGGGCGCGCGTTGGCTGGTGCCACGCACCCGCGTGGATGGTGCCCGTCCTCTACGCCGCGCGCGGCATGGGGACGGTCAACGCGATGGCGCAGGCCGGGGCGGTGGCGGGCCTTGGCGACCCTGAGGCTATCCAGGCGCGGGTCGATGAGATCGTGTCCGAACGCGCGCGTCTGGCCGGTGCACTGGGACAGTTGGGGCTGGTCGTTGTGCCCAGCCGCACCAATTTCCTGATCGCCCGTTTCCGGGACGGCGATGCGGCCCGAACTGAAGCACTGGTCGAGCATCTGTTCGAGGATGCGGGAATCGTCGTCAACCGTACCCGCGAGGCGGGGCTGGAAGCGTTCTTCCGCTTCTCGCTGTCGCTGCCCGCGCATAACGATCTGCTGCTGGACAGTGTGCGCAGGTTCATCGGGCAAAGCTAAATCGGGAATGGCGGCGCGGATGGCGCCGGTGTTTTTTTGAGTATTTTTGACCAGAAAGAAGCAGGAGGCGGGGTGCAAACTCCGATCTAGTCGCCCTTGACCGGCATCTTGCCCAGGTGCCGCAGCATGGCGGCAAAAGCGCCGATACGCTCTCTCTGATAGGCGGCGACATCGAGTCCTTCATAGTCGAGGAAACCGCGCCCGTCGCGCAGGCCGCGCCGACCCTCGGCCATGTTGGTCTCGATGATGTCGGGGGCGGCAAACCTGTCCTGCCCGGTGGCGCGGGTCATGTAGCGGCTGGCGTGATAGAGGATATCGCCGCCGCCCCAGTCGATGAATTCCAGCAGGCCCAGAACCGCGAAACGGAAGCCGAAGCCGTATTTCGTGGCCTTGTCGATATCGGCGCTGCTGGCAACGCCTTCCTCGACCAGGCGCGCGGCCTCGTTCATCGCCAGCGCCTGGATGCGCGGCACGATATAGCCGGGGCTGGCGGCACAGGTGACGGGCACCTTGCCGATCCGCTCCAGCAGGTCGATCAGGCGGGCGGTTATCGCCGGATCGGTGGCATCGCCGGGCGAAACCTCGACCAGCGGCACCAGGTAGGCGGGGTTGAGCCAGTGGGCGTTGAGGAACCGTTCGGGCGGGGTGACAAACCCCTGAAGGTCGTTTGACAGGATGGTCGAGGTGGTCGAGGCGATCACCGCATCTGCATCCGCGTGGCGCGACAGGAGATCGAAAACCTCGCGCTTGGCCGCCAGCGTCTCGGGTACGCCTTCGAAGATAAAGGGTACACCCGCCAGCGCCGCCGCCAGATCGTCGTGGCCCACAACCTCGACACGCGCCAGCATGGCGTCAGCTTCGGCCGCCCGCATCAGGCCCACATCGGCCATCAGCGCAAAGGTGGCGCGCAGTTCGGCCCGTATCTCGGCCCGGAGCCGGTCAAACTCTGCCATCGGTCGAGGCTTGGCGTCGATCAGGCGGACCGGGTGGCCGGAATAGGCGAAGGCGACGGCCATGCCCCGGCCCATGCGCCCGGCGCCCACAGCGGCGATGGTTTCCCGCGCCGCCATCTCAGGCCCCGTCCCGCAGCATGGTCTGCAAAGCGGCGCGGTCCATCCCGACCAGCCCGAGGTTTTCCAATGTCCGGCCGCTCTGGCGGAAATCGTCTTCGCAGATCGCCGAACCCAGCGCCAGGAGCCCCGTCGCCGTGGGCGCGGGTACCCCGGCCCAATCGGCGACCGAGACCAGCAAGGCCAGCCCCACCGCCACATCCTCGCGCATGTAGCGATGCTCGGTCAGGACCAGGTGCTCGCGCCAGTCGCCGCTGTCGACCAGCTTGTCATGGGCGAGGTTGCCGTACATCCAGTCCGAGGTCTCGTAGTGATCGGCCAGCGGGAAATGCGGCGCGCCATAGCCCAGTGCCTCGCGCACAGCCATACGCTCGGCATCGAGCCGCGTAGTGACCCGGCGGATGGCGGGCTGGGTGCCCTCGTTGTGAATGTCCCAATGGTCGAAATGCTCGATCGGGCCCGCGTTCATCGTGATCAGCGGCGGATGGATGATAGGCCCGGCATTCATCAGCGCCCCCGACAGCGCATCACCCGCCGGTTCGACCGCGGGATAGGCCCGCGCAAGGACCGAATGGGCATGTTCCGCGTTGCGAAGCGGATAGACCCCGGTGGGCAGACGGGTGGCACGGGTGGTGATGGCGACGGTATCTGCTCCGTGCAGACGCGTGAGATATGGCAGAGTGCCGGTTTCGGCCCAGCTGACATCGGCGTGGTTTCCCGCCTTGCGGACGATATCGGCCATGATCCAGCTGCCAAAGCTGCCCGGCGGCAAAAAGACGACCTGCCCGTCTGTCAGGTAGGGCGCCATGGCCGCCGCGATATCGGCTTGGGCCGTGGCCGGTGTCGGGCAGACGATCAGGTCGGCGCCCCGGATGGCCTCGCCGATATCGTCAGTGACCATTGAAATGCGAATCGGTCGCGCGCCCTCGAAATCCTTGAGCGTGATGACGTTGTCGCGCACCCTCAGCTCTGCTTGCGCAGACGCATTTCTGCGCCAGAACCGTATGTTGTGCCCCTGCGCTGTCAGATCAACCGCTGCGGCGGTCGAGCCGTTGCCACCGCCTAGAACTGCAATCTCCATCGCCCCCTCCCGCACCGATAGTTGCTGGAGCAGATTACATACATGAAAAATCATATATCAAGGATATTTCTATTGCATTGGGCCCGATGGCCGGTCTTACATGAAAATGCATAGAAGTCGGGACAGACCGACCTAACTTCACCTTAGGGAATGTACCGCCCGACAGAAGGCGGTTCATCCTCCGTTGGATCAACAGGGAGTTGTGACATGAAAATCTTCAGCGGGCTTTCCAGAAAAGCCACTTATCTGATGGCGGCGACAGCACTCGCCGTCATGGCTGCCCCGATGTCGGCCAAGGCCGAGGACCGGGTCAGCGCGGTCCATGCGTTCCCCGAGTTTCTGGTTTACACCAAGACCTTTCTCGCGATGGTCGCGGACATCAACGAGCGCGGCAAGGGCGTCGTGCAGATCGAGGTGCGGGGTGGTCCCGAGGCGATCGGCATGTTCGAGCAACCCGCCGCCGTGCGTGACGGCGTGGTCGACATGGTGCACACGCCCGGCAGTTTCTATGGCGCCAACGTGCCCGAGATCGACGCAATGGTCGCCTCGCGCGTGACTCCGATGGAGGCCCGGGCCAATGGCGGCGCGGCACTGATGGACAAGGCACATCAAGAGCGCTTCAACGTCCGCCACCTGGGCTGGATCGATGGCGGCATCAAGTTCCACATCTACATGAACAGCGAACCCAAGTTCCGCGACGACGGCATTCTGGATCTGACCGGGGTCAAGCTGCGCGACAACCCGATCTATCACGCCTTCTTCGAGCAACTGAACGCGACCACCGCCTCGATGCCGGCGACCGAAGTCTATTCGGCGCTTGAAAAGGGCGTCGTCGACGCGGCGGCCTGGACCGAAATCGGCATTCCGCAGCTCAAGTGGAACGAATTCCTCAAGTATCGGGTGGACCCGACCTTCTACAACACCGATATCGGCGTGATCTTCAACCTCGACGCCTGGAACGCGCTTTCCCCGGAAAGCCAGAAGCTGATCGAAGAGGTGGTGATCGAGTGGGAAGGCAAATCCTATGCCGACCGTCAGGCGGAAGTTGCGGCAGATGCCAAGACCCTGGCCGATGGCGGCATGACCTTTGTTGCCCATTCCGCCGAAGCGGGCGAAGTCTATCGCAAGATGGCCGACGATGCCGCCTGGGCGCGGATGTACGAGCGCATTGACGGCGGCGGCGCCGGTGCCGAAACCTACAAGGCCCTGCGCAAGACCTATGCTCTGGAAGAGTAACACAGCCTGAAGGCAGGCCGCGGCTGTGACGCCGTGGCCTGCCCCAGCAAACAAAGCCAAGAAATGATGCGCCTGATCGACCGTATTTGCGACCTGCTGGCCATACTGGCCGGTATCTATCTGGTAGGGATCATGTTCGGGATCGTGATCAGCGCGCTGGCCCGCACGCTGAACCTGTCCGGCTCTTGGTCCAGCCATATCTTCACCTTCACCGAATTCGGACTGCTCTATATCGTGATGGCCGCCTCGCCCTGGCTGGTGCGCCATCGGGGCCATGTGTTCATCGAGCTTCTGAGCGCGGCCCTGCCGCTCCGGATGCAACGGCCCTACAGCCGGGTGATCTCGGCGCTCTGTGTCGTGATCTGCCTGACGCTGGTCTGGTACACCTGGGGTGCAACCGCCCGGGCCTGGAAGTTCGGCGATGCCGAGATGCGCAGCCTCGATATGCCGAAATACCTGCTTCTGGGCGCGATGCCGATCGGGTTCGGCCTGATGGCGGCACAGTTTCTCCGCTTTGTCTTTGGCCCTGAGACCATGCATACCGGCGAAGCGGGCGTACACGAATGACAATCAAGAATAAAAGAGGCGCAGGCAATGGAATGGTATGAGGCGCTCGTCTTTCTGCTGGGCATGATCCTTTTTTTCATGGCGCTCGGCATTCCGGTGGCGCTGGCCTTTCTGGCGGCCAACATGATCGGTGCGGCCTATTTCATGGGCGGGCGCGGCGATATCGCCAGCCAGATGGCGCGCGGCATCGGGCAACTGGCGAACAACGCGATTCCCACCGTCACCTCGTTCAACCTGATGCCGGTGCCGATGTTCCTGCTGATGGGCGAGATCTTCTTTTTCACCGGCCTCGCCAACCGCATGTTCGGCGCGGTCGACCGGCTGATGGGCAAGCTGCCCGCGCGCCTGTCCTTTGTCACCGTGGCGGGCGGCACTGCCTTTGCCACGCTGTCGGGGTCGTCGATGGGCTCGACCGCGCTGCTGGGCTCCTTGATGGTGCCCGAGATGCAGAAGCGCGGCTACAAGAAGCATATGGCCATCGGCCCGATCCTGGGCACCGGGGGCCTCGCAATGCTTATCCCGCCCTCGGCGCTGGCGGTGCTGCTGGCGACCCTGGCGGAACTCGACATCGGCGACCTGCTGATCGCGGGCATCATGCCCGGTCTCTTGCTGGCGGTGTTCTACGCGATCATGATCCTGGGCATGGCGCTTTACGATCCCAGCGCCGCCCCCGCCTACGAGGTCGAGGGTTCGAGTTGGACCGAGAAACTGCGCCTCATCTTTGTCGACATCCTGCCGATGGTCTCGATCGTGATCGGCGTGATCCTGGTGATCATGTTCGGCATCGCCACACCGTCGGAAAGCGCTGCCTTCGGCTGCCTCGGCGTCGTCGTGCTGGCCGCCCTCTATCGCTCGCTGACATGGGAGGGGATCGTAAAATCCGTGGCCGGCGCTCTCAAGGTGACCACCATGGCGCTGCTGATCATCTTCGGCTCGGCCACCTTCTCGGCGCTCCTGGCCTTCTCCGGGGCCTCCTCGGGGCTGATCCGCTGGGCCACCGGGTTCGACCTGGAACCCAGCACGATGCTCCTGATCATGTTCGCCATCCTGCTGGTTCTGGGCATGTTCATGGACCAGCTCAGCATGATGCTGCTGACCGTGCCGATCTTCTTTCCGCTGGCGCAGACGCTGGGGTTCGACCTGATCTGGTTCGGGGTGATCGTGCTCTTGGCGCTCGAGATCAGCTTCACCACCCCGCCCTTCGGCCTGCTGCTCTTCGTGATGAAGGGAGTTTCGGCCCCCGGCACCAGCATGCGCGACATCTACGTGTCCGCGATCCCTTTCATCGGCTGTTCGATGCTCTTGGTGGCGCTGCTGATCGTATTCCCCGGTATCGCGCTCTGGCTTCCGGGGCTGGGGCAGTAGCGACGGCAAGTGACACCCGGGATGGCAGAAGACTCGGCGAACCGGAGTTTATCCGTGGTCGTCGAGTTACCGCAGGAAACCCTCGCGCCGCGTAAGAGCCCGGCATTTGCGGCGAGAGAAAAAAATGGCCTCTTTGCGGAGATGCTGTTGAAAAACTCTGCTTGAGCGATGCTTTGGCTGCTGATTCAATTCTCTTGATTTGCAGGAGAGTTGCTGA
>NZ_JAKOEM010000016.1:0-101563 GCF_022321465.1 Ruegeria alba | reverse complement strand
ACTTCACCTATCTCAAGGTGATCGGCTGGGGTTGGTTCTATCTCAGCACAATCCTGGACGACTACAGCCGTTACATCATCGCGTGGAAACTGTGCACGACGATGAAGGCCAGCGATGTCACAGACACGCTGGACCTGGCGCTGGAGGCGTCCGGTTGCGATAGCGCGACGATCATTCAAAAGCCTCGGCTACTCAGCGACAACGGCTCGTCTTACCTTGCCTCTGATCTGGCCGAATACCTTGAGCAAAAGGGAATGGACCATGTTCGTGGCGCGCCGCATCACCCACAGACCCAAGGCAAGATCGAGCGCTGGCACCAAACGATCAAGAACCGGGTTCTGCTGGAAAATTACTTCCTGCCCGACGACCTGGAACGACAGATCGGCGCCTTCGTCGATCACTACAACAACCACCGATACCACGAGAGCCTGGCCAACCTGACACCCGCCGATGTCTATCACGGCCGAGGCGCGAAGATCCTGAAGATGAGAGAGGAGATCAAGAAACAGACAATCCGAAAACGCCGGTTGCAGCACCAAGCCGCTGCCGCCTAAACTCTGACAGAAAGCGAACCAGAGCCTCCGATACGAAACCGCTCATGATGTCCGGAAAACTCTGACGACGGACAATTTTTGATGGCTTCCAGTCGCGCCAGTTGATCCGCGACTGGATCACCTTTGACGATTCGTAATGAGCTGATTTGTCCCTTGATCAGAAAACACCGAAGGAGACATGCTGGATTGGTCGAGAT
This sequence comes from Ruegeria alba, assembly GCF_022321465.1. Taxonomy (NCBI): domain Bacteria; kingdom Pseudomonadati; phylum Pseudomonadota; class Alphaproteobacteria; order Rhodobacterales; family Roseobacteraceae; genus Ruegeria; species Ruegeria alba. The sequence goes on along the minus strand of NZ_JAKOEM010000016.1, from coordinate 100,812 downwards.
CGCAAATTCGCGGCATGGTACCCAAGCAAGGCGCACCTTGGATATGCTGTGCCCTGTCCGAAAGGATGGGAGGACTTCACTCCGGCTCGGTCACCAGGTAATTCGACCGCGCCAGCCAATCCGGATTCACTTCGACGCCCCAGCCGGGGGCGTCTGTCACTGTTGCATGGCCATTTTCGATCCGGAAGGGGGTCGACGTGAAAAGACCGTCTTGCCAAGGATAGTAATCCAGCCCCTCGATGGAGAACTCCAGATATTTTCCTGCGTTCGGGATGGCGCGCAGCAGGTGCATGGTAAAAAGCGTCACCATCGACAGGTTGGCCGCGTGCGGGGTGATCGGCATCCCGGCGGCATGGGCCATGCGGGCCACGCGCAGGGTGCGCGACAGGCCACCCAGATAGCAGATATCGGGTTGCAGCACATCGACCACCCGGTCGGCGATCATAGTCTGCCAGCGCTCCATCATGCAATCCTGCTCGCCGCCGGTGACGTCGATGTCGAGCGTCTCGGTCACTTCGCGGGTCTGCGCGAATTCCCAGTAGGGGCAGGGTTCCTCATAATGCGAGATGCCGTGCTGTTCCAGCATCCGTCCCACCTCGATGGCGCGGGCGGGGGAGTAGCAGGAATTGGCATCGACCAGCAGCGCCACATCGTCGCCCATGGCGCGGCGCATGGTCGGCACGATCTCTTCGGTGCGGCCGGGCCATTCGTCCCGGTCACCGCCGACCTCGGCGCCGATGCGGAATTTGAAGGCGTCAAAGCCCAGTTCGTCGCGGAGGCGGGTGAGGCGCGCGGCCTCGTCCACCGGCGTGATGTCGCGTTTCATCGACGAGCCATAGGCGCGCACCGGTCCGGGTGTGCCGCCGATCAACTCGCAGACCGGCTTGCCCGCGCGCCGCCCGTGCATGTCCCAGAGCGCGGTGTCGACCCCGCCCATCGCCCGGCGCAGGTAAGAGCCGGGGAACTTGTGCTCGCGGTCGCGCACGATGTCGAGCATGGCGTCAATGTCGGTGCAGTCCATCCCAAGCGCATAGGGTGCGACCTGCCGGTGCAGCACCTGTGCGGTGATGTCGGCGTAATAGGGCGCCACCTGTCCCCAGCCCTGCGCGCCGTCCTCGGCGGTGGCCCGGACGAAGCAGACGAATTCGGTGGAAAAGGTTTCGAGTTTGGCAAGCTTCATGTGGTTTTCCGGTTTTGGCCGGCCGGGGCGGACGGGCATTGCAAAAATGCTGGCGAAAAATCGGGCTGGCAGGTATATCCATTTCGACATTTTCGCCAGACCAATTAAGAGGGCTGCCCGTGAAACATGCCGCAGGCGCCTTGCTGTCCTCGATCCGGCTGGACCGGACGCTCAGGCGCAGTGTCAGCGTTCAGCTCTACATGGCGCTGCGCGACATGATCCTGTCGGGCGCCCTGCGCGCGGGTGAGCGGCTGCCGGCGACCCGGACGCTGGCCAAGGAGGTGGGCGTGTCGCGCACAACGGTGATCGACGCCATCGACCGGCTGGTGGCCGAAGGCATGCTGGTGTCGCGCATCGGGGCGGGGACATATGTCAGCGAAACACTGGAGGACCAGAGCGTAACCGCCCCCAGTCAGGGGGCGGTCAGTGCCGGTCGCGAGCCCAGGCTGTCTTATGTCATCAGCCACGCGCAGGGCGCCTATGCCCAGCGCGCGTGGTTGCCGCACAAGCCGCGCGCCTTTGTCACAGCGTTGCCCGCGCTCGATGCCTTTCCGATGGCGCATTGGGCACGGCTGTCGGCGCGGCACCTGCGGGGCGGGCGCGGCGACGTCATGGGCTATGGCCAGCCCAAGGGGCTGGCCGCGCTGCGCCGGGCGATTGCCACCCATCTGAGCGCGCTCAAGGGCATACGCTGTGACCCCGAACAGGTGTTCATCACCTCGGGTGCGCAACATGCGTTTTCACTGATCGGGCGGCTCTTGCTCAATCCGGGCGACCGGGTCTGGATGGAGAATCCCGGCGCCTCGGGCGCGCGCAATGCGCTGTTGTCCGAAGGGGCCGAACTGGTGCCGGTGGATGTGGATGCGCAAGGCATGGTGGTGTCTGACGGGTTGGCCAAGGCGCCGCATTTCCGGCTGGCCTTTGTCACGCCCTCGCACCAGCAGCCGCTGGGCCATGTCATGTCGCTGCCCCGGCGGCTGGAGCTGTTGCAGGCGGCCGAACAGGCGCAGGCGCTGATCATCGAGGATGATTATGATGGCGAGTTCTACTTTGGCAACGCGCCGCGCCCGGCGCTGCACAGTATCGACGCCAATGGGCGGGTTCTGTATGTCGGCACCTTCTCGAAATCGCTGTTTCCCTCGTTGCGACTGGGGTTCGTGCTGGTGCCCGAGCGGATGGTCGCGGCCTTTGATGGCATGTTCGACACCTGGGCCAGCGGACCCTCGACCGCGACGCAGGCGATCGTGGCCGAGTTCATGGACGAGGGGCATTTCGCCACCCATATCCGGCTGATGCGCCAGCTGTACAAGGCGCGCTACGAGGCCTTGATGGAGGCCGCGCACGGTCTGCCCGAAAGCATCCGCCTGCAAGAGACGACCAGCGGGTTTCACACGCCCGCATTTCTGGATGCGCGCGTGGACGAGGCCGAGGTGGTCGCGCAGGCCATGCAGCAGGGTGTCACGCTGGCACCGCTGCGGCGCTACTGCCTGACCCCGATTTCGCAATCCGGTCTCGTGTTCGGCTTTGGCTGCGCCACGCCCGAGGATATCGCAAGAGGGATGGGTATCCTGGGCGGGCTTCCTGCCTTGCGCTAAGATTGGTCTGAAAGTTTTGTCATATTGGATATGAATTGTGAGCCAATATTGGCCTAGCGTTTCAATCGGAGCCAGCGGGTGGGGGATGTCCTGCCCCGGCTGTAGGGAGCGTCGCGTTCAATCCAATGCCACTTTCGACCATCAGGCAGACGCCATTCTGGCACGATCAGCTGGGCGCCATGCCAGCCTTGCAAACGCAGCCATCGGCCAGGGTCGATGTGCTGATTGTCGGCGCGGGCTATACCGGGCTGAGTGCCGCGCTGACCACGGCGCGCGGCGGCCGCTCGACGCTGGTCGTCGATGCCGAGGATCCGGGATACGGGTGCAGCAGCCGCAATGGCGGCCAGATCAGCACCAGCGTGAAACCCTCGCTGGAAAAGCTGGCCGCGAAATTCGGGTTGGAGCGGGCGCGGGGCATCCGGGCCGAGGGTGCCAATGCGCTGCGTTGGATCGGCGAGTTCGTCGCGCGCGAAGGGCTTGACTGCGACTTCCGCCGGGCCGGGCGCTTTCACGCGGCGCATACGCCGGGCCATTACGAGGAGTTGACACGCGATGCCGAGAAGCTGCGCCAGCAGGAAGGCATCGAAAGCTTTGCCGTGCCGCGATCCGAACAACGCCGCCAGTTGGGCACGGATGCCTATTTCGGCGGCGTGGTGTTTTCTGCGCATTGCTCGCTGCATCCGGGCAAGTTTCACCGCGAATTGCTGCGCCTCGCCATCGGGGCCGGGGTGGAGGTGGTGGGCCAGTGTCGGGTTGGCGCGATCACCCGTTCCGGAACAGGGTTCCGGGTCGAGACCGCCAAGGGCGTGGTCGAGGCGCGCGACGTGATCGTCGCCACCAATGGTTACACCACCGCATTGACGCCCTGGTTGCAGCGCCGGGTGATCCCGATCGGCAGCTATATCATCGCCACCGAGGAACTGCCCGAGGCGACCATTGACGAATTGTTCCCCGGCGACCGCATCGCCAGCGACACCTGCAAGGTGGTCTATTACTATCGCGCCTCGCCCGACCGGCGGCGGGTGCTGTTCGGGGGGCGCGTCTCGGCCTCGGAAACCACGGCGCTGGCCGGGGCAGCCCGGCTGAGACAGGACATGTGCCGCATCTTTCCCCAGTTGGAAAACGTCGCGCTGAGCCATGCCTGGAGCGGCACGGTCGCCTACAGCTTCGACGAACTGGCCCATACCGGGGTGCAGGACGGCATTCACTATGCCATGGGTTATTGCGGATCGGGTGTGTCGATGGCGCCCTATCTGGGCATGCGCGCGGGGCAAAAGGTGCTGGGCCTGGCCGAGGGACAAACCGCGTTCGACGGTCTGCCCTTTCCCACCCGGCCCCTCTATCGCGGCAAGCCCTGGTTCCTGCCCGCGGCGGTGGCCTGGTATCGCTGGAAGGATCAACGACAGTTTCGAAAGGCTTTGCGCATGACCTGAACGGGCCGGGCAGGACGGCACCGCCAGCCTGACCCGGTATTAACGGATCGAAACCAAGGTTTAGGATTCGAAATTTCATTTGTCCCGCTGGTGCCCGCACTATCGCGACAGGTGGAACACGACTAGGGCGCCTTGCCCGCTGCCTGCCGATCTGGACGGGGCAGGACCCGGAAAACCACCAAAGGGAGGAAACCAATGAAAACGAGAACAATTCTGACGATCTCTGCCGCAGTCTTGGCGACGGGCGCATTTGCGCAGGGCAAGAGCGTGACCATCGCGTCCTGGGGCGGCTCGTATCAGGAGGCGCAAAGCAAGGCGCTGTTCGAACCCGCCGCCGCCAATACCGGTATCGAGGTCAAGCAGGAGACCTATGGCGGCATGTCCGATGTGCGACTTCAGGTCAGCTCGGGGCAGGTGACGCTGGATATCGTGGCCAGCGGTTCCGGTTCCGCGGCGCGGGCTGCGGCCGAGGGGCTGCTGGAGAAGCTAGACTATAACGTGATCGACGTCTCGACCTTCTATCCCGGTCTTTACAACGATTACTGCATCGGCGGCGATGTGTTCTCGACCGTCTATGCCTGGAACACCAACACCTATGGCGAGAACGGACCGCAGAGCTGGGCCGATTTCTGGGATGTCGAGAAGTTCCCCGGCTCGCGCGCCTATCGCGGCAAGGTGGCGGGCGCGCTCGAAGGGGCGCTGATGGCCGATGGCGTGGCGCCTGCCGATGTCTATAGCGTGCTCGACAGCGAAGAGGGGATTGAACGGGCGATCGACAAGATCCGCGAGTTGAAACCGCATATTTCGGTGTTCTGGACATCCGGCGCGCAGCATGCGCAGCTGATGAAGGACGGCGAGGTCGATATGACCACCGGCTGGAACGGACGGTTCGACAATGCCGCCAAGGACGGCGCCAAGGTGGCCTACAGCTTCAACCAGGCGCTGCTCGACTACGACTGTTTCGCGGTGCCCAAGGGCGCGCCAAACCGCGATACGGCGATGGAATTCCTGAACGAGATTTCCAAGCCCGAGTATCAGGACGATCTGCCGAAATACATCACCTATGGGCCGACCAACAAGGCGGCCTATGAGACCGGCGTGATCACCGCCGACGTGGCGGCGGGCCTGCCTTCGTCGCCCGAAAACGCGGCGATGCAGCTGCCGGTCTCGCTGGACTGGTACGCCAAGTGGGAGACCATCGCGGCCGAGATGTATCAGGAAATGCTGACCGAGTGAGGCGGGTTTCCAGCCATTCAAGGGCGGGCGCTGCGGCGCCCGCTTGTTTCTCGAACGAAGATTGCGAGGGTTTGTCTTGACCTCCAGAACCAACGAAGCCTTGCCGATCTCGGTCAAGAACGTGACCAAGACCTATGGCCCGGTGCATGCGCTCAATGATGTCTCGCTAGAGGTGCAAAGCGGTGAGTTCCTGACGCTTCTGGGCCCGTCGGGGTCGGGCAAGACGACGCTGTTGATGGTGCTGGCGGGGTTCACCCGGCCCGATTGCGGCAGTCTGAAATTCGGCGACCGCGAGGTGATCCGCACGCCGCCGCATCTGCGCGATGTGGGCATGACATTCCAAAGCTATGCGCTGTTCCCGCATATGACGGTGGCAGGCAACGTGGGGTACCCGCTGAAGCTGCGCAAGGTGCCCAAGCCCGAGATCGCCGCCCGCGTCGAGGCGGCGCTGGACACGGTGCAACTGGGGGGCTTTGGCGACCGGCGGATCGACCAGCTGTCCGGCGGCCAGCGCCAGCGCGTCGCGGTGGCACGGGCCATCGTGTTCGAGCCGCGCATCCTGCTGATGGACGAGCCGCTGTCGGCGCTGGACAAGAAGCTGCGCGACCAGATGCAGATCGAGCTGCGGCACCTGCATGAGAAACTGGGCATGACCACGGTCTATGTCACCCATGACCAACGCGAGGCGCTGACCATGTCCGACCGGATCGCGGTGGTGAACCATGGCCGCATCATGCAGCTGGCCACGCCGCGCGACCTGTACGAGCGGCCCGCCAACCGCTTTGTGGCCGATTTCATCGGTGAATCCACCTTTCTGCCGGTGTCGCGCCAGGGTGACACGGTGCTGTTCGACGGTACGCCCCTGCTGCATGACAGCCCGCCGCCCGACGCCGCCAGCCTGCTCTTGATGGTCCGCCCCGAACGGGTGGTGCTGTCGCGCGAGGGGCCGCGCGAGGGGGTCAACAATTTTGCCGCCACCGCGACCGAGGTGGTTTACCAGGGGGACAGTTTCCTGCTGCATGCGGCGCTGGCCGATGGCGCGCAGATCGTGTTGCGCGGCGCCATGCGGGGCGCCAATATCACCGCCCTGCCTGCGGTGGGCGACGCGCTGACCCTGTGCCTGGCGCCCGAGGATACGGTGCTGATCGACGGAAGCGAGGCCTAGGATGGAGGCGGTACGCACCAACGAGGCGGGGCTGAGGCGCGACGAATGGCTGGAGCGGATGAAGCTCTTTGGCCTCGGCTCGCCCGCGATCCTGCTGATCCTTGTCATTCTGGTGATCCCGGTGGGCTGGCTGTTCTATGTCTCGTTCATCGGGGCGGATGGCACCTTCTCGCTGGAAAATTACGAGCGGATGCTGAAGCGGAAATCCTATGCCCGCATCTTTCAGACCACGTTCGAGGTCAGTTTCCTGACCACCGGCCTGTGTATCCTGATCGGCTATCCGCTGGCCTATTTCATCGCCGGCCTGCCGAACCGGATTGCCAACCTGTGCCTGATCACGGTGTTGCTGCCGTTCTGGACCTCGCTTCTCGTGCGCACCTATGCCTGGCTGGTGCTGCTGCAAAAACGCGGGCTGGTGAACGAATGGGCGATCTCGCTGGGGCTGTGGGACGAACCCATCAAGATTGTCCACAACATGACCGGTACCCTGATCGGCATGGTGCATATCATGCTGCCCTTCCTGATCCTGCCGGTCTATGGCGCGATGAAGGCGATTGACCGCGACCTGATGAAGGCGGCCTCGAACCTGGGTGCCAGCCCGCGCCGGGCGTTCTGGACGGTGTTCTTTCCGCTGACGCTGCCGGGCCTCTTTGCCGGGTCGCTGATGGTGTTCATCCTTTGCCTTGGCTTTTTTGTTACCCCGGCGGTGCTGGGTGGCGGCAAGGTGATCATGGTGTCGATGAAGATCGTGTCCAATATCGAGCTCTTCGTGAACTGGGGGGCGGCCAGCGCGCTGGGCGTGGTGCTGCTGATCTCGACCATGGTGATCCTGTGGATCGCCTCGCGCTTTCTGAACCTTGAGAAGATGACCGGGGGAGGGCACTGATGCTGCGCTGGTTCCAAAGCCCCGCGACCGAGACCCAGATCACCCATGGCCAGCGCCTGTGGCTCTACGTCATTGCGGTGATCACCATGGTGCTGCTGGTGACACCCACGCTGATCGTGGTGCCGATGTCATTCTCGGACAGCCAGTATCTGGAGTTTCCACCCGAGACCTGGTCGACGCGCTGGTACGACCATTACTTCGGCTCGCCCGAGTGGATGCTGGCAACGCGCACCTCGTTCAAGGCGGCGTTCCTGACGATGCTGGTGGCGACACCGATTGGCGTGCTGGCGGCTTATGGCCTGCATTGCTCGAAAATCCGGTTTGTCCGCGCGGCTTTCGTGCTGATGATCACGCCGATGATGGTGCCGGTGGTGCTGGTCGCGATCGGGGCCTTCTACGCCTATGTGCAGCTTCAGATCCTCTATACGATCACCGGGCTGGTGCTGGCGCATACGGTGCTGGCACTGCCGCTGGTGGTGATCGTCACCGGCTCGGCGCTGAAAAGCTTCGACATGAGCCAGGAGGAGGCCGCCCGCAGCCTGGGCGCACCGCGGTGGAAGGCGTTTCTGACCGTGACGTTGCCGCAGATCCGCTTTGCCGTGGTGACGAGCGCGCTCTTGTCCTTTCTCACCTCGTTTGACGAGGTGGTGGTGGCGATGTTCGTCTCGGGCGGCGACAACCCGACCCTGACGCGCAACATGTTCAACGCGCTGCGCGACCAGATCGACCCGACCATCGCCTCGATCTCGACCATCATGATCCTGGTGACGACGGGGATGATGGTGCTGGCGCAGGTGTTTGGACAACAGAAGAAATCAACGAAACCAAGCGAGTGATGCCCGGGTTCGGGCATTCCCCCCTGATCGAGAGAGCTGCCATGATCGACCTGCAAACATTCGCCGACCTTGCCTCGGTACCGCTGGGCGCCTTTGCCGACAAGCCCACCAGCCTGACCAAGGGTCAGACCGAGGCCTCGACTGTGTTGTGGACGTCGGCCGATGGCGGCACCATGATCGGGGTCTGGGAGTGCACGCCGGGCCGGTTTACCGCAGACCGCACCGGGGGCGGCGAATATTGTCATATCCTGTCCGGACGGGCGACTGTGACAAATGCCGATGGCAGTGGCAGCCGCGACATCGGGCCGGGCGACCTTCTGGTGCTTCCGCAGGGCTGGACCGGTCAATGGGAGATACATGACCACATGCGCAAACTTTTTGTCATCAGCGCGGCACCTGCGACCTAGATGCTCGGCAACAGGGGGCGGTGCCCGCCATGAGCGAATATGACTTCATAATCGTGGGTGCGGGGTCGGCCGGCTGCGTGCTGGCCAACCGGCTGAGCGAGAACGGCCGGCACACGGTGTTGCTGCTGGAGGCGGGGGGCAGCGATCTGAACTTCTGGATCTGGATGCCGATCGGCTATGGCAAGACTTTTTACCGGCCCAGCGTCAACTGGATGTACCATACCGAACCCGATGCGGCGCTGAACGGGCGGGTCAGCTATTGGCCGCGCGGCAAGGTGCTGGGCGGGTCAAGCTCGATCAACGCGATGGTCTATGTCCGGGGACAGGCGCAGGATTTCGACGGCTGGCAGGCGATGGGCAATCCGGGTTGGGGCTGGGACGATGTGCTGCCCTATTTCCGCCGCTCCGAGACCAATGACCGGGGTGGAGACGCCTTTCGCGGCGACAATGGCCCGCTGCATGTGGCGACCATGGACCGGGATCTGCACCCGCTCTGCCGGGATTTCATCGCTGCGGGCGGAGAGCTTCAATTTCCGCACAACCCCGATTTCAACGGCGCCACGCAAGAGGGGGTGGGTACCTATCAGAACACCGCCAAGGGGGGCATGCGGATGTCGGCGGCGCGGGCCTATCTGCGCCCCGTTTTGCGACGCGCGAACCTGCGTGTCGAGACGGGGGCGCTGGCCGAACGGGTGCTGTTCGAGGGCAGGCAGGCGGTGGGGGTGGCGTATCGCCGGAACGGGCAGGTCAAGACCGTGCGCGCCCGGCGCGAGGTGATCCTGTCGGGCGGGGCGATCAACTCGCCGCAATTGCTGCAACTGTCTGGCGTCGGCCCCGCCCGCCTGTTGCGGGACACGGGCATAGAGGTGGTGCATGCGCTGGACGGGGTGGGGCGGAATTTGCAGGATCATCTCAGTATCGACCATCTCTACCGCTCGCGCGTGCCGACGCTGAACACCCAGCTGCACCCGTGGTATGGCAAGCTGTGGCACGGGCTGCGCTATGTGCTGACACGGCGCGGGCCGCTGTCGCTGGGCGTCAACCAGGCGGGTGGCTTCGTGCGCTCGCGTCCCGGTCTGGATCGTCCGAACATGCAGCTGTTCTTTTCGCCGGTCAGCTATACCAAGGCGCCGCCGGGCAAACGGCCGCTGATGAACCCCGACCCGTTCCCTGGCTTCCTGCTCAGCGCCCAGCCGACCCGACCCACCAGCCGGGGGCATCTGGAGATCCGCTCCTCGGACCCGAAAGAGCCACCGGCGATCCACCCCAATTACCTTGCCACCGAGATCGACATGCAGGAGATGCTCGAAGGTACGCGGCTGCTGCGGCGGCTGGCCGAGGCCCCGGCGCTTGCCCGGCTGATCGAGGCCGAGATGCTGCCCGGTGCGGATATTCGTTCCGATGACGATCTGATCGCCGACATCCGGCAGCGGGCCGGAACCGTGTTCCACCCGGTCAGCACCTGCCGGATGGGGCCGGACGTGGCGCGGGACGTGGTGGACGCACGCCTGCGGGTGCATGGCATCAGCGGGCTGCGGGTGGTCGATGCCTCGATCTTTCCTACGCTGACCTCCGGCAATACCAATGCCCCGGCGATCATGGTGGGCGAAAAGGGCGCCGACATGATCCTGGAAGATTGCGGTGCAGGCGGGTAAATCTTGCTGCAATGTAACAAAATGATAATCTGCCTGTCCCCTGATGTTTGGTTTCTTTTAGTCTCGCCATGCATCTGAAGCTGCGCCATCTCGAAGTCTTCCACGCCCTGATGGAGAAGAGCTCGGTCTCGAAGGCGGCGGACCGGCTCCACTTGACCCAGCCCGCCATCAGCATCGCGCTCTCGCGGCTCGAGGATATGCTGGGCTTTCCCCTGTTCCATCGATCCAAGGTCCTTTTTGCCCGCCCCCCATAGGCGTATCTGCTGTATATGGATGCGGAACCGTCGATCCTTGCGGTCGAGCAGTTTGCTAACCGGGCGCGCCTGATCAGGCAGGGCGGGGCCGGGCTGTCGGTGCCCGCGTGGGGCTTTGTCCCACTGATCTGCGACAAGACGGCGGCTCGGGCCATGTTGCCGATTAGCGGCCCGGTATAAGCCGGGTAAATCGCTCGTTTCCAATTCGGAATGTCCCGATCCAGAGATGCGCCGCCTTATCGGCGATCGGGTCCGCGCGGCTGGCGCCGCGCTCTGCGGCCCCAACAGCATGGGGTTTCATAACTTCAGTTGTGCGCTGCGGGTGACTCCGTTTCCGGTACTGCTGAACCTGAAACCGGGGGGGTATTGCGCAATCGGGCTCGATCCTTGGGCGTTGATGAACAACGACCGGCGGCTGCGGTTTTCGCCGGCGGTCAGCACCGGCTCCGAGACGGTGACCACCACCGCCGACTACCCGCGCTGGATGGTCGACCAGCCGGAAACCCGCGTGGTCGGCCTGTTCCTCGAAACCGTGCACGACCCGGAGGGAGTTGTCGCCGCGATTGAGGAGGTGGCCACCCGCGACATTGCGGCGGCGATCCTCAAGGCTGGGCGCTCGGCCCTGAGTGCACGCATGGCGAGCTCGCATACGGGCGCGCCGGTGGGCGACGATGCCCTGTTCCGCGCGCTGGTGCGGCGGCTGGGCGGTTATATGGCGGGGTCGATCGACGAGGTGGCGGCGATGCTGGCGCAATTTGCGCTGGGTTGGGGGGGGGCATCCGCTCCGGGCATCGCCTCGATCCACAATTCCGGTTGCGAGCTCGAATTAATGGCTGACATGGCAGACGATCACCGCCTTGACTATGCCGAGCTGTCGCCCGGCACCATGGCGGCGGTTCAGGCGGTGCTCGAACCCGGTATCGCGGCAGAGAACCCGCTTGACGCCTGGGGTACGGGGTAGGGCGTGCGCGAGACCTATACGCGCTCTCTCGCCGCGATCATAGCGGACGAGCGCGTGGGCACCGGATCATACGTGCTGAATTGGAGCGGTAGTTACTATCTGCACGAGATGCACGCCCAGGCCCTGGCTAAAGCCTTCGGCCAGACTGGCAAGCCGTTGGCCGCTGTCTCGAATTTTTACGCAGCGATGACGCGGTCCTGGCCGAGCGTTTCTTCAGTTGCTATGGTGAGCTTGACAGCAAGCGACATTGGATCTGGGCGATGGCTGAGTTCTAACTGCCAAAGTCAGTTCTTCAGCGTCCCGTTGGGAAAGTATATTTGACACTTTGGCGCTGAAAGCGTCACCGCCTTATTTTCTTGGTTCTCTATAGACAATCATTTACTGCCTTGTTACATGCTTCCAATCTTGCGCCCTGGGATTCGTCCCGGGGCTCGTGATTTTTGCAGCCGGGGACCTTCGGGGCCCTATACAATGGGCACCTACGGGGGCCTCAATACATAGGCGGGGCAACCCGCCGTTGCTAAACGGAAGACAGAAAGCATGGCACTCAAGTCGTATAAGCCGACGACGCCGGGCCAGCGCGGGCTGGTGCTGATCGACCGTTCGGAGCTTTGGAAAGGACGTCCTGTCAAATCCCTCACCGAGGGTTTGACCAAGTCGGGCGGCCGGAACAACACCGGACGGATCACCTCGCGTCGCCGCGGTGGTGGGGCGAAACGCCTCTACCGGATCGTTGACTTCAAACGGAACAAATTCGATGTGGCGGCCACCGTCGAGCGGATCGAGTACGATCCGAACCGGACCGCGTTCATCGCACTGATCAAATACGAAGACGGCGAGCAGGCCTATATCCTGGCCCCGCAGCGTCTGGCGGTCGGTGACAAGGTCGTGGCATCCGCCAAGGCCGACATCAAGCCGGGTAACGCGATGCCCTTCTCGGGCATGCCGATCGGTACCATCGTGCACAACATCGAGATGAAGCCCGGTAAGGGCGGTCAGATCGCACGTGCCGCCGGCACCTACGCCCAGTTCGTGGGCCGTGATGGCGGCTACGCTCAGATCCGTCTGAGCTCGGGCGAACTGCGCATGGTGCGTCAGGAATGCATGGCCACCGTCGGTGCCGTGTCGAACCCCGACAACAGCAACCAGAACTACGGCAAGGCCGGCCGCATGCGCCACAAGGGCATTCGTCCGTCGGTCCGCGGTGTTGCAATGAACCCGATCGACCACCCCCATGGTGGTGGTGAGGGCCGCACCTCGGGTGGCCGTACGCCGGTGACCCCGTGGGGCAAGGACACCAAGGGTACCCGTACCCGCAACAAGAACAAAGCGTCGCAAAAGCTGATCATTCGCTCGCGTCACGCCAAGAAGAAAGGGCGTTAAGCAATGTCTCGCTCTGTTTGGAAAGGTCCTTTCGTCGATGCTTATGTCCTGAAGAAGGCAGCAGCAGCGCGCGAGTCGGGCCGCAACGAAGTCATCAAGATCTGGTCGCGCCGGTCCACCATCCTGCCCCAGTTCGTGGGTCTGACCTTTGGCGTGTACAACGGCCAGAAACACATCCCCGTCAACGTCTCCGAAGACATGATCGGTCAGAAGTTCGGTGAATACTCGCCGACCCGGACCTATTACGGTCACGCGGCTGACAAAAAAGCGAAGCGGAAGTAAGTCATGGGCAAGGAAAAGAACCCCCGCCGCGTGGCCGAAAACGAAGCAATGGCGAAAACCCGCATGCTTCGCACCAGCCCGCAGAAACTGAACCTGGTTGCAGCGATGATCCGCGGCAAGAAAGTCGGACAGGCCCTGACCGACCTGACTTTCTCGAACAAGCGGATCGCGCAGGACGTGAAGAAATGCCTTCAGTCCGCCATCGCCAATGCCGAAAACAACCACAACCTGGACGTGGACGAGCTGATCGTTGCCGAAGCATGGGTTGGCAAGAACCTGGTCATGAAGCGCGGCCGCCCGCGGGCCCGTGGCCGGTTCGGCAAGATCATGAAGCCGTTCTCGGAGCTCACCATCAAGGTGCGTCAAGTTGAGGAGCAAGCCTAATGGGACATAAAGTCAATCCGATCGGCATGCGTCTTCAGGTCAACCGCACCTGGGACAGCCGCTGGTACGCAGATACCAAGGACTATGGCAATCTGCTGCTCGAAGACCTCGCGATCCGCGAGTTCATCAAGGAAGAGTGCAAGCAGGCCGGTGTCGCCCGTGTGATCATCGAGCGTCCGCACAAGAAGTGCCGCGTGACGATCCACACCGCGCGTCCGGGCGTGATTATCGGCAAGAAAGGCGCCGATATCGAGACCCTGCGCAAGAAGCTGGCGAACATGACCGACAGCGAGCTGCACCTGAACATCGTCGAAGTGCGCAAGCCCGAGATGGATGCTCAGCTGGTCGCCGAGTCGATCGCCCAGCAGCTGGAACGCCGCGTGTCCTTCCGCCGTGCGATGAAGCGCGCGGTGCAAAACTCGATGCGGATGGGTGCCCTGGGCATCCGTGTGAACGTCGCCGGCCGTCTGGGCGGTGCCGAGATCGCACGGACCGAATGGTATCGCGAGGGCCGCGTGCCCCTGCACACCCTGCGCGCCGACATCGATTATGCTCTGGCCGAGGCCTCGACCCCTTACGGGATCATCGGGATCAAGGTCTGGATCTTCAAAGGCGAGATCCTCGAGCATGATCCGCAGGCGCGTGACCGCAAGGCACAGGAACTCCAGGACGGTCCGGCCCCGCGTGGCGCCGGTGGCCGCCGCTAAGGAGGATTAGAGATGCTGCAACCAAAGCGCACTAAATTCCGCAAGATGTTCAAGGGCCGTATCCACGGTCTGGCAAAAGGCGGAAGCGACCTGAACTTCGGCACCTATGGTCTGAAGGCTCTGGAGCCCGAGCGGGTTACCGCCCGCCAGATCGAAGCCGCACGTCGTGCCATGACGCGTCACATGAAACGTCAGGGCCGCGTCTGGATCCGGATCTTCCCGGATACGCCGGTGACCTCGAAGCCGACCGAAGTCCGTATGGGTAAAGGTAAGGGTTCGGTGGATTACTGGGCCTGCAAGGTCAAGCCCGGTCGCGTGATGTTCGAGATCGATGGCGTCAATGACGACATCGCCCGCGAGGCCCTGCGCCTGGCCGCGATGAAGCTGCCGATCAAGACCCGCGTCGTGGTCCGCGAAGACTGGTAATCCCGGTCTTACGACAAGACATTGAAACCCCCGCCGGGACACCGGCGGGGGTTTTCCTTTTTCGGTATCCATCGTAGAATTTGTGCATTCCGTGTCCGGAGGTGACCCTTGGCGCAGCCCCGCAAGACCGTTTTTCAGCGTGAAATCATTACCGCGGATGCCTTCGGTGAACCTTGCCATCCCGTGACCCGGGTGGCTGTCATGGTCGCGTTTCGCAATCCGTTGGCGGGTCGGTTCTTTCGTGACCTCTCGCCCCTGTTCGAGATCGGTCGCGAATTGGGCGAAGCTCTGGCACGGCAAGCCATCGCCGAATTGGGCAATCCCCCGATTTCCTACGGCAAGGCCGCGATTGTCGGAGCAAATGGCGACATGGAACAGGGCGGGGCGGTTGTGCATCCCAAACTGGGTGCGCCGATGCGCGTGGCAGCGGGCGGCGGGGCGGCGGTGATCCCTTCCAATGTAAAACTGGGCGGACCGGGCACAACGATTGACGTGCCGCTGGGTCACAAGGACAACCCCTGGTCCTTTGATCATTTCGACACGATGACCCTGGTCATGGCGGATGCACCGGGCCCGGACGAGATTGTCATGTGCCTGGCCTATGCTGACGGCGGACGCCCGATCCCCCGCTGCGGCAAGGGTCCGGTCCAGACCTGAACAGGCAAAGTGTGGAAAGTGGTGCGCCAAACCACAAGGAGACCCGCCGATTTCCCGACGGGCGCTTTTTGTTCATTGCTGTGCATTCTACCAGTTTCTGGACTGGCGAAGCCGCGTCTGCTCAATCTGGTCAACTCCGCTGGTATCTCGTGCAATCGACATGACATCGTCGCGTGTCAGCCCGATGTCGCGCAATCCGCGGTCCGATAGCAGGGACAAAGTGGCCATCGCATGCCAGCGGAGCAATAGCCCTTGGGCGATCAAAAGGAACCGATTTACGGAAAGGGCATTGTGAAGGCGGGTCTGCTCGGTTGCGGCATGTGCGAGGGAGATCATCTGTCGTAGTCCTTGTTCGGGGTTCATCTGACGACAGGGTGCCACCTCAATCATGGCGCGGGGCAGTGTAGGAAGTGAACCAGAACCGGTACAGCTTCTGTACTGGAGCGATATCCCGGGCCCGGATAGACTGTCACATATCCGACAGACCAGAAGATGGAGGTACGAGATGACGACCAAACCGTTTGGTCTCTTTTGCCCGACTTCCAAGGCTTGCGAAGTCCTCAATCCCCGTTGGACCATTCAGATCCTCGGAGAGCTCTCCACCGGTTCGACCCGTTTCAACGATATCAAGCGCGGCCTACCCGGAATCTCGCCGACTCTGCTGGCCAAACGCCTGAAAGAGATGCAGCAGAATGGGCTTGTCGAACGGATCGATGACCCAGCCAGCGGGGTCATAGACTATATCCGTACCGAGAAGGCCGTCGAACTGGATCCGATCCTCGAAGGTCTCGCGCGATGGGCGCAGCGCAATGTATCTGTCGATGTGGCGCTCGAAGACCGTGATGCGGATGTCCTGATGTGGACCCTTCGAAACCGGATCGTGGTCGATGCGCTGCCGCCGGGCCGGACAGTTGTCCGTTTCAACTTTTCGGACGCAACCTCCCCTGCGTCGACCTATTGGCTGGTCGTTCGTCCGGGTGTTCCGGTGGAACTGTGTGCTGCGGATCCCGGCTTTGAGGTGGATTTGTTCATCGAGACGGGTGTGTCCGTGATGACCGGCATCTATCTTGGCCGGATGTCTTACGGTCGCGAGATCGACAGCGGAAGGTTTTTCATGTCAGGAGACAAACGACTGGAAAAGACGATCGGGCGATGGCTCAGACTAAGCATGTACGCTGGGGTCGAGGGTCTGGCTCGGGCCGTTTGAGATCGAATATTGCTGTGGCGGCGACTGGCTCTCGCGCGTGTTCCCGGGTTGGTCTATGACTCCGCCATGTCCCAGATCGAATCCCTCTTTGTCACCCGCCTCTATCGCGCCCGCCTGTCCGAACATGGCCCCGCCATTGACCCTGACGAGATGGAGGCGTCCTGCTATTCCATCGCCGAGGATGACGAGGCCGGGCAGGAGTGGTGCGAGGAAAACGGCTATCCCGGCTATACCTCCTATGCCTCGCTCACCGATCTGCCCTGGCGGTTTCCGATCTTTGCCGATCTGGTCACATCGCTCGACGCCCATGTCGCGGCCTTTGCAGCCGATCTGGAGTTCGATCTGGACGGGCGCAAACTGGTGCTCGAGGATCTCTGGATCAACATCCTGCCGCAGGGCGGCATGCATTCCAGCCACCTGCATCCGCATTCGGTGATTTCCGGCACCACCTATGTCGCCATGCCCGACGGTGCCAGCGCGCTGAAGCTGGAAGACCCCCGTTCGGGCCGGATGATGGCGGCGCCGACGCGCACCAAGACCGCCCGGCGCGAATTGCAGCCCTTTATCTATATGAAACCCGATGTGGGCGATGTGCTGCTCTGGGAAAGCTGGCTGCGCCACGAGGTTCCGATGAACATGGCTGAAGAGGAACGCATCTCGGTCAGCTTCAACTATCGGTGGGAGTGATCCCGGCGCCGGCAGCACCGGATTTGACCGAAGTCATGGGGATCATTCGCGCGTTGCTCCAAATTGGGCGCGCTGCTTCGGCGTGACGCGCCAGCGGCAGCGCTTGTCCTTGGTCGCGAATGTGCCATGCCGCGTATCTCTCTGCCCCTTTTGACTGCCCTTCTTGCCCTGTTTCTGGCTGCGCCCGGGCGGGCGCAATCGGTCGATCCGCATCGTCTGTACGAGGAACGCTGCGCCGGGTGCCATCTGCCGCATGCCGGTGATTTCGTCTGGCAGGATCTGGCGCTGACGCAAGAGGGGTTGACGGGGCAACGGTCCGGACGCTCCGTTGCGGCCATGCTGGAGGCAGGCCATGGCCGCCTGACCCCGCAGGAGGCTGCGATCCTGCTTGCCCATTTCGACATGATCCGTACCTCGGGGCAGCTGTTCCGGCAGAAATGCCGGGCCTGTCATGTTTCGGCCCGCGATCTGGCGCGCCAAAGTCTGATTCTGCGCGAGGGGGTGCTGACCGGTCGCTATACGGATCGGGATATCGCGACGTTCCTGGTGGGGCATGGCCGGCTGACCCCGGAACAGGTCGCCCAGATGCTTGAGGTGTTGAAACGCGCGACCGCCAACCGTTAGGCCCCCGCGCCGTGCTTGAATGCAACCGAGGGGACCGCTATCGCTGAAAGGAGGCCGGAGAAACACCGGCGGGACTAGCGGACATCGCGCGCATGGATCTGGGGTTCATCATCGAAGGCTGGGCGGGGCATTTGTCCTATCTGCTGCTCGTGCTGTCGATGCTGATGCGCCACATGCTGTGGCTGCGGTTGTTCGTGATCGCCTCGGCATTGGCGGGCATCGCGTTCGATCATTTCTGGCTGCAAAACCCGGTGGGCGTGTTCTGGCAGAGCCTGTTGGTTGTGGTGAACGTTGCCGAGCTTGCCCTGCTGTGGCGCAACGACCGGCGCGCGCGGTTCACCCCTGAGGAGGACCGGTTTCGCGAAACCCTGCTGAGCGGGCTCTCGCCGGGGCGTACCCGCCGGTTGCTGGATATGGGGCGCTGGGAAACGCTGCCATCCGAGACGGTGCTGACACATGAAGGGCAACGACCCGAGTTCCTGACCTATGTGGCGTCCGGCGTGGTTCGGATTGAACGACAAGGTCGGCTGCTGCGGCTGGTGGGCGAGGGCCATTTCATCGGCGAGATGTCCCTGATGGGGGATGGACTGGCGGTGGCGACGGCGGTGATGCAGAACGAGGGGTGGGTCTGGCGGATCGAGCGGCCCAAGCTCGACCGCCTGCGCGAGAGCAACCCGGCAGCCATGGCGGCCGTCGAGGCGGGTGTTGCCCGCGACATGCGCGCCAAGCTGGCCTATCAGAACGCCGGTGCCGAAACCGCCGTTCGACCGGTTGGCGGGACGGCCGACTGACAGCAGGTCGCCGGTCATGTGTACGGGCGAACTTTCCCTTGCCCTCCCATGGCAACTCTCCTATAGAGCGGCATCTTGCGTTCCCCCGCGCCAGCGGGGGATTCGCTTGTTTGTCATTCATCCACCAGGTCAAGGGTGACCCGGCCACGGGGCCCTCTGGTGTTTTGAGCAAAGGAAAAGGCGATGAACGCCCAGGAACTGCGTAACAAGACCCCGGATCAGCTCCGGGAAGATCTGGTCAACCTGAAGAAGGAGGCGTTCAACCTGCGCTTCCAGCAGGCCACCGGTCAGCTCGAAAGCACGGCCCGCATCCGCACCGTCCGCCGCGACGTTGCCCGTGTGCAGACCGTGCTGAACGAAAAAGCCGCTGAAGCTGCGAACTGAGGAGCCTGAGAGATGCCCAAACGTATTCTGCAAGGCACCGTGACCAGCGACGCCAACGCACAGACCGTGACCGTCCTGGTGGAGCGTCGCTTCACCCATCCGGTTCTGAAGAAAACCATCCGTAAGTCCAAGAAATACCGGGCTCACGATGAAAAGAACGCTTTCAAGGTCGGCGACACTGTCCGCATCATCGAATGCGCGCCGAAATCGAAAACGAAACGCTGGGAAGTTCTGGAAGCCTAAGAGCCTGATCCTTCAGGCTCCTGGCGACTAGGCCTCTTGGCACAGTCGAAACCCTGGGGATACCGCCACGCATCGGCGCCCCAAAGGTCGGGAGAAACCACATGATCCAGATGCAAACCAATCTGGATGTTGCTGACAACTCCGGCGCTCGCCGGGTTCAGTGCATCAAGGTTCTGGGTGGTTCCAAGCGTAAATACGCCTCCGTCGGCGACATCATTGTCGTCTCGGTGAAGGAAGCCATCCCGCGCGGCCGCGTGAAGAAAGGTGACGTCCGCAAGGCCGTCGTCGTGCGCACCGCCAAAGAAGTCCGTCGCGAAGACGGCACCGCGATCCGTTTCGATCGCAACGCCGCCGTCATCCTGAACAACAACAACGAGCCGGTCGGTACCCGTATCTTTGGCCCGGTTGTTCGTGAACTGCGCGCGAAGAACTTCATGAAAATCATCTCGCTGGCTCCGGAGGTGCTGTAATCATGGCCGCAAAACTCCGCAAAGGCGACAAGGTCGTCGTGCTGGCCGGCAAGGACAAGGGCAAAGAGGGGACCATCTCCTCGGTTGACCCGAAAGCCGGCAAAGCTGTTGTCGACGGCGTGAACATCGCCATCCGTCACACCCGCCAGACCCAGACCTCGCAAGGTGGCCGCCTGCCCAAGGCACTGCCGATCGACCTCAGCAACCTGGCGCTGCTGGACAAGAACGGCAAGGCAACCCGCGTCGGCTTCCGCATGGAAGGTGACAAGAAGGTCCGTTTTGCCAAGACCACGGGGGACGTGATCGATGCTTGATGCTGCAAACTATACCCCGCGTCTGAAAGCACAGTACGCAGAAACCATCCGGGCCGCTCTGAAAGAAGAGTTCGGCTACAAGAACGACATGATGATCCCCAAGCTGGACAAGATCGTTCTGAACATCGGCTGCGGCGCCGAGGCGGTGAAAGACAGCAAGAAGGCCAAATCGGCTCAGGAAGATCTGAGCAAGATTGCCGGCCAGAAAGCCATCACCACCACGGCCAAGAAGTCGATCGCCGGTTTCCGCGTTCGCGAAGACATGCCGATGGGTGCCAAGGTAACCCTGCGCGGCGAGCGTATGTATGAATTCCTCGATCGCCTGATCACCATCGCGATGCCCCGCATCCGCGACTTCCGTGGTGTGAAGCCCTCGTTCGATGGCCGTGGCAACTTTGCCATGGGGATCAAGGAGCACATCGTGTTCCCGGAAATCGACTTCGACAAGGTCGACGAAGTCTGGGGCATGGACATCATCATCGCCACCACTGCGAAAACCGACGCCGAAGCCAAGAGCCTGTTGAAGCATTTCAACATGCCCTTCAACGCCTAAGCGCGCGAGGATTAGACATGGCTAAGAAAAGCATGATCGAACGCGAGAAGAAGCGCGAGCGCCTGGTGGCACAATATGCCGCAAAGCGCGCCGAGCTGAAAGAAATCGCAAACGACGAGAGCCGCCCGATGGAAGAGCGCTTCAAGGCGCGTCTGCAACTGGCGAAACTGCCGCGCAACAGCTCGGCAACCCGTCTTCACAACCGCTGCCAGCTTACCGGCCGTCCGCACGCTTACTATCGTAAGCTCAAGGTCAGCCGGATCATGCTGCGCGAGCTGGGGTCTGCTGGTCAGATCCCCGGCATGGTGAAATCGAGCTGGTAAGGAGAGAGTGATATGAACGATCCTATCGGCGATATGCTCACCCGTATCCGCAACGCTCAGCTGCGCGGCAAGACCACGGTCAGCACCCCCGGCTCGAAACTGCGCGCCTGGGTTCTGGATGTGCTGGCGGACGAAGGCTATATCCGCGGCTATGAGAAGTCGACGGATGCCAATGGCCACCCGACGCTGAACATCGAGCTGAAATACTACGAAGGCGAACCCGTCATTCGCGAACTGAAGCGGGTGTCGAAACCCGGTCGTCGCGTTTACATGGGCGTCAAGGACATCCCCTCGGTCCGTCAGGGCCTGGGCGTGTCGATTGTCAGCACTCCGAAAGGTGTGATGTCGGACGCAAACGCTCGCTCCAACAATGTTGGCGGCGAAGTGCTCTGCACCGTCTTCTAAGGAGGTCTGCAAATGTCTCGTATTGGTAAGAAACCGGTCGAGCTGCCCAGTGGCGTTTCCGCCTCTGTGTCGGGCCAGACCATCGAAGTGAAGGGCCCCAAGGGCGCCCGCAGCTTCACCGCCACCGACGACGTGACCATCACCGTCGACGGCAATGTGGTGAGCGTCACCCCCCGTGGCATGTCCAAGCGGGCACGCCAGCAGTGGGGCATGTCGCGCACCATGGTGGCCAACCTCGTCGCCGGCGTGACCGAAGGCTTCAAGAAAGAGCTGGAGATCACCGGTGTGGGTTACCGCGCCAACGCCCAGGGCAACACGCTCAAGCTGAACCTCGGCTACAGCCACGATGTCGACTTCGCCGTTCCGGCGGGCGTCACCGTGAGCACCCCGAAGCAGACCGAGATCGTTGTCGAAGGCATCGACCAGCAACAGGTTGGTGAAGTGGCTGCGAAAATCCGCGAGTGGCGTTCGCCCGAGCCGTACAAAGGCAAGGGTATCCGCTACAAGGGCGAGTTCATCTTCCGCAAAGACGGCAAGAAGAAGTAAGGACGCGAACAATGGCAAACAGCAAACGTACCCTGTTTCTGAAACGCCGCCTGCGCGTTCGGAACAAGCTTCGCAAGGTCAACGCCGGGCGCCTGCGCCTGAGCGTGCACCGCTCGAACAAGAACATCAGCGCCCAGCTGATCGACGACGTTCGCGGCGTGACCCTGGCGGCAGCCTCGACCATGGAAAAGGACCTTGGCGTTGTTGGCAAGAACAACGTCGAAGCGGCCAAGAAGGTGGGCGCGGCAATCGCCGAGCGCGCCAAGAAGGCTGGCATCGAAGAGGCCTATTTCGATCGTGGCGGCTTTCTGTTCCACGGCAAGGTGAAGGCTCTGGCCGACGCCGCGCGTGAAGGCGGTCTGAAGATCTAAGACCTGAGGGGGGCGCCTGCCGCCCCCCCGATGATCCGGGGCCGCGCCCGCGTGGCCACCAGGGATCGGAGACAACGGCGCCCAGGCGCCAACAGAGAAAGAGGAATGCCGCATGGCAGAACGTGAAAACCGCCGGGGCAACCGTCGCGACCGCGAGGAAGCAGCCCCCGAATTCGCCGACCGTCTGGTCGCGATCAACCGCGTGTCGAAAACCGTCAAGGGCGGTAAGCGCTTCGGCTTCGCCGCTCTGGTGGTCGTGGGCGATCAGAAAGGCCGCGTCGGCTTTGGCAAGGGCAAGGCGAAAGAAGTGCCCGAGGCCATCCGCAAGGCAACCGAGCAGGCCAAGCGCCAGATGATCCGCGTGCAGCTGCGCGAAGGCCGCACCCTGCATCACGACATCGAAGGCCGTCACGGCGCCGGTAAGGTCGTCATGCGCGCCGCGCCCGAAGGTACCGGTATCATCGCCGGTGGTCCGATGCGTGCCGTGTTCGAAATGCTGGGCGTCAAGGACGTCGTGTCCAAGTCGCTGGGCAGCGCGAACCCCTACAACATGATCCGCGCCACCATCGACGGCCTGAAAAAAGAGCAGAGCCCGCGTTCGGTCGCACAGCGTCGTGGCAAGAAGGTCGCCGACATCCTGCCCAAGCGGGACGAAGCACCGGCTGCTGAAGCCGCTGAAGCCTAAGGAGACGCACCCATGGCAAAAACCATCGTCGTCAAGCAGATCGGCTCGCCGATCCGCCGCCCCGCCGACCAGCGCGCAACCCTGGTTGGTCTGGGCCTGAACAAGATGCACAAGACCCGCGAGCTGGAGGATACCCCCTCGGTCCGCGGCATGATCCGCAAGATCCCGCATCTGGTCGAGATCGTCGAAGAGCGCGGCTAAGCCCCTCTCGATGGACAGTTGAAACGCCCCCGGTTCGCCGGGGGCGTTTTCGTTTGCGCCGCGCGGATCAATTTCGCGTGTGCGGACATGGCGCGGGATGCGCCGCCGCTCTTTGCCGCATACCCTGCGCCTCATGGCACGCATCGACTATTTCTATTCCGCCCATTCCGCCTATGCCTATCTCGGCGCGCAGGAGCTTTATCGCGTCTGCGCCGCTCATCCCGGTACAGAGCTGGTGCATCGCCCCATCCTGCTCAGCCCGGTGGTCGAGGCGGTGGGCGGCCTGTCCTTCGCCGCGCGCAGCCAGGCGCATGTCGACTATTTCTTTGGCCGTGAGATCGAACGCTGGGCCGAATGGCGTGGGCTGCCGGTGATCGACCACCGCCCGACCTATCATGACAACCCGCTGGATCTGCCCAACGGTTTGATCATCGCCGCGCAGCGGGACGGATTGGATGTGAACGCGCTGTCCTTTGCGATACTCCAGGCGCATTGGCGCGACGATGCGGATATCGCCGATCCCCGACTGTTGAGCGAGTTGCTGGCGCGACTGGACCTGCCGGTCGAGTCGCTGTTGGCGGCGGCCCGATCCGTCCCGGCAATCGACGAGCAGGCCGTCAATACGCAAGAGGCGATCGACCGCGCGCTGTTCGGCTCGCCGACCTATGTGGTCAATGGCGACCCATTCTATGGCCAGGACCGGCTGGAACTGATGGCCCGCGCCCTGACGCGGCCGTTTCGGCCCGGCAATTGGCACAATCCGCCGGTTGGCTGAGCCAAGCCATGCCGCCGCTGCATGGCGGCTAGACCAAAGCACCTCTTGCTGATGCTGCGGCGCAGCACTATCTGCCAGCCATGTTCGGAATGCCCGAAAAACAGGCAGTGGGGAAGGGCCCTGCTGCATCCGTATGAGGTAAGAGAAAATGGCATATGCAACCGTGACCGCCGACCGCGCCCCCTCTGTGGTGGCCCGCGTCCTGTCCGCCCTGAAATCGACCCGCGCCACCTGGGCCCGGAACGCCGCCTACAAGCGTACGTTCAACGAGCTGGACCGCCTGTCGAACCGGGAACTGGCAGATATCGGCATCCGCCGTTGCGATATCGAGGATATCGCCCGCTTTCACGTCTATGGTGCCTGATCGGCCCATCTGACGGACTGCTGCACCGCCCTCGGAAATCCGGGGGCGTTTTGCATTTCGGGGCGCTTGCATGACAGGCTTTCAGCGTCTATACGCCCCCGGTGGCCGCAAGGCCGCGAGAATCAACAAGCAAGAAATGCCGAGGTTGGCCCGTCACGCTTCGTGGGTCACATCCGGCGACGGAGAAGCGATATGAAACTGCATGAACTCAGCGACAATCCGGGCGCAGCCAAGAAACGGATGCGCATCGGCCGTGGCCCCGGCTCGGGCAAGGGCAAGATGGGTGGCCGTGGTATCAAGGGTCAGAAATCCCGTTCGGGTGTGGCCATCAATGGCTATGAAGGCGGCCAGATGCCGCTCTATCAGCGTCTGCCCAAGCGTGGCTTCAACAAGCCCAACCGCAAGGCATTCGCCGTGGTCAACCTGGGCCTGATCCAGAAATTCGTCGAAGCCGGCAAGCTGGACGGCGCCGCCGCCATCACCGAGGACGCGCTGGTCGCATCCGGCCTGGTGCGCCGCAAGCTGGACGGCATTCGCGTGCTGGCCAAGGGCGATTTCAACGCCAAGCTGAACATCGAAGTCACCGGCGCGTCGAAATCGGCTGTCGAGGCTGTCGAAAAGGCGGGCGGCTCGCTGAAGGTCACAAACGCTGCTGCGGCAGAGTAACGGCTTGTGAGCGGGCGCCGACCCGCTTACATAGACACCCAAGTTTTCCAAAACGCCGCCCGAGCCGGAAAACGGTTCCGGGCGGCGTTTGCATCAGAGAGACCGATACAACATGGTATCAGCAGCAGAACAAATGGCGGCCAACACCAGCTGGTCCGCCCTGGGCAAGGCCACGGACCTGCGCAATCGGATCCTGTTCACGCTGGGGCTTCTCATCGTCTATCGTCTGGGCACGTTCATTCCCGTGCCGGGCATCGACGGTGTGGCGCTGCGCGAGTTCATGGAACAGGCGGGGCAGGGCATCGGCGGCATGGTGTCGATGTTCACCGGCGGCGCGCTTGGGCGGATGGGCATCTTTGCCCTGGGCATCATGCCCTATATCTCGGCCTCGATCATCGTTCAGCTGCTGACCGCCATGGTCCCCTCGCTTGAGCAACTCAAGAAAGAGGGCGAACAGGGCCGCAAGAAGATCAACCAGTATACCCGTCTCGGCACCGTGGCCCTGGCCACCGTGCAGGCCTATGGCCTTGCGGTCTCGCTGGAATCGGGCGACCTGGCCACCGAACCGGGCATGTATTTCCGCTTTGCCACCATGATCACCCTTGTGGGTGGCACCATGTTCCTGATGTGGCTGGGCGAACAGATCACCGCGCGCGGCATCGGCAACGGCGTCTCGCTGATCATCTTTGTCGGCATCATTGCCGAGGTTCCCGCCGCGCTGGCACAGTTCTTTGCCAGCGGCCGTTCGGGCGCGATCAGCCCCGCCGTGATCATCGCCATCATCCTGATGGTGATCGCGGTCATCACATTCGTCGTGTTCATGGAACGCGCCCTGCGCAAGATCCACATCCAGTATCCCCGCCGTCAGGTGGGCATGAAGGTCTATGACGGCGGCTCCAGCCACCTGCCGGTCAAGGTCAACCCCGCAGGCGTGATCCCCGCGATCTTCGCAAGCTCGCTGCTGCTCTTGCCGGTGACCATCTCGACCTTCTCCTCGGGCGCGGCCAACGGGCCGGTGATGTCCTGGCTTCTGGCAAATTTCGGCCCCGGACAGCCGCTCTATCTGCTGTTCTTCGTGTCGATGATCGTGTTCTTTGCCTATTTCTACACCTTCAACGTCTCGTTCAAACCCGATGACGTTGCGCAGAACCTGAAGAACCAGAACGGCTTTGTCCCCGGTATCCGTCCGGGCAAGAAGACCGCCGAATATCTGGAATACGTGGTCAACCGCGTGCTGGTGCTGGGCTCGGCCTATCTGGCCGCCGTCTGCCTGCTGCCCGAGATCATGCGCGGCCAGTTCAACGTGCCGTTCTATTTCGGCGGCACCTCGGTGCTGATTATCGTCTCGGTGACCATGGACACGATCCAACAGGTCCAGAGCCATCTGCTGGCACACCAGTACGAAGGTCTGATCGAAAAATCGCAGCTTCGCGGCAAGAATCGCAAGCGCACGAACAGGAAGGGACCGGCGCGTCGATGAACATCATTCTGTTGGGACCCCCGGGTGCGGGCAAAGGCACCCAGGCGCGGCATCTGGTCGAAACACGTGGCATGATCCAGCTGTCGACCGGTGACATGCTGCGCGAGGCGCGCACGTCTGGCACCGAAATGGGCCAGAAGGTCGCTGCCATCATGGATGCGGGCAAGCTGGTCACCGACGAGATCGTGATCGGCCTGATCGAGGAGCAACTGACCACCAAGAAAGGTGCCGGTTTCATCTTCGACGGGTTCCCCCGCACCCTGGCCCAGGCCGACGCGCTGGCCGCGTTGCTGGCCAAGCACGGCCAGTCGCTGCATACCGTGATCGAAATGCGCGTCGATGACGAGGCGCTGGTCAGCCGGATCACCGCCCGCTCGACCTGCGGCGGCTGTGGCGAGGTCTATAACGACATCACCAAACCGATCCCGGCCGATGGCAAGTGCAGCAATTGCGGCAGCACCGAGTTCAAGCGCCGTGCCGACGACAACGAGGACAGCCTGCGCACCCGGCTGATGGAATATTACAAGAAAACGTCACCCTTGATCGGCTATTACTATGCCAAGGGCGACCTGCGCCCGGTCAACGGGCTCGCCGATATCAAGGAAGTGACCGCCTCGATCGAGGCGATACTGGGCTGACATGGGTTAGGGGCTTGACGGCCCCTTCAAAAGCCCATATCGACCACCATCCCCTCGGGGAATCAACCGCGCGGACGGGATTCGTTCCATTTGCGCAAGACCACCTCAAATAATGCTGGATCTACTGGCGACACTGCCATGGTCAAGCGTTGTGAAAAAAGGTTCTGGCGCTACGGAACCGCAACGAAAAGGAAAGTGACACGTGGCACGTATTGCCGGCGTAAACATCCCGACTGCCAAACGGGTACCCATCGCCCTCACCTATATCACCGGTATCGGCAACACCACGGCGAAAGCCATTTGCGAAGCCGTGGGCATCGACGCGACCCGTCGTGTGAACGAGCTGAGCGATGCCGAGGTTCTGGCCATCCGCGAGCATATCGACGCCAACTACAGCGTCGAAGGCGACCTGCGTCGTGAAGTTCAGATGAACATCAAGCGCCTGATGGACCTGGGCTGCTATCGCGGTCTGCGTCACCGCCGCAACCTGCCGGTTCGCGGTCAGCGGACCCACACCAACGCTCGTACCCGCAAAGGCCCCGCAAAGGCCATTGCCGGCAAGAAGAAATAAGGGGGCGTTGAGATATGGCACGCGATAAGACCCGCACCACGAAGAAAAAAGAACGCAAGAATATCGCATCGGGCGTGGCCCATGTGAACTCGACGTTCAACAACACCAAGATCCTGATCTCGGATGTGCAAGGCAACGCCATCTCGTGGTCGTCGGCTGGCACGATGGGCTTCAAGGGATCGCGGAAATCGACCCCCTACGCCGCACAGCTGGCTGCCGAAGATGCCGGCCGCAAGGCGCAGGATCATGGCGTCAAGACGCTGGAAGTCGAAGTTCAGGGCCCCGGTTCGGGCCGTGAATCGGCTCTGCGCGCTCTGGCTGCCGTGGGCTTCAACATCACGTCGATCCGCGACGTGACCCCGATCGCCCACAACGGTTGCCGCCCGCCGAAGCGCCGCCGCGTCTAAGCGACCCAGGAATTACGCTGGGGCCGTGTCTGGTACACGGCCCCAGCACGCCGTTTGAAACCTCGGGCGTTTGCACCTTGCTGGACATGGGGTGCGAACAGGAATGGAGGGATTACATGATCCACAAGAACTGGGCAGAACTGATCAAGCCGACCCAGCTTGAGGTCAAGCCGGGCAACGATCCGGCACGCCAGGCGACCGTGATCGCCGAACCGCTGGAACGCGGTTTCGGTCTGACGCTGGGCAACGCGCTGCGCCGCATCCTGATGAGCTCGCTGCAAGGCGCGGCCATCACCAGCGTGCAGATCGACAACGTCCTGCACGAGTTTTCGAGCGTCGCCGGTGTGCGCGAAGACGTCACCGACATCATCCTCAACCTCAAGCAGGTCTCGCTGCGCATGGATGTCGAAGGGCCCAAGCGCCTGTCGATCAATGCCAAGGGCCCGGCTGTCGTCACCGCCGGTGACATCAGCGAAAGCGCCGGTATCGAGATCCTGAACCGCGACCACGTGATCTGTCACCTGGACGATGGTGCCGACCTGTTCATGGAACTGACCGTGAATACCGGCAAGGGCTATGTCTCGGCCGACAAGAACCGCCCCGAAGACGCGCCCATCGGCCTGATCCCGATCGACGCGATCTATTCGCCGGTCAAGAAGGTCGCCTATGACGTGCAGCCCACCCGCGAGGGCCAGGTGCTGGATTATGACAAGCTGACCATGAAGATCGAAACCGACGGTTCGATCTCGCCGGACGATGCCGTGGCCTATGCCGCGCGTATCCTTCAGGACCAGCTGTCGATCTTCGTCAACTTCGACGAGCCGGAATCGGCTGGCCGCCAGGACGACGATGACGGTCTGGAGTTCAACCCGCTTCTGCTCAAGAAAGTGGACGAGCTGGAACTGTCGGTGCGTTCGGCCAACTGCCTCAAGAACGACAATATCGTCTATATCGGCGACCTGATCCAGAAGACCGAAGCCGAGATGCTGCGCACCCCGAACTTCGGCCGCAAGTCGCTGAACGAGATCAAGGAAGTGCTGTCGGGCATGGGCCTGCACCTGGGCATGGATGTCGAGGACTGGCCGCCGGACAACATCGAAGATCTGGCCAAGAAATTCGAAGACGCGTTCTGAGAACAAGGGGCGGGCGAACAGCCCGCCCTGCAAATGCCCGGACCTGCCGGGGAACATCAGGGCCAATGCCCCAAGGAGAGCCGGTGACACGCATCGCCGGTCGGACAAAGCAAAACGCAAGTTAGGAGATAGAAAATGCGTCACGCACGTGGTTACCGCCGCCTCAACCGCACCCACGAACACCGCAAGGCCCTGTTTGCCAACATGGCGGGCTCGCTGATCGAGCACGAACAGATCAAGACCACCCTGCCCAAGGCCAAGGAACTGCGCCCGATCGTCGAAAAGCTGATCACGCTGGGCAAGCGCGGTGACCTGCACGCGCGCCGTCAGGCCGCAGCACAGCTGAAAGAGGACAAGGACGTCGCCAAGCTGTTCGACGTTCTGGCAGAGCGTTACAAGGATCGTCAGGGCGGTTATGTCCGCATCCTGAAGGCCGGCTTCCGTTATGGCGACATGGCGCCGATGGCGATCATCGAATTCGTCGATCGCGACGTCGATGCCAAGGGTGCCGCAGACAAGGCCCGTCTGGCCGAAGAAGAGGCAGCCGCCGAAGAATAAGCTTTCCGGGACATGTCCCGATTGCGCCCCGCCCGGTCCACCGGGCGGGGTTTTTCGTTTCCGGCGTGTGTTGCCCCGGCTTGACTGCGCTTCTACCGTGAAAGCATGACCAACTCTGTTGCTGCGGGTTATTCGGGTCGACCGCTGGTGGCCAAGCTGGGGTTCAAGCCCGGCTGGATCGTCCGCGCCGTCAACGCGCCACCCCACTACGCCGACCTGATGGCCGAGGCGGTGGATATCGTCTTTGACCCCGGCGCCCGAGATGCCGATGCGGCGCATCTTTTCCTGCACGGTCCCGAACTTCTGGCCGAGGCCGTCGCGACCGAGATCGCCCATTTGCGGGTAGGCGGCATGTTGTGGCTGTCCTGGGCCAAGAAGTCCTCGCCCCAACACGCGGGCATCACCGAGGACCTGCTGC
Source organism: Ruegeria alba (assembly GCF_022321465.1). Taxonomy (NCBI): domain Bacteria; kingdom Pseudomonadati; phylum Pseudomonadota; class Alphaproteobacteria; order Rhodobacterales; family Roseobacteraceae; genus Ruegeria; species Ruegeria alba. The sequence continues at coordinate 70,551 of NZ_JAKOEM010000016.1, read as the reverse complement.
GCGACGAGGTGCTGCCGCTGGGCTGGGTCGATGTAAAGGTCTGCGCCATTGATGCGGACTGGTCCGGGCTGAAATTCCTGCGCCGCCGGGGTTGAGCGCGCGGCTTGCATTTGTGGCCCATGCCCCGCATATCGCAGGGGACTGCAAATGGAGGTCCCATGATCCGCGCCATCCTGCTTTGTCTGCCGTTTGTCCTGGCCGCGCCGGTTCAGGCGGAAACCCGGGTGCCGACCTCGCAGGCCGAGATCGGGTTGGGCTTTGCCCCGGTGGTCAAGAAAGCAGCCCCCGCCGTGGTCAACATCTATGCCCGCATCATCACCGCAGGGCGGCAAAGCCCGATCTTTGACGACCCCTTCTTTCGCGATTTCTTTCGCGGATTTGGGACGCCGCAGCCGCGGGTTCAGAACTCGCTGGGATCGGGCGTGATCCTGTCGGATGACGGCTATGTCGTGTCCAATTACCACGTGGTCGGCATGGCTTCGGAGATCCGGGTGGTCACCACCGACCGGCGCGAGTTCACCGCACAGGTGGTGTTGGGCGACGAGGAGAGCGATATCGCCATCCTGCGCCTGGACGAGGCGCGCGATCTGCCGTCTCTGGCGCTGCGCGACAGCGATCATGTCGAGGTGGGCGAACTGGCGCTGGCCATTGGCAACCCGTTTGGCGTGGGCCAGACCGTCAGCAGCGGCATCGTCTCGGGGCTGGCACGTTCCGGGGCGGCCACCGGCAACGGGCGAGGCTATTTCATCCAGACCGATGCGCCGATCAATCCGGGCAATTCGGGCGGGGCGCTGATCGACGTGAATGGCGATCTGATCGGCATCAATACCTCGATCCTCAGCCGGTCGGGCGGCTCGAACGGGATCGGCTTTGCCATCCCCGCCAATCTGGTGGCCGAATTCCTGCGTCAGGCCCGGCAGGGCAACAGCAGTTTTGCCCAGCCCTGGGCCGGGATCGCGGGTCAGCCGATGACCGCCGACATTGCCGACTCGCTGGGGCTGGGCCTGCCCGAGGGGGTGGTGATCTCGGACCTGCATCCCGACAGCCCGCTGGCGCGGGCGGGCTTTGCCGTGGGCGATGTGGTGACCGAGGTCGATGGACAGGCGGTCAATTCTCCGGCCGAGATGAAGTTCCGCATGTCGGTGGCCGGGATCGGTGGCGAGGCGCGGATGACCCGGCTGCGGCAGGGACAGCGCGAGACCCTGACAGTGGCCCTGATCGAGGCGCCCGATACGCCCCCCGCGCAGGAAACCACGCTGACGGATCGTACCGCACTGCCCGGCCTGACCGTGGCCCGGCTGAACCCGGCCGTGATCGCGCGCCTTGGCCTGCCGTTGTCGGCGCGAGGGGTCGTGGTGCTTGACCCCGGCCCCTATGGCGCGCGGGCGGGGTTGCGACCGGGTGACGTGCTGGGCGCGATCAATGGCGACGCGGTTGAAACCCCGCGCGATGTGGAACGGGCGCTGACCGAGACCGGGCGCCGGGTGCAGATCGACCTGCAACGGCGGGGCCAATGGGTCTCGCTGCGGTTCCGGCTCTGAGCGATGGCGGACCTGTTCGATACCGGTGCCAAACCGACGCCTGAGCGTGAGCCACCCCGGCCCCTGGCCGACCGGCTGCGGCCGCAGAGCCTGTCCGAGGTGATCGGGCAGCAGCAGGTGCTGGGGCCAGAGGCGCCGCTGGGTGTCATGCTGGCCTCGGGTTCTCTTTCCAGTCTCGTGTTCTGGGGGCCGCCGGGTGTGGGCAAGACCACCATCGCCCGCCTGCTGGCGCAAGAGACCGATCTGCATTTCGTGCAGATCAGCGCGATCTTCACCGGGGTGCCGGACCTGAAGAAAGTGTTCGAGGCCGCGCGCATCCGGCGGGGCAACGGGCAGGGCACGCTGTTGTTCGTCGACGAGATCCACCGCTTCAACAAGGCGCAGCAGGACGGGTTCCTGCCCCATATGGAGGATGGCACCATCCTGCTGGTGGGGGCCACGACCGAAAACCCCTCGTTCGAGCTGAACGCCGCGCTCTTGAGTCGGGCCCAGGTGCTGGTGCTGGAGAGGCTGAGCGCCGAGGATCTGGAACATCTGACCGCACGGGCCGAGCGCGAACTGGGCCGCGAATTGCCGCTGACGCCCGAGGCGCGGCTGGCGCTTCAGGAGATGGCAGATGGCGACGGGCGCGCGCTGCTCAACCTGATCGAACAGGTGGCGGCGTGGAAAGTGGCGGCGCCACTCGACCGCGAAGCTCTGGCGGCCCGGCTGATGCGGCGGGCCACCAAATACGACAAGAGCGGGGATGAGCATTACAACCTGATCTCGGCGCTGCACAAATCGGTGCGCGGCTCGGACCCGGACGCGGCCCTTTACTGGCTGGCGCGGATGCTGACGGGGGGTGAGGACCCGCGTTACCTGGCACGTCGGATCACCCGGATGGCGGTCGAGGATATCGGGCTGGCCGACCCACAGGCGCAGTCGATCTGCCTGCATGCCTGGGAGGTTTACGAGCGACTGGGCAGCCCCGAGGGAGAACTGGCGCTGGCGCAGGCGATTGTCTATCTGGCGCTGGCCCCGAAATCGAACGGGGCCTATGTGGGCTACAAGGCGGCGATGCGGCTGGCCAAGCAATCGGGTTCAGCGCCGCCACCCAAACATATCCTCAACGCGCCCACCGGGTTGATGAAGGATCAGGGCTATGGCGCGGGCTATGCCTATGACCACGACGCCGAGGACGGGTTTTCAGGCCAGAATTACTTTCCCGACGGGATGGAGCGCCCGCAGCTTTATCAGCCGGTCGAACGCGGCTTTGAGCGCGAGTTGAAAAAGCGGCTCGATTATTTTGCACGCCTGCGGGCGCAGCGCGAACAGGGATAGGGCGGGCAGTCCGCGGCCGCCCCACCCACCCGCCCGCGCCCGCGGACTGCCCTTGGTCCCTTGACTCTCGGGCGCGTGCGGGTGAGAGACGGCGATGTTTTCTTTCGATCTTCAACGAGGGGTGCGGCGGGCCGGAAACCGCCCCGCGCACGGGTTGCTGGCATGAGCGGCGTACAGATGATCACCGTGGGTGAGGGGGACGGCGACCAGCGGCTTGACCGCTGGTTTCGCCGGATGTTCCCGCATGTGGGGCAGGGGCGCATCGAGAAGATGTGCCGCAAGGGCGAGCTGCGCGTCGACGGCGCACGGGCCAAGCCCGCGACCCGGCTCGAGGTTGGTCAGCAGGTCCGTATCCCGCCGCTGCCCGCACCCGGCGAACGGCCTGAACCGGTGAAATCGCGCGTCTCGGATGCCGATGCAAAGATGATCCGTGCCTGTGTCCTGTATCGCGACGATGATATCATCGTGCTGAACAAGCCCGCCGGGCTGGCGGTGCAAGGCGGCAGCGGCCAGACACGCCATGTGGATGGCCTGTCCGAGGCGCTGCGCTTTGGCAATGACGAGAACCCGCGCCTGGTGCACCGGCTGGACAAGGACACCTCGGGTGTTCTGGTGCTGGCGCGCACGCGCGAGGCGGCGGCGCGTCTGACCGCCGCCTTTCGCCACCGCAACACGCGCAAGATCTATTGGGCGCTGGTGGCCGGGGTGCCGACGCCCTATCTGGGCGAGATCAAGACCGGTCTGGTCAAGGCCGGTGGGCATGGCGCCCGGGGCGAGGGCGAGAAGATGAACGTGGTGCATCTGAGCGAGATCGACGACACGCCCGGTGCCAAGCGGGCCCATACCTATTACGCCACGCTCTACCGGGTGGCGGGGCGGGCGTCCTGGGTGGCGATGGAGCCGGTCACCGGCCGCACCCACCAGCTGCGCGCACATATGGCCGGGATCGGGCATCCGATCATCGGTGACGGCAAATATGGCGGCTCGGGGCAAGAGAATCTGGGCGATGGATGGGGCGCGCAACTGGGCGGTATCATCAGCAAGAAACTGCACCTGCATGCGCGGCGGCTGAGCTTCGAGCACCCCTCGACCCGCAAGCAGGTCAGTTTTACCGCGCCCTTGCCAGATCACATGCGCGAGAGCTGGGACACGTTCGGTTGGACCGAGGATCTGGCGGCGGAGGATCCGTTCGAGGAGCTGATGTGATCCAGCCGCTGCACCTGATCCTCTTCGATGTGGACGGGACGCTGGTCGACAGTCAGGCGGCCATCGTCGGGTCGATGACCGCCGCATTCGACGCATTGTCGCTGCCGGTGCCCGCGCGTGCCGATATCCTGTCTATTGTTGGTCTGTCCCTGCCGCAGGCGATGGCGCGGCTGGCACCGGGGCAGAGCGAGACCACACAGGCGCGGTTGGTCGAGGCCTACAAGCAATCCTATCACGCGACCCGGCTGGCGCTGGGTGAGGCGCATTCGCCGCTCTATCCCGGTGCGCGCGAGATGCTGGAACAGTTGCATGCCGTGCCACATTACCTGTTGGGCGTGGCGACGGGCAAATCCAAGCGCGGGCTTGATGCCTTGATCGAGGTGCATGGGCTGGAATGCATCTTTGTCACCCGGCAGGTGGCCGATCATCACCCGTCGAAACCGCATCCGTCGATGATCGAGACCGCATTGGCCGAAACCGGGACGGCGCCGGGGGGCGCTGTGATGATTGGCGATACCTCGTATGACATGGAGATGGCGGCCGCGGCCGGGGTCGCGGGGATCGGGGTCAGCTGGGGCTATCACCCGCCCCATGCGCTGGACCGGGCCAGCTGTATCATCGACGACTTTACGCAGTTGCCCCCGGCACTGACACAGATCTGGATGTGAAAGATATGAGCGACTGGAAACCGAAACGCTTCTGGAAACAGGCGGCCGTGGCAGAAATGGCCGAGGGCTATACGGTGGAACTGGATGGTCGCCAGGTGCGCACCCCGGCCAAGGAGCCGCTGCTGCTGCCGACACGGGCTTTGGCCGAGGCGATTGCCGCGGAATGGGATGCTCAGGAGAAAGAGGTCGATCCGACCAGCATGCCCTATACCCGCACTGCCAACGCGGCCATCGACAAGGTGCGCATTCAGCATGGCGAAGTGGCCGACATGCTGGCGGCCTATGGCGATTCGGATCTGTTGTGTTATCGGGCGGATAGCCCTGCCGAATTGACGGAACGACAGGCGCTTTCCTGGGACCCGGTGCTGGATTGGGCCGCGGAAACCCTGGGCGCGCGGCTGTTGCCGGTACAAGGAGTGATGCACCAAGCACAACCTGCTTCGGCGATCGAAACGCTGACACGGCAGGTCCACGCGCTGAACCCGTTCCAACTGGCGGCTTTTCACGATCTGGTCAGCCTGTCCGGTTCGCTGGTGCTTGGCTTTGCTGCGGCGCTGAATTGGCGCGAAGCTGACGAAATCTGGCAGATTTCACGCCTCGACGAGACCTGGCAAGAGGAACAATGGGGTCCCGATGAAGAAGCGCGCGCGCTGGCCGCGTTGAAACGCGTGGCCTTTCTGCATGCCAAGGCGGTCTACGATATCTCGACATGAGACTGATTCCGTCAGACTGACGAAAACCTCAACGGATATGGGGCGGAAAGCGACATAGAAGCCTTGACCTTTGTCGGATATTGCGCCCAAACTCCTGCCCATCGAAGGGTTAACCCCTTCGCGATCCGCTCCGGCGCCAACGTGTGCCGGTCGAACCGCCCCGGGACAGGGGTGGAAAATCAGGAAGAGGTAAAAATGAAGAAATCCGTATTTTTGGGCGCTCTCACGGTCGCCGGGATGGCCGCTGGCGTTGCTGCGGCGGGCACCATGGACGACGTCAAGGCGCGCGGCAAGCTGAACTGCGGTGTGACCACCGGTCTTGTTGGCTTTGCAGCACCGGATTCGAATGGGGAGTGGAAAGGTTTTGACGTGGCCCTGTGCCGTGCCGTTGCTGCGGCCGTGCTGGGTGACGGCAACGCGGTTGAATTCGTGCCGACCACCGGCAAGACCCGTTTCACCGCGCTGGCATCGGGCGAAGTCGACATGCTGGCCCGTAACACCACCTGGACCTTCTCGCGCGATGTGGACCTGAAGTTCGAATTCGTCGGCGTGAACTACTATGACGGTCAGGGCTTCATGGTTCCGAAATCGCTGGGCGTCAGCTCGGCAAAGGAACTTGATGGCGCCACCGTCTGCATCCAGACCGGCACCACCACCGAGCTGAACCTCGCGGATTTCTTCCGCGCCAACAACATCAGCTACGAGCCGGTTCCGATCGAAACCAACGCCGAAGCGCAGCAGCAGTATCTGGCCGGCGCCTGTGACGTCTACACCACCGACGCCTCGGGTCTGGCCGCAACCCGCGCCACCTTCGAGAACCCGGGTGACCACGTTCTGCTGCCCGAAATCATCTCGAAAGAGCCGCTCGGCCCGCTGGTTCGCCATGGCGACCACGAGTGGGGCGATGTGGTCCGCTGGACCCTGAACGCGCTGGTCTCGGCTGAAGAGATGGGCATCACCTCGGCCAATATCGACGAAATGTCGGCCGGCACCAACAACCCGGAAATCAACCGTATCCTGGGCACCGAAGGTACCCTGGGCGAGATGCTGGGTCTGGACGCCGAGTGGGCCAAGCGCGCCATCAAGGTGGGCGGCAACTATGGCGAAGTGTTTGCTCAGAACATCGGTGAAAGCACCCCGATCGGTCTGGCACGCGGCCTGAACGCACAGTGGACCGACGGCGGCCTGCTGTACTCGCCGCCGTTCCGTTAACAAAACAGCGAAGGGGCGCAGGGCAACCTGCGCCCTTTTTGCATCCATGAATACAAAGTGCCTGGCTGGTGGGAGCGGGGAGAAACCTCGCCGGAGAGAGACAAGCCAGGACCTCACGGGGATATACATAGGTCATGACGACTCTCACTGACCCGCCGAAGGAGCAGTTCCGGCTGTCCATGCTCCTTTATGATACGCGGTACCGGTCGGCCACAATCCAGGTCATTGCGATGATATGCTTCATGCTGCTGGCAGCATGGCTCATAAGCAATACCGCGCAAAACCTGGCCGCCTTGGGCAAGCCCATTGATTTCGGATTTTTCAGCGAACCGGCCAGCTATGACATCAACCAGCGGCTGTTGGATTATTCCTCGCGCGACACGCACCTGCGGGCGGCCTTCATCGGTCTGCTTAACACGCTGGTCGTGGCGGTATTGGGCTGTATCACAGCCACGATACTGGGTGTGATCATCGGTGTGCTGCGCCTGTCCAACAACTGGATCGTCGCGCGGCTGATGACGATTTATGTCGAAGGGTTCCGCAACGTTCCGGTCCTGCTGTGGATCGTGTTCATCATGGCGATCCTGATCGAAACCCTGCCGGCGCCACGGGCGTTCCGGGGCGACAATGCCACTGCCAGCATGATGCTTGGCGACAGCGTGGCCGTGACCAATCGCGGCGTCTATATCCCCGAAGCGCTGTTTTCCAACAGTCTGGGCAATATCCACCTGTTCGGCGAAAGCAGCCTGCGGTTTGATATCAGCCTTGATCTGATGCTGATCCTGATCGTGCTTGGCGGCGGCCTGTGGGTGGCGAACTTCCTGCGCAAGCGGGCGGACCGCATCCAGGAACAGACCGGCGACCGTCCGGTGACCTGGTGGCAGCGTCTGGCCGTGGTGGTGATCCCGACCGGGCTGGTGCTGGTGCTGCTGGGCTTCCATTTTGGCTATCCCGAGCTCAAGGGCTTCAACTTCCAGGGCGGTACCCATTTGCGGAACTCGCTGATCGCGCTCTGGCTGGCGCTGTCACTTTATACCGCCGCCTTCATCGCCGAGATCGTGCGCGCCGGTATCCTGGCCATCTCCAAGGGTCAGACCGAGGCCGCCTCGGCCCTGGGGCTGCGCGCGAACAAGATCATGTCGCTGGTGATCCTGCCGCAGGCGCTGCGGGTGATCATTCCGCCGCTGATCTCGAACTATCTCAACCTCACCAAGAACTCGTCGCTGGCGATCGCCGTGGGTTACATGGATATCACCGGCACGCTGGGCGGTATCACCATGAACCAGACCGGGCGCGAGCTGGAGACGATCCTGCTCTTGATGCTGGTGTACCTGACCATCTCGCTGTCCATTTCGGCGGTGATGAACTGGTACAATGAATCCGTCAAACTGAAGGAGCGTTGAGATGTCTGCCATCGGATTTGTCCGCACCGAAATGCTCCCCGAGCGCGAACCGCCGGCCTCGACCGTCGGCGCGCTGGGCTGGGCACGCGCCAACCTGTTCTCGAACTGGTTCAACAGCATTCTGACGCTGGCGTCACTCTACGCGATCTATGCGGTTCTCGCGGCGATCTTGCCTTGGGTATTCTCGCCCACTTGGAACGGGACCTCGCTCAACAACTGTCGCGAGATCCTGACCGCCGCCGGTTCGGTCGGCGATCACGGCACATCGGGTGCCTGCTGGGGCGTCATTCGCGAGCGCTGGATCCAGCTTTTGTTCGGGTTCTACCCGTCCGAGCTGTATTGGCGCCCGATCCTTGCCTTTGTCCTGCTGGCCGTGGCCCTGGCCCCGGTCCTGTTCGCGGATAAGGTGCCTTCGAAGATGCTGATCTTCTCGGGTCTCTATCCGTTCATCTTCCCCTGGCTTCTGTGGGGCGGCACCATCTGGGGGCCGGTCGCGGCGCTGGGTGGTTTTGTCATTGGTTGGGTGGTCTATTCGGCGCTCAGCAAGACGATGAGCAGCCTGATGGGCATTCTTCTTGGCGCTGCGGCGGCGTTGGTCTGGTGGCTTGTTCTGTCCGGCTATTTTGTCGGCGCGCTGGATTCCATCCTGCCGATCGGCATCGAGGCGGTCGAAAGCCGCAAGTTCGGTGGCTTCATGCTGTCGATCACCATCGGCGTCGTCGCCATTGCCTGTTCGCTGCCGCTGGGCATCGTTCTGGCGCTGGGCCGTCAGTCGGACCTGATGATCGTCAAATACATCTGCGTGGGCTTTATCGAGTTCATTCGGGGTGTGCCGCTGATCACGCTGCTGTTCGTGGCCTCGACCCTGCTGAACATCTTCATGCCGCCCGGCACGAATTTCGACATCATCCTGCGGGTGCTGATCATGGTGACGCTGTTCGCCGCGGCCTATATGGCCGAGGTGATCCGCGGCGGTCTGGCCGCGCTGCCCAAGGGCCAGTATGAGGGGGCGGATTCGCTTGGCCTCAACTACTGGCAGGCGCAGCGCCTGATCATCATGCCACAGGCGCTCAAGATCTCGATCCCGGGTATCGTGTCGACCTTCATCGGGGTGTTCAAGGACACCACGCTGGTCTCGATCATCGGGCTTCTCGATCCGCTGGGTCTGTCGAACGCCATTCGTGCGGACGCCAACTGGAACGGCGTCGTCTGGGAACTCTACGGCTTCATCGCCCTGCTGTTCTTTGTCTTCTGCTTCGGCATGTCCCGCTATTCCATGTATCTGGAGCGTAAGCTCCACACTGGCCATCGTTAAGGAGGGCCCAATGTCTGAACTCGCAATCGATCGTGAAATCGACCGTTCGAAAATGCAGGTGAGCGACGAGGTCGCCATCGAAATCACCAACATGAACAAGTGGTACGGGGCCTTCCACGTGCTGCGCGACATCAACCTGACCGTCAATCAGGGGGAACGGATCGTCATCGCCGGGCCTTCGGGTTCGGGCAAGTCGACCCTGATCCGCTGCCTGAACGCGCTGGAGGAACACCAGCAGGGCAAGATCGTGGTGGATGGCACCGAGTTGTCGAATGACCTCAAGAACATCGACAAGATCCGGTCCGAGGTCGGGATGGTGTTCCAGCACTTCAACCTGTTTCCGCATCTGACCATTCTGGAGAACTGCACGCTGGCCCCGATCTGGGTGCGCAAGACGCCCCGGAAAGAGGCCGAGGAAACCGCGATGCATTTCCTGGAAAAGGTCAAGATCCCCGAACAGGCCCTGAAGTATCCGGGTCAACTTTCGGGCGGCCAGCAGCAGCGCGTGGCGATTGCCCGCTCGCTGTGCATGCGGCCCCGGATCATGCTGTTCGACGAACCGACCTCGGCGCTGGACCCCGAGATGATCAAGGAAGTGCTCGACACCATGATCGAGCTGGCCGAGGAAGGCATGACCATGCTCTGCGTGACGCACGAGATGGGCTTTGCCCGCCAGGTCGCCAACCGCGTCATCTTTATGGATGCGGGCCAGATCGTGGAACAGAACGAGCCGGAAGAGTTCTTCAACAATCCGCAGAGCGAGCGGACCAAGCTGTTCCTGAGCCAGATCCTAGGTCACTGAACAGGGCCTGTAATGACACGGAAAGGGCGGGGATTTCCCCGCCCTTTTTCAATCCGTCAGCTCTCGTGGAACGATGAAATCCAGCACCTCGCCCTTGTGCCAGCCGATCTCCGCCCAATCGTCGGTGGCAAACTCGATCACCGTGGTTGCACCGGTCGGATAGTCGAAGAAACGGGCATGGGCGGGTGCCTCATCGACGATCTGGCCTGCGAACTCGGCGATACCGGGGTTGTGCCCCAGCAACAGCACCACCCGCCCGCTGGCCTGTCTGAGGCTGGAAAGGAGCTGCTCTGGCTGGGCCAGATAGAGCGCGCGGGTGAATTCAGGTTCACAGCCGCCCAGCCCCATCTCGGTCCAGGTCTCGCGGGTGCGGACGGCGTCCGAACTGATCACCTGATCCGGCAGATAGCCATGCTGGCGCAACCAGGCCCCGATCGCCTGCGCCGACCGCCTGCCACGCTTGTTGAGGGTGCGGTCGTGGTCGCCAAGGCTGATATCGTCCCAGGCGGATTTGGCGTGGCGGGTCAGGATCAGAATGCGGGTCATCTGCGCAAAAAAGCCTTCATGTGCAATGCGGACTGCGCCGGATCACGCGCCGCGCCAGCGCTGAGCGGGCAGGCGAGTCGGGCGGCACAGCCTGACCCCATACAAGCAGACCCAGCGGCGGTGTCCAGATATCCGCGGCAGGCATCGACATCATAGGCCTGATCTGCCGCAAGCGCACCAACCGGGCAGGCCCGGGTACAGGGCGCGGCGCAGCTGTCGCAGGGCGATGGGGCGTTGGCCACAGGCAGGCAGGTCCGCTCTGGCAGCAGCAGCGCACCGCGCAGCGAGATCATCAGACCGACCTGGTCATGCACCATCATGCCAACCGGGCTGGTATGAAACCGGCCCGAGGCCAATGCCCAGGCGATGAAGGGCGGATAGGGCGGCCCGTCCGAAGGATAGGCGGTATTCGCACCCAGATTGGCGGCCATCACCCCGATCACCCGTTTCGACCAGCGGTCGACCGGGTCACGCTGGCCATCGGCATATTCAGGCGCCGCGCTGAAGACGGACCAGAAGCCGGGACCGGTGCCAAGCAGAACGACAGTGCCCGCCTGATCGGCCGGATTGAGCGCCCCCATGACAATCAGGGCCGAGGCGGCGGCCTCTGCCGTAATCCGCTCCAGCGTCATCGGCGGCGAAACGGCAGCAGCAGGCTCCATCCCAGCCGCGCGGGCCGGTCGTCCTGCCATGCCAGCCCGATGGTCATCTGGTCATGGCCCTTGGCGGGTTGTGCAACATAGGTTCCCATCATCCGGTCCCAGATCGACAAGGCAAAGCCGTAATTGCTGTCATGTTCCTCGCGCAGCACGGAATGGTGCACCCGGTGCATGTCGGGGGTCACCAGAACCTTGCGCAACACCGCGTCGAGCGCAAGCGGCAAGCGAAGGTTCGAGTGATTGAACAGCGCGGTGCCGTTCAACAGGATCTCGAACAGGACCACCGCCAGCGCCGAAGGACCCAGCAGATAGACAAGGCCGATCTTGAGCAGCATCGACAGCGCGATTTCAACCGGGTGAAACCGGATCGCGGTGGTGACGTCGATATCGGTATCGGCGTGATGCACCCTGTGCAGCCGCCACAGCAGCGGTATCTTGTGGGTGATCAGATGTTGGCCCCAGATGGCGAAGTCTAGGATAAGAACGGCCAGTAGCGCCTCGATCCAGCCGGGCCAGCCCAGATGGTTGAACAGGCCCCAGCCCTGCGCGCTGGCGTCCAGCGCCGCACCCACCGCCAGCAGCGGCAGGCCCACCGCCAGGGCGCGCAGGGTCGCGGTGTTCAGCACCGATATTGTCAGGTTGGTCAACCAGCGTCGCGGGCGCCGTGGATGAACCATCCGGCGCGGGGCCAGCCGCTCGGCAAGTGCGAACAGGACAAAAAGGCCGACAAACACCGCCAGCCGGATCAGGCTTTCGTTTTCCATTCATTCACAATTCGGCATGTAAATGAAATAGGCAAGCCCGTCAGACTGACGATTGCGTCAGTCGCGGCGGATCAGCGAACCCGCGCCATGCTCGGTATAAAGCTCCAGCAGCACCGCGTTGGGTGCGCGGCCGTCCAGGATGACAACAGCGCGCACGCCCTTTTCAAGCGCATCCAGCGCGGTTTCCGTCTTGGGGATCATTCCGCCCGCGATAGTGCCATCGGCCACCATCTCGCGGATTTGGGCTGCTTTCAGCTCCGTCAACACTTCGCCCGCGCCGTTCTTGACACCGGATACATCGGTCAGCAGCAAGAGCCGGTCAGCCTTGAGGGCGCCCGCAATCGCACCGGCGGCGGTATCGCCGTTGATGTTGAACGTCTCGCCATTCCGGCCCGCGCCCAGGGGCGCAATCACCGGGATGATGTCATGGGCAAACAGGTTGCGCAGCAGGTCCGGATTCATCTCGGAAGGCGTGCCGACAAAGCCCAGATCGGGATCGGTCTGATCGCAGACCATCAGGTTGGCGTCCTTTCCGGACAGGCCCACCGCCTTGCCGCCCTGGCGGTTGATCGCCTGCACGATCCGCTTGTTGACCACGCCCGACAGCACCATTTCGACCACTTCGACCGTGGCGGCATCGGTGACCCGCTTGCCATTCACGAAGTCGGACTGGATGCCCAGCTTGTCCAGCATGGCGTTGATCATCGGCCCGCCGCCATGTACCACAACCGGGTTTACACCCACCTGCCGCAACAACACGACATCCCGCGCAAAGCTCTCCATGCCCTCGTCGCTGCCCATGGCGTGTCCGCCCAGCTTGATGACAACGATCGCATCATCATAGCGTTGAAGATACGGCAAGGCCGCGTTCAGCGTGGCAGCGGTGGCAATCCAGTCGCGATTCATGTCTCGTGTCTTCATGGCAAGGGTTCCTTTGGGGCCTTGTGTTAGGGGTTTTGCGCCCCTCTGCCAAGGGGCGTTGCCAAGATGCCGCGCTGTGATAGGCTCCGCCCGAAATCAGACGCGAGGCCGGATCATGACGCGCAAGACCCTTGTCCTGACAGGTGCCAGCCGGGGAATAGGCCACGCAACCGTGCGCCGATTCGTGGCCGAAGGCTGGCGGGTCATCACCTGTTCGCGCGAGCCGGTACCGCCAGGCTGTCCGTGGAGCAGCGGCGAGAACAACCATGTCCAGATCGACCTGAGCGACCCGCAGGCCACCATCGCCGGGGCCGAGACCATCCGGGCCAAGCTGGACGGGCGGCTGGATGCGTTGGTGAACAATGCTGGCATCTCGCCCAAGGGCCCCAATGGCGAACGACTGAGCACGCTCAGCACCGATCTGTCCGATTGGGGTCATGTGTTCCACGTCAACTTCTTTGCCCCCGTGGTGCTGGCCCGCTCGCTGAAGGATGAACTGGCCGCGGCCAAGGGGTCGGTGGTCAACGTGACCTCGATCGCCGGGTCACGGGTGCATCCGTTCGCCGGGGCGGCCTATGCCACCTCAAAGGCGGCGCTGGCGGCGTTGACGCGCGAGATGGCGCATGATTTCGGGCCTTTGGGCGTTCGGGTGAACGCGATTGCTCCGGGTGAGGTCGAAACCTCGATCCTCAGCCCCGGCACCGACAAGATCGTCGAAAAGCTTCCGTTGCAACGGCTGGGTCAGCCCAGCGAGGTGGCCGCCGCGATCTATTTCCTCTGCTCGCAGGAAAGCTCTTACATCTCGGGGACCGAGATCGAGGTGAACGGCGCGCAGCACGTTTGACCTCGCCGCCACCTACTCGAGATGGGCGATGATGGACCTGAGTGTCGCGATACCGTCACCTTTTTCCGACGAGGTGAGGACGATTTCAGGATAGGCGGCCGGGTGCTTGGCCAGTGCCGCGCGCACCTGCGCCAGCACCTTGTCGCGCTCGGCGGCCTTGACCTTGTCGGCCTTGGTCAGCACGCATTGAAAGGTCACGGCACTGGTGTCGAGCAGCTTCATGATCTCGTCATCGACCGCCTTGACCCCATGGCGGGCGTCGATCAGCACAAAGGCGCGGCGCAGGGTCTGGCGACCGCTGAGATACTGTTTCAGCAGTTTTTGCCATTTCTCGACCACTTTCAGCGGCGCATTGGCATAGCCATAGCCCGGCAGGTCGACCAGATAGAGCTCGGGTCCCTGGGTGAAGAAGTTGATTTCCTGAGTGCGGCCCGGCGTGTTCGAGGCGCGTGCCAGCCCCTTGGTGCCGGTCAGCGCGTTGATCAGGCTGGATTTGCCCACGTTCGAGCGGCCGGCGAAGCAGACCTCGACCCGGTCGGCGGGGGGCAGGCCGGACATCGCCACCACGCCCTTGACGAATTCGGACGGGCCGGCGAACAGCTTGCGCCCCGTTTCAGTTGCGAACGCGTCGGGCTCTTCGGCAATGGGAAAGGGCAGGGCGGTCATAGCGGGCGCACCTCGTCTCCAAGGCGGATGGTGCCGCCGCGGATCACTTCGGCCCGGACGCTGAAATCACGATGACCCCAGTGATCGAGAGCGCCCAGCGTGTCGGCATCGCGAATCCCGGTTTCGGGATTGGTGGTGGTCGCGGCGCAGCGGTCGGTGCGTTCGCGCACGGCGAACACCACCTCGCCGATCTGCACCTCGCGGTCGAGCCAGTCGAACTCCTCCCACAAGGGCAGGCCGTCGAACCAGATATTGCCGCGCCAGCGTAGTGGCGACAGAGGATGCCCGATCCGCTGTTCCACTGCCCGGTGCGAAGCCATGTTGCACAGCGTCACCGAGGGGAAATCGCTATCGGTCATGCCGCGTCCGGGTACTCGGATGATTCGGGCCGATTGCGCCCGATCCTGCGGCATCAGCGGTTTGACCCACTCCAGGAAGCGGTCGGCCTCGGTCTCGGGGGCGAACTCCAGATCGGGGCGTTTGGGATGGCGAAGAGTGACGCGATCGCCGTCGAGCGTGGCAGTGATCGCCATCAGCTCGGGCACCTTGGACACCCGGCTGAAATGACCGCAATGCACCCATTCGGACCCGTCCGCCTGGGACATCTCATGCGCCACCGCCCAAACACGATCCCCGGGCATGGTCTGCCCGGGGTTGAGGGTGACGCTGTCCAGCGCCTCGCGGCCATGGCTCTTGATCGGATGCCGCCAGAGCCCGGTGACCGTACCGGTCATTTCTTGTCTGCCTTGGGCTTGCGGGCAAAGCCGGACTTGATGTTGCCGAACACGTCCGGTTTGTACCCGTGGCTGCGCATGATGATGTACTGCTGGGTAAAGGTGATCGTGTTGTTCGCGATCCAGTAAACCACCAGGCCGCTGGCGAAGCTGCCCAGCATGAACATGAACACCCAGGGCATCCAGGCAAAGATCATCGCCTGGGTCGGGTCGGTGGGCGCCGGATTGAGTTTCTGTTGCAGCCACATCGAGATGCCCAGAAGCAGCGGCAGGATACCGATCAGGATGGTCGCCGCCAGCGAGCCCGCCTCGGGCCCGGCCCAGGGCAGCCAGCCGAAGAAGTTCATGATCGAGGTCGGGTCCGGCATGCTGAGGTCGCGGAACGGGCCGAACCACGGCGCCTGGCGCAGTTCGATGGTGACAAAGATCACCTTGTAGAGCGAAAAGAAGATCGGGATTTGCAAGAGGATCGGCAGACAGCCGGCGGCCGGGTTCACCTTTTCCTTCTTGTAAAGCTCCATCATGCCCTGCTGCATCTTCTGGCGGTCGTCGCCGGCGGCCTCTTTCAGGGCCTCCATCTGCGGCTGGAGCTCCTTCATCTTGGCCATCGAGACATAGGATTTAAGAGCCAGCGGGAACACGATCGCCTTGATGATCAGCGTCAGGCCGATGATCGACCAGCCCATGTTGCCGATCAGCCCGTTGAGCTGGTGCAGCAGCCAGAAGATCGGTTTGGTCAGGAAGAAGAACCAGCCCCAGTCGATACTGTCGAGGAACTTCTGCACGCCGTCCTTCTGATAGGCGCGGATGCTTTCCCATTCCTTGGCGCCTGCGAACAGGCGGGTGGTCACCTCGGCGCTTTCGCCTGGTGCCACGGTCATGGTCGGCAGGACGGTTTCGGCCTGATAGATTTTGCGTCGCGCATCATATTTGGCAGCCGATTTGAAGGCGCTGCCCGATCCGGGTATCAGGGTCGCCATCCAATAGTGATCGGTGAACCCGATCCAACCGTCGGATTTGTTCTGGAATACTTCGGCCTGCGCGCCCTCGTTCGGGTCGATGTCGAACTTGCGCACATCCTTATAGTCGATTTCCGACAGGGTGCCGTCATTCATGGCGACGACACCCTCATGCAGGATGAAGAAGTTCTTCAACCCCGGCAGGTCGGCATCCTCGCCAACACCGTGACGGGCCAGGATCCCATAAGGCGCGGCGCCAATCGGAGCGGTAGAGCTGTTCTCGACCGACTGGGTGACGGTGAACATATAGTCCTCGTCCACGGCAAGAATGCGGCGGAAGGTAACGCCGCTTCCATTGGACCAGCGCAGTGTCACCGGGCTGCCTACGCTCAGCGTCTCACCGGACTCAAGCGACCATTCGGTCAGCGGTCCGGGCACGTCGGCGGCGTTCAGGCCGGTGCCGGGCGCCCAGCCATAAAGCGCGTAGTAGGCCGAGGTCGAGCCGGCCGGGGTCAGCATCTCGACGATCTCTGCATCTGCGTCCAGCGAAACGCGGTAATCCTTCAACGAAAGCTCGTCGATCCGACCACCGAGCAGTGACACGCTGCCCTTCAGGCGCGGGGTGTCGATCTGAACCCGCGGGGCCTCGGCTTCGGTCGGGGCGTTGCTGTCGAGCAGGGGAACCTCGCCTGAGCCGGCTTGGGTCGTGGCGGCAGAGGGGGCCTGCACGGCGGTGCCGTCGGTGGTTGCGATCTCGGTCGCGGGCGCGTCGGTCTGTTCCGGTGGCGGGAACAGGATGAACCAGACCAGGATCACCAGAAAGCTGAGCGCTGTTGCGAGGATGAGATTCTTGTTCTGATCGTCCATCGGGGACAGCCACCTTGTGCAGTGAAAGACCACGCAGGGTTCAACAGAGTGATGGCACAAAGGTCAAGCGGAATCGGCCCTGGGTCGCGTGGGAAACGCCGGCCGAGTCGTGGTTTTGATCCGGTTCAGCCGGTTTCGCGACCGATCCTCGGGGCATCCTGCAGTTTCGCGTCGTGATGTGCGATCCAATCGAGGGTCTGGTCGAAAGGCATCGGTTTGCCGATCCCGAAGCCCTGAACATGGTCGCAACCCAACTGCGCCAGCAGCGCATGTTCGCCGACGGTTTCCACCCCTTCGGCCAAGGTTTCCAGTTCCAGCCGCTCGGCCATGGTCAGGATGGCGGCGATCATGCGCTGTTGCTCGGGGTCGCGGTCCGCCTTCATCACAAAGGACCGGTCGATCTTGATGCGCGAGATGTCGAAGCGGCGGATCGACGCGATCGAGGCATGGCCCGTACCGAAATCGTCAAGGTCGATGCGGCAGCCAAGCTTGCCCAGCCCTGCGATGTTGCGGGTGATCACGTCATCGGGCGTGTTCGAGAACACGGTCTCCAGGATTTCCACCGACAGCCGGTCCGGGGTCAGGTCAAACCGGTCAAGCTCCCACTGCACCCGTTCGACAAGGCCCGGATTGCGCAACTCGTCCGAGGCGAAGTTGACACCGACCCGAGGAACATCGACCCCCGCGCTGTCCCAGGCCTTGATCGCTGTCAGGGCGTGATACAGCATCACTTGCCCCAGACGCTCCATCAGCCCGGCCTCTTCGATCACCGGCAGAAAAACGTTTGGCGTCAGCAGGCCGCGCGCGGGGTGGTTCCAGCGCGCCAGCGCCTCGAACCCGGTGACCTTGCCGGTGTCGGTCGAAATCTGCGGTTGGTACCAGGGTTGAATCTGCCCGTTTTCCAGCGCTGCCTGTACCTCATCGCGCAACTCGGATGCACCGCCCGGCTTGCGCTCCATGTCCGGGGCATAGGCGCGGATGGAGGAGGGGCCGGCACCCTGCGCCGCAGCCAGGGCCACATTCGCGGCATCGAGCCAGTCGCTGGCGCTGTGTCCGGGCGCCCGGCGGTTCTGACAGAAGCCGATCGAGCAGGACACATAGACGGCCACCCCATTGAGAGAGATCGGGTCCTCTACCGCGCTCTGCATCCGGCCCGCGAGTTGGATACACAGTTCCAGATCCAGTTGCGGCACCGGCGCCAGGCAGACGGCAAACCGTTTGTCACCCAAGCGCGCCACCACATCGTTGTTGCGTAGCGCAGCCAGAATCCGCTCGCCGCTGCGTTGGGCGACAAGGTCGCCTGCTGTCTGTCCGTGATGGTCCACCAGTTCGGCGTAGTCGTCGAGTTCAATGAGAAAACAGGCCGATTTCCGGTCGGTCTCGGCCGCTATCGCGTGAATATGGGTCGCGGCGCTTTCGAACCCGTCCCGAAGCATCAGACCGGTCACGCTGTCACGCGGCACCTGATAGGTTGCGGGCCATTTGCCGAAGGCCCCGGCAAAGGCGAACATCAAAGGCAGGCCCAGAGACGCCAGCAGCAGGGCAATTTCGCCCCCCAGCCAGAACGCCCCGAGAGTGATTGCCGGCAAGAAGGCCAGAATCGGCGGGCCTGTCAGCACCGGCACGATTGCATGTCGAATTCGGGTCAGGGACGGTTTTATCCGCATCGGGTCTACTGGCCTTTCGCAAGGCGCAACGCGCGCCTTGTTGGACCGTAGGAAACCAGTCTGAGTCAGACGTTAACGCAGCAGCGGAATTTCCCCAAAATTTTCGCCTTTTTCACGGGAACCCAACTCAAGTCCCTGAAAATCGAAGAGTTTCGGGTCCAGCAAATGCGACGGACGCGCATTCATCAACGCTCGGAACATCACCTGGCGCCGGCCGGGTCGATTCTTTTCCCAGCCATCGAGGATCTGTTTGACCTGCTGACGTTGCAGCCCGTCCTGACTGCCGCACAGGTCGCAGGGGATGATCGGATAATTCATCGCGCGCGCGAATTTCTCGCAATCGGCCTCGGCCACATGGGCGAGCGGGCGGAAGACGAACAGATCACCCTCTTCGTTGACCAGCTTGGGCGGCATCGTCGCCAGACGCCCGCCATGAAAGAGATTCATGAAGAAGGTTTCAAGGATATCGTCGCGGTGATGACCCAGAACCACCGCCGAACAGCCCTCTTCGCGCGCGATCCGATAGAGATTGCCGCGCCTGAGCCGCGAGCAGAGCGCGCAATAGGTGCGCCCCTCGGGCACCTTGTCGACAACAACCGAATAGGTGTCCTGATACTCGATCCGGTTGGGCACACCCATGCGGTCGAGGAACTCGGGCAACACGGTCGAGGGGAAGCCGGGCTGTCCCTGGTCCAGGTTGCAGGCCAGCAGGTCAACCGGCAGCAGGCCACGCCATTTCAGCTCATAGAGAACCGCCAGAAGCGTATAGCTGTCCTTGCCCCCCGACAGGCAGACCAGCCATTTCGGCGTGCTGCCATCGGCGCGGCGCTCGACCATGCCATATTGCTCGATCGCCTCGCGCGTGTAGCGCACGATGCGTTTGCGCAGCTTCTTGAACTCGGTCGTCGCGGGGGCGCCGGCAAAAAGCGGGTGGATGTCTTCGTTCTCGTCCAGCATGGGCGGGCCTTACAGTGTTTGCATCAGCCGGGCAAGCGCCGCGCTCAGCCCTGCGCGGCCCAGACATAGACGGCATAGGCCAGCAGTAACAGGATGCCCGCGCGGCGACTGACGCCCGCGCGCCACAAGAGCAGCACGCTGAAGGCGACTGACGCGGCCAGAGCGACCGGCAGGTCGAACAGGGCAAAGCGTGCCGCTACGGGGATGGGTGCGATGACGGCGGTGGCACCCAGGATGCCGAGAATGTTGAAGATGTTCGAACCGACGATATTGCCCACCGCGATTTCGGACTGGCGCCGGAAGGCGGCAATGACCGAGGTCGCGAGTTCGGGCAGCGAGGTGCCGACGGCAACGATGGTCAGGCCGATGAAGGCATCCGACACGCCCAGCCCCTGTGCGACCGAGACCGCGCCATCGACCAGCAACCGGGCGCCGATCATCAGGCCCAGCAGGCCCGCACCGATCAGCAGCGGAGTGACAAGGGGGCGTGAGGGCAGTTCCGGCAGGTCGGTTTCGGCACTGTCGGCGCAAGAACCGCCGGATTGACGGTAGGACCAGATCAGGTAGGCAGCGAGAGACAGCAGCAGGAACAGGCCCACGACCCGGGTCATCTGGCCGCTCAGCAGAAGCGGCCCCAATGCGACAGTTGCCACCAGCATCGCCGTCAGATCGCGCCACAGACCCGCAGATTTACCATTGATCGGCCAGACCAGGCTGGTGATGCCTCCGATCAACAGGATGTTTGCGATATTCGATCCCAGAATGTTACCCAGGGCGATATCGGGTACGCCACGCAACGCGGCGTCGACCGAGACCAGCAACTCCGGGGTCGAGGTGCCAAATCCGACGACGGTCAGGCCGATCAAAAGTGGCGACAGACCAAGGCGGCGGGCCAGACCGACGCTTCCACGCACCAATGCCTCGCCACCCAGAAACAAACCGATCAGCCCGGCGGCGATGTAGAGGTAATCCAATTTCAGATATCCCGACTAGGTGGTGTCCGACTGCGACTGATACCTGTGCGCAGCATTGCTGCGCTGCAAGATGGGGCAGGAAATATACTGCCCCATGTCGGCGGAGCGGCGCGCAGCGTCAACCAGCTGGCGGATGCCTCGGTTTGCCGTTGTCGACCTTGGGGTCGGGGACCGGATCATAGCCGTCGCTGCCCAGCGGGTGACAGCGCCCGATCCGTCGCGCGGCCAGCCAGCCGCCGCGAATGGCCCCGTGTTTTTCCAGTGCCTCCAGCGCATAGGCCGAGCAGGTCGGCTGATAGCGGCAGTTGAATCCGACCCAGGGCGAAAAGATCAGCCGATAGGCGCGCACGGGCAGGGCCAGAATATGGGCAAGCGGGGTCATGGCGCCAATCTAGGGGGCGGGCCTGTCACTGCCAAGCAGGTTGCGACGAAATGCAGTCGGTCAGGGTTTGGGCGCGTGCAGCTTGCGCAGCGCCCGGCGCAGATCGTCCAGCAGCGCGTCGAAGGGGCGCGCGGCTGTGTCTGTAGGGCGCCCGATCAGCACATAGTCCCAGCCGGGGCGACCCATTTCCGGCAACACCAGCCGCGCGGCCTCGCGCAGGCGGCGTTTGGCGCGATTGCGGGCCACGGCGTTGCCGACCTTCTTGGAACAGGTGAACCCGACACGGATGCCCTGCGCCTCACCCTCGGCGCGCTTGAGGGCCTGTACCATCATCGAACCCGCGCCCTGACGGCGCGCACGCGCGGCCTTCAGGAAATCGCTGCGCTTGCGCAGGACGGTTATCGTGGTCGACGCGCAAACGGACACCGCCGGAGGCGTTTCCCCGTGGTTGGCGGTGCCATCCCTGGGGGCCTCCGGCGGTGTCATATCCGTCAGAACGGGTCGCAGCGCTTAGGCGCTGAGTTCCTTGCGGCCACGCGCGCGGCGTGCGTTCAGGATCTTGCGGCCGGCCTTGGTGGCCATGCGCGCGCGGAAGCCATGGCGGCGTTTGCGAACCAGGTTCGAAGGCTGATAGGTGCGTTTCATCGCTCCGTACTCCAATTTCTTGCGGTCGGGCGCGGCGCGGATTCGCCACCCGTGTGTCTGTCGAAGCCCGTCCTCTAATGCCAGAGGCCGGGCAAGTCAAACCCTCTGAGAGGGGTTTTGCGGGCTTTTGCAACAATTTCCCCCCGACCGCCAGTGGAAAGGTTTCAGTTTCCGGCTGCGGGGGCTGGTTTTCTCACGTTTTTGTCCCTTTGCGTTCAACCGGGCGTGAATGCCCTGTTGTTTGCCGGCGCGGGTCTGCATCTTGGAGCAAATGAAGCGAGACCCAAAAACAGAGCCGGATTCGATGCGCCAAACCGCTCACCCCGCGCCGCGCCGCCTGCTGCGCCATCTGCCGCTGATCGTGATCGTGCTGATCGCGGCGATCGGGGCCATCACCCTGCGAGATTATCTCAGTTTCGACACACTGGCGGCGAATCGCCAGGCGCTGCTGGCCTATCGCGAGGCGCATTACGCGGCGCTGGCCGCGATCTTTGTCGCGAGTTATGTGCTAATCGTCGCCTTCTCCCTGCCCGGTGCGGCGGTGGCCTCGATGACCGGTGGCTTTCTGTTTGGCCTCGCTGTCGGCACCGTGCTGAACGTTCTGGCGGCCACCACCGGAGCGGTGGCGATCTTTCTGGCCGCCCGCGCCGGGCTGGGGGCGATGCTGACCGCGCGGCTCGAGGCCTCGGAGGGCACGGTCAAACGGCTCAAGGACGGGTTGCGGCGCAACGAGGTCGAGGTGCTGTTCCTGCTGCGGCTGGTACCAGCGGTACCGTTCTTCGCGGCCAACCTGATCCCGGCGCTGGTCGGGGTAAAGCTGCGCAACTATGTGCTGACCACGGCGCTGGGCATCGTGCCCGGTGCGATCGTTTTCACCTGGATCGGGGTGGGGTTGGGTGGCGTGTTCGATCGCGGCGAAACCCCTGACCTGTCGCTGTTCCGGGAACCTTTCGTGATCGGGCCTATCCTGGGCCTTTGCCTGTTGGCGGCGCTGCCCATCGCGATCAAAGCCCTGCGCGGCAAGCCGGAGGGGGATTGATGGAGCGGATCGAAACCGACCTGTTGGTGATCGGCGCCGGGTCCGGTGGGTTGTCAGTGGCGGCGGGTGCCAGCCAGATGGGCGCGCGGGTGGTGCTGCTTGAAGGGCATGAAATGGGGGGCGACTGCCTGAACTATGGCTGTGTCCCGTCCAAGGCGCTGATCGCCAGCGCCAAGGCCGCCCATGCCTGTATGCGGGGCGCCGGTCTTGGTGTGGCCGGGCAGGAACCGCAGGTGGACTTTGCCGCGGTCAAGGATCACGTCGCCGCGGTGATCGCGCAGATCGCGCCGGTCGACAGTCAGGACCGGTTCGAGGGGCTGGGCGTGCGGGTGATCCGCGAATACGGGCATTTCGTTTCACGGACCGAGGTGCAGGCCGGGCCGCATCTGATCGCGGCCCGGCGCACCGTCATCGCCACCGGCTCGACCCCCTTGATCCCGCCGATCCCGGGGCTGGACAGCGTGCCCTATCTGACCAACGAGACCCTGTTTGATTTGCGCGAGCGCCCCGAGCATCTGCTGATCATCGGGGGTGGTCCGATCGGGTTGGAGATGGCGCAGGCGCATGTGCGGCTGGGCTGCAAGGTCACCGTGATTGAGGCCGCCCGCGCCCTGAACCGCGAGGATCCCGAGGCCGCCGCGCTGGTGCTGGCAAATCTGCGCGCCGAAGGCGTCGAGATCGCCGAGGAGACCGCCGCCGCCCAGATCCGCGGCCGGGCCGGTGCCATCGAGGTGGTGAGCGCCGAGGGCCGTATCTTTGCGGGCACCCATCTGCTGGTGGCGGTCGGGCGCAAGGCCAGCACCGACCGGCTGAACCTTGATGCGGCGGGGGTCGAGACCACCCGGACCGGCATCCGGGTCGATGCGTCGCTGCGTACCAGCAACCGCCGTGTCTATGCCATCGGCGATGTGGCGGGTGGCCTGCAGTTCACCCATGTGGCGGGCTATCACGCCGGGGTGATCCTGCGCTCGGCCCTGTTTGGCCTGCCCTCGAAGGCGCGGACCGACCATATCCCGCGTGCCACCTATACCGACCCGGAACTGGCCCAGATCGGCCTGACCGAGGCGGAGGCCCGCGACACGCACGGCGACAGGGTCGAGTTGGCCCGGTTCGACTATCTCCACAACGACCGCGCCATCGCTGAACGCCGCACCGAGGGGTTCATCAAGGTGATGGTGGTCCGGGGCCGCCCGGTGGGGGTCACCATCGTCGGCCATCAGGCCGGGGAACATGCAAACTTGTGGTCGCTGGCGCTGGCCAATAATCTGAAGATGAGTCAGGTTGCCGCGATGGTGTCGCCATATCCAACCATCGGCGAGATCAGCAAGCGTGCGGCGGGGGCTTATTTCTCGCCGCGCCTGTTTGAAAATCAGACAGTGAAACGGGTGGTCGGGCTGGTGCAGCGCTGGCTTCCTTGACGGGAAAGGACATCATGCTGAACTCGCTTTCGGGCCGGTTTCTGATCCTGACGGTCGCCTTCGTGATGTTGGCCGAAGTGCTGATCTTTGTGCCTTCGATCGCGCGGTTCCGGCAGGATTTCCTGCAAAACCGGTTGGAACGGGCGCAGATCGCCTCGTTGGCACTGCTGGCGGATGACATGTTGGCGACCGATCTCGAGGCCGAGCTGCTGGAAAACGCGGGCGTCTATAACGTGGTGCTGCGCCGCGACGAGGTGCGGCAGCTGATGCTCAGCTCTCCGATTCCCGGCCGGATCGGGCAGAGCTATGACCTGAGGCAGGCCTCGCCCTGGATCTTGATGCGCGATGCGCTGTTGCGGTTTTTCATGCCCGAGAACGAGGTGATCCGGGTGATCGGCGAACCGGTCAAGGAGGCCGGATTGTTGATCGAGGTCACCATGGACAGCCAGCCGCTCAGAACGGCGATGATCGACTATGGCGCGCGTATCTTGCTGTTGTCGCTGGTGATTTCGATCATCACCGCCTTTTTCCTGTTCCTTGCGGTGCGGGCAATCCTGGTGCGTCCGATCAGGAGTGTTGTCGACTATATGCAACGCTATGCCCGCGCGCCCGAGGATGTGCGTGGCATCATCACCCCAAATTCAGGTGTGACCGAGCTGCGAGAGGCCGAGGAAGCCTTGCAGATGCTGCAGCGGCAGCTGACCCAGGCGCTGCGTCAGCGCGAGCGGCTGGCGCAACTGGGTGGCGCGGTGGCCAAGGTCAGTCACGATCTGCGCAATATCCTGACCTCGGCGCAGCTGTTTACCGACCGGATCGAAACCAGCGAGGACCCGCTGGTGCGCCGGATGGCGCCGAAGCTGGTCAACTCGATCACCCGCGCGGTGTCGCTGTGCGAAAGCACGCTGGCCTTTGGCCGGGCCGAGGAACCCTCGCCGATGCTCACGATGGTGCGCCTGCATGCGGTCGCCGAGGACGTGGTCGCCAGCGAGCGGCTTGCGCTGGGCGAGGGCGCGATCGAGATCGTCAACGAGGTGCCCGAGACGTTGAGCGCACGGGCCGACCCCGAGCAGCTGTTTCGGGTGGTGATGAACCTCGTGCGCAATGCGCGCCAGGCGCTGGAAGTCACCGGACAGCCCGGTCTGGTCGCTGTCTCGGGCCACGAGACCGAGGCGGATTGGGTGATCGAGGTGCGCGATACCGGCCCGGGACTGCCTCCAAAGGCGCGAGAGAATCTGTTCACCCCGTTCCAGGGCGGCGTGCGCAAGGGTGGCTCGGGCCTGGGCCTGGCAATTTCCGCCGAACTGGTGCGCGGCCATGGAGGTGCATTAGTTCTGAAAGACAGCGGTCCGAGCGGAACAGCCTTTGAAATAAGGCTCCCGAAAGGGGGCGAAACTTTTTGAGAGAATTTCGCAGAATCGGGTTGCGCCCCTCCGGCCTAAAGTCTAGATAGCGCCTCACCAAGCGGACCGATAGCTCAGTTGGATAGAGTACTTGACTACGAATCAAGGGGTCGGGGGTTCGAATCCTCCTCGGTCCGCCATGGCAATCTCCTAGATAGTTGAATTTGCGAGATATGTTCGCGATTATCTAGTATGTACCCCCCACACCATCTCCCGCATTAACGCGGATTGTGTCGGAACCAAGCTATCAAGTTGTGCGGAGTTGTTGAGGCGCCGACGCCCTGTGCCGCGAGGCTTTTCCAACAGGGGTTTGACAGAGTCCGCAAGGGCGCGGGCAGACTTGCCGGCTGTCTGTCCCGGGGTGACCTCTCAGGTGGTTCGCAGGCCTCTCGGACAGCGGCGATCTGGTCATGGATGCGCTATGACAGATGCCTCACGGTCTTCCTGTCAGCCATTGCTCTCACGCCGCTTGTCATCTGCTGAATGTGAAACCTGGACCTATCCCGCGCGACAAGATACGGCATTCGACCGTGAAGTTGCCCTATTTTGACCACATTCGCCAATGCCTATTTTTGCCTAGTCAAAAGAAAAGCACATTTATGCCAGTCTCTTAGATGGGCTTCTGCAGAAAACCGCCGGTTTGCGCCAAGTTAAACGCAACCCGGTTGTGCGCCAAAGAATATCCTCTTTTTGATCCTAATAATCGGAGCCGTCGAAAAAAGTGATTGGAGCATTCCGGAATGGCCGAGCTGGATTCAACGGGGCCACTTGCCTTGTCCCCCGTCTTTGCAATCGCGGGAACACGCGCTTTTACCGGGGATGAGGGCGACTATCTGGATGCGGGGCATCATGGGTCGCTGGGGTTGCGTTCCGGGACAATCTCTTTGGGTTTCTCGGTGGCACATCTTCCGGGTGACCGGGCGATCATCGGCAAGGATGGATCGGGCCGTGGCGACGGCGGGGGTTTCACGGTCTGGGTCAAGGATGGCACACTGATCGTCACGCTGGAAAGCGCCACGGATACGCGCTGGTTGAAGGTGCCGGACCTGGTGCTGGAGGCGGGTCGGCAGTACCACCTTGGCTTGGGCTTTGGCGCGGACGGGCTGGAAGTCTGGCTTGACGGGGCACTGGTTGCGGCCGATCCGGAATGGACGCAGGGTATCGAAACGAACACTCATCCGCTGGTGATCGGCGGCACGAGGGCCTGGCGCGAGGGCGACACGCAAGAGGCGCATACGCTGTTCGAAGGTGAGATCGGCGATGTCATGGTCTTCGACCAGCAATTGGGCGGGGTCGACATGCGCAGCCTGGCATCCGCGATCGACCCGGCGCTGGCTGATGCGTCGACGATGGCGGCGCGGATGGAGGCGCTGTTGCCGCTGCTGGGCGACATGCATCACGGATCGGAGACGCTGCAGGCGATGCTCAAATCCTATGGTGCCGACGACCATGGTCACCTGATGCCGATGCCGGCGCTGCAGACCGGTGGCGACGGCGCCGACACGCTGGATGGTACCGGTGGCAGTGACGGCTTGGATGGGGGGATGGATGCGGACCTTCTGACCGGCCTTGACGGCGACGACATCCTGCAGGGCGGTTATGGCAACGACACGCTGGGCGGCAATGGCGGCAACGACATTCTTGACGGCGGGCACGGCGAGGACCGGCTGTATGGGGGGGCTGGCAACGACCTGCTGATCAGCCGCGCTGATGGCCGCGAGCCGTATATCCACCCCAATCCCGCGCGTGACGAGGGCGATCCGCTGGGCGAGCTGACCCGTGGCAAGCTCTATCCCGACCAGCCGATCCCGGCAGATGATCTTCTGGTTGGCGGCGCGGGCGCTGACATCTTCTATTTCCAGACGCTGATCAATGCCAAGGAGCGCTATATCGAGAAGCATACGCGCGACGATGGCAGCATCAAATGGCACGGCGTGGCAGGCGAGAACGATAAGCTGCACGATCACTGGGTCGACGGCATTGGCCACGATGTAGTGTGGGATTTCAGCCGGGCAGAGGGCGACCGGTTGGTGATTGAGGGCCACACGACCAAGATCTTTTCGATCACCTATGGGGATGCGGACGGCAATGGTGTGATGGACCATTCGGTGATCGCGCTCTATTCCGACCAGGGCAGCGGTGGCGGCGCCCATGACAAGGACCGGCTTGGGTCAATCACGGTCTATGGTGACCTGGTGAAACGATCTGACATCGAACATACGTCGAAACCGGCCTATGGCATTGTAAAGGCCATTGATGATCTCGCCGAGGCACTGGCGCCAAAGAACCGGGGCACCGAAGCCGCAACCATCACTGCCCCCGCCGACCTGCCAGATACCGCAGACCTCAATATCAAGGGCCTGCCCGACCCCGTCTTCGCAATCGCGGGAACACGCGCTTTTACCGGGGATGAGGGCGACTATCTGGATGCGGGGCATCATGGGTCGCTGGGGTTGCGTTCCGGGACAATCTCTTTGGGTTTCTCGGTGGCACATCTTCCGGGTGACCGGGCGATCATCGGCAAGGATGGATCGGGCCGTGGCGACGGCGGGGGTTTCACGGTCTGGGTCAAGGATGGCACACTGATCGTCACGCTGGAAAGCGCCACGGATACGCGCTGGTTGAAGGTGCCGGACCTGGTGCTGGAGGCGGGTCGGCAGTACCACCTTGGCTTGGGCTTTGGCGCGGACGGGCTGGAAGTCTGGCTTGACGGGGCACTGGTTGCGGCCGATCCGGAATGGACGCAGGGTATCGAAACGAACACTCATCCGCTGGTGATCGGCGGCACGAGGGCCTGGCGCGAGGGCGACACGCAAGAGGCGCATACGCTGTTCGAAGGTGAGATCGGCGATGTCATGGTCTTCGACCAGCAATTGGGCGGGGTCGACATGCGCAGCCTGGCATCCGCGATCGACCCGGCGCTGGCTGATGCGTCGACGATGGCGGCGCGGATGGAGGCGCTGTTGCCGCTGCTGGGCGACATGCATCACGGATCGGAGACGCTGCAGGCGATGCTCAAATCCTATGGTGCCGACGACCATGGTCACCTGATGCCGATGCCGGCGCTGCAGACCGGTGGCGACGGCGCCGACACGCTGGATGGTACCGGTGGCAGTGACGGCTTGGATGGGGGGATGGATGCGGACCTTCTGACCGGCCTTGACGGCGACGACATCCTGCAGGGCGGTTATGGCAACGACACGCTGGGCGGCAATGGCGGCAACGACATTCTTGACGGCGGGCACGGCGAGGACCGGCTGTATGGGGGGGCTGGCAACGACCTGCTGATCAGCCGCGCTGATGGCCGCGAGCCGTATATCCACCCCAATCCCGCGCGTGACGAGGGCGATCCGCTGGGCGAGCTGACCCGTGGCAAGCTCTATCCCGACCAGCCGATCCCGGCAGATGATCTTCTGGTTGGCGGCGCGGGCGCTGACATCTTCTATTTCCAGACGCTGATCAATGCCAAGGAGCGCTATATCGAGAAGCATACGCGCGACGATGGCAGCATCAAATGGCACGGCGTGGCAGGCGAGAACGATAAGCTGCACGATCACTGGGTCGACGGCATTGGCCACGATGTAGTGTGGGATTTCAGCCGGGCAGAGGGCGACCGGTTGGTGATTGAGGGCCACACGACCAAGATCTTTTCGATCACCTATGGGGATGCGGACGGCAATGGTGTGATGGACCATTCGGTGATCGCGCTCTATTCCGACCAGGGCAGCGGTGGCGGCGCCCATGACAAGGACCGGCTTGGGTCAATCACGGTCTATGGTGACCTGGTGAAACGATCTGACATCGAACATACGTCGAAACCGGCCTATGGCATTGTAAAGGCCATTGATGATCTCGCCGAGGCACTGGCGCCAAAGAACCGGGGCACCGAAGCCGCAACCATCACTGCCCCCGCCGACCTGCCAGATACCGCAGACCTCAATATCAAGGGCCTGCCCGACCCCGTCTTCGCAATCGCGGGAACCTACGATTTCGATTCCGAGCTATTGGCGCCGTTGGTTCTGCCGCATGAGGGTTCCATGGCATTGGCCAGGGGTACGATCGCATTTAACTTCATGGCCCGCGAATTGGTCGAACACCAAGTCCTGTTCTCAAAGGACGCACAAGGCAATGGAGAAGGCGGGCACGTTACGGCCTATCTTGATGAACTCGGCAACCTCAGCGTTCGAGTTCAGGATGCGGAACGATCGTATTACATGACAGCGGATCTCGCCGTTGTTGCTGGGCGTTACTACGATTTTGCACTGACTTTCGGTGATGAAGGGGTGAAATTGCTTCTCGACGGTGTGCCCGAGGTCCACAACCCTTATGTCGAATTCGACTTGGCCAGAAACTTCGAGCATCTTGTGGTCGGGGCCAGTGGCTGGAACAACACGCCGGGCTTGGCTGACAGAATTCACAGCTCCTTCAACGGAACGATCAGCGATTTCGTCATGTTTGACCAAGTCTTGACCAGTGAAGAGTTGCGCGAGGCGGGATTTGGAACCGGAGATCGTGAGCAACTGGGAAAGAGCGAGGCAACCATCGAAATGTCAGGGACCGCCGGCGACGACGTTCTGACTGGCGGTGGCAAGGCCGACAGGCTGTCTGGCGGGTCGGGGGACGACGAAATCTTCGGATTGGACAATGACGATGTTTTGAAGGGCGAAGACGGCAACGACACGATCCGCGCCGGCGATGGGTCAGATACGGTAATCGGAGGAAACGGTCACGACCGTATCCATGGCGGTGAAAGCGAACGCGACACGCGAGATGAAATCTATGCAGGCGCCGGAAACGACCATGTAGACGGAGGATACGGTAACGATCTGATCTTCGGCATGGATGGTGACGATACGATCTACGGCGACTTCGGCGTTGATGAGCTGCGGGGACAGGGTGGCGACGACATGATCACGGGCGGGGCCTTCTCGGACGTGATCTTTGGCGGCGACGGAAACGATTTTGTCAATGGCGGCTTCGGTCACGACCGGATCAATGGAGGCGCCGGTGCCGACAAGTTCTATCACGTCGGGGTAATCGACCACGGCTCGGACTGGGTGCAGGACTACAACGCCGCCGAGGGCGACGTGCTGGTCTTTGGCCAGGCCGGCGCCACTGCCGACCAGTTCCAGATCAACCTGGCCCATACCGCCAATGCTGCGGGCGAACGCTCGGGCAGTGACGATATGCAAGAGGCGTTCGTGATCTACAAGCCCACCGGCCAGATCATGTGGGCGCTTGTGGATGGTGAGGGCCAGGGCAGTCTCAATCTAAGGGTCGGTGAGGACGTGTTCGACCTTTTGGCGTAGTGATTGGGAAACAGTAGAGCGGGATCGGGACTACTTTCAACAAGCAGTTACTTGGTATTGGCCAAGTCCTGCTTCGGCGAAGAAGTCACAGATTAATACCAATTGGTTAACACTTAACTCGGCAGGCAATTCGCGTCGCAGTCTCCCAACTGGAAACACTCTGGCGTACTCCCGAAACTCCGGTGGGCTGGCCGAGCCGGACCGATGACAGGTTGGAATGCTGTCTGTAATTCAGTTCAAGCCGTAGGTACCCAAAAGGGGGTGGTGCTAACCGGCAGACTCCCGCATTGTCGTTATCACGATTTCGTGAGCGCTCCGTGAGCGCTTCTCCTTTTTTGCTTGATCGGGATACTTCGAAGATGCCAGCCGAACAATCGATTGTTGCCCAATGGAACGAAATGCTGCTGGAGGCCATCCGGTCGGGCGGCGCCAAGCCGACTGCTACGACGTACCAGCTGCATCTCACCTCTGCTGCCGTTTATGATGCATGGGCCGCCTATGACGCGGATGCCAACGGCTATTATGGCGATATAATGCGCCCGGGCGCAGAACATACCGACGTCAACAAGGCTGCCGCGGTCAGCTTTGCCGCCTATCGAATGCTGGTTGAGTTCTTTCCCGACCAAAAGGCGCATTTCGACGATTTCATGAACGATCTGGGATATGATCCGTCGGATACTGGCACAGACCCTTCGACTGCGGCCGGCGTGGGCAATCTGGCGGCGGCCACCGTCCTTGCGGCCCGAGCCGGAGACGGATCGAACTACGACGGCGAATTCGCGGACACGACCGGGTACGTGCCGGTCAACAACCCCGACGAAACCGCGTCCAACGCGCCCGGCGGACCGGATTTCGATCCCAACAAATGGCAACCCCTGCGGGTTCCCAATGGTACATTGGTCGACGAAAACGGTGTGCCGGTCTACGACAATGACGATCCCTCGACCTATGACGACCAAGTCGCGCTGACCCCACACTGGGGCGGTGTCACACCGTTCGCTCTGACCTCGGGTGACCAGTTCCGCCCCCCGGCTCCACCCCAGTTGGGCGACTTCGGCGAATATGTGGATGGGCTTGGCAATGTGACCACCGGGGACCAAGCTTGGCGCGACCAGTTCTCCGAAGTGGTAACTTATAGCGCTAATCTGACCACCGAGCAGAAGGTGATTGCGGAGTATTGGGCTGACGGGCCGCGTACGGAATCGCCTCCGGGCCACTGGAACCAGATCGCCCAAGACATCGCTCTGCGCGAAGGTCACGGTATCGACGAGGACGCCAAGCTGTTCTTTGCCCTGAATACTGCCGTGTTTGATGCTGGGATCGCCACATGGGAGGCGAAATACGCCTATGAGTTCATTCGCCCGCAATCTGCAATCCGGCATCTGTACCATGACCAGGAAATTCAGTCCTGGGGTGGCCCGAATGAGGGCACGGTGACCATGCTTGGGCAGGAATGGCAGCCTTATCAGAACGTCACTTTTGTCACCCCGCCTTTCCCAGAGTTCGTTTCCGGCCATTCCACTTTCTCGATGGCTGCCGCGCGTACCATCGCCAGCTTCGTGGGTTCGGACATCTACTATGACGGGACAACCTACGGCAGTTACGACCTTGATGATGTCGAAGGGGTCGACCTGTTGGGCGAATATGTCGCGACCCACCTTGCCTTCGAGGATTTCGGAGTTGGCGAGGATCCCATCGTTCTGCGCTGGAATACTCTGACTGAGGCTGCCGAAGAGGCGGGTATCAGCCGGTTGTACGGCGGTATCCACATCCAGGATGGCAACCTGCAAGCGCTGGAGGTTGGGCGGCAGGTGGCCGAGCAAGCTCAGAAGCGCTGGGAAGCGCTATTCACCCGCGCGGGGGACGATAAACTCTCTGCAAGCGCAGATGGTGGGCTGATGGTCGCGGGCTCCGGCGACGATCTGATGTTGGGCGAGGCGGGTTACGACCTGTTCGAGGGCGGCACTGGCAACGACATCCTGCTAGGCAAGGCAGGAGATGACACGCTTCGGGGTGGCGATGGCGCCGACACGATGAGTGGCGGAGACGGAAATGACGTGCTGCTGGGCGGAGACACCGATGCCGATTTGGGCGACCTTATCTACGCTGGTATCGGGGATGATCTGGCGGACGGCGGGGCTGGAAACGACCTGATCTATGGCATGGAAGGAAATGACACTCTCCTCGGCGGCGCTGGCGCAGACACGTTGCTAGGCCAGGCGGGTAACGACGTGATCGCAGGTGGTGCATCTTCCGACGTGATTTTTGGCGGTGAAGGCGCGGATTTCATCAACGGCGGTTTCGGCTACGACCGGATCAACGGCGGTTCGGGTGCCGACAAGTTCTATCACCTCGGCATCTTCGGCCACGGCTCGGACTGGGTGCAGGATTATAACGCTGCCGAGGGCGACGTTCTGGTCTTCGGCAATGCTTCGGCTACAGCCGACCAGTTCCAGATCGATCTTGCCCACACCGCCAATGCCGAGGGCGAACGCTCGGGCGATGACGACGTGCAGGAGGCGTTCGTGATCTACAAGCCCACCGGCCAGATCATCTGGGCGCTGGTCGATGGCGAGGGGCAGAGCGAGATCAACCTCCAGATCGGTGGGAACGTGTTCGATCTGCTTGGATAGCGTTTGAGAGGTGGCGAAGCAGGATTAGGATCAAGTCAACCGATCGGGTGTTCGGTAAAGGTCAAATCCTGCTCTCGCAACCAGTGTTGCAGAACGGCCCGACGACTGGCCAGTTGCCGAGTTTCTTGTCCCCGCGCAAGCAACCAAATCGCTGCTGTCAAAGGAACCTGACTTGAGGCGGGCAGGGCGGCACTCGCACAGTTTGCATAGCATCGCCGGCTGAAGGGCTATTTCCCCAATTTTTGACAGAATTCTCTGAATTGCCGCCTTGAAGATGGTCAACGAAGTCGGCTTGCGTGGTAGGTGGCTGCGACACTTTTATTGTTTTAGCCCGTCTTGATCCAGAAGATGACGACCTTTCCGGTCCTCAATCTCGATCACCCAAAGATCGGGGTCGAAGCTACACTGGCGGGTGATCGCGGCATCCACCTCTGATTCCCGACCACTGGCCAGCGCGGTCCAGGACCGCTCGCCGCTCATCAGGTCGTATTCCCGGTGATAGGCCACAGCCTGTCCGTCAAGGGTGTTGAGCTTGATCAACACAGCCCCCGCCGTATCGTCACCATGGGCCATCACATAGGCGGGGATGTTCATCAGGCGCAGGCGCGCCAGATAGGCATGCACCCAGAATTCCGCCGTCAGCCTTGCCATACACTTTCCTTTCGGCGGCGCGAGAGATTTTTCGTCGAAAAATCTCGGCCCGCGCGCCTCAGTTGCCGTCCTTGAAATCGAGGCCCATTTCGGAATAGCGCTCGGCCTCTTCCAGCCAGTTGGGCCGCACCTTGACCTGAAGGAAGAGGTGGATCTTGCGGTCCAGGAACTCTTCCAGCTCGGCCCGTGCCGCCTGTCCCACTGCCTTGACGGTTTCGCCGCGTTTGCCCAGCACGATACCCTTGTGGCCGTCGCGCATGACATAGATCACCTGGTCGATCCGGGCCGAGCCGTCCTTGCGCTCTTCCCAGTTCTCTGTCTCGACGGTCAGTTGATAGGGCAGTTCCTGATGCAGGCGCAGGGTCAGTTTCTCGCGGGTGATCTCGGCTGCGATCATCCGCATCGGCAGGTCCGCGATCTGATCCTCGGGATAGAGCCAGGGGCTTTCGGGCAGTTCCGCCGCCAGCCATTTGCGCAGGTCGTCGACCCCATGGCCACGTTCGGCCGAGATCATGAAGGTGCGGGCAAATTCGAAACGCGCGTTCAACGCTTCGGACAAACCCAGCAGTTTTTCCGCAGGCACCCGGTCGATCTTGTTGATGGCCAGCGCCACGGTGCGGCCCTTGGCGATCTCGGTCAGCCCTTCGAGGATACGTTCGACCCCTTCGGTGATACCGCGATGGGCCTCGACCATCAGCACCACGATATCGGCATCCGCAGCGCCACCCCAGGCGGCGGCAACCATGGCGCGGTCAAGCCGCCGGCGCGGCTGGAACAGGCCCGGCGTGTCGACAAAGACGATCTGTGCATCGCCCTCCATCGCGACGCCACGAATGCGCGTGCGTGTGGTCTGGACCTTGTGGGTGACGATCGACACCTTGGCCCCGACCATGCGGTTCAACAGGGTCGATTTGCCCGCGTTGGGCTCTCCGATCAGGGCGACAAATCCGGCGCGTGTGGTCATGGGCGGGTCCTGGTTGCAAGTCGCATCCTCTACAGGGTTTTGCGCGCGCTCGCCAGAGGGCAAATGCCCTTTAGCGACCAGAGGGCGCATTGCGGGCGGTGCCGTCCCATGTCAGCCTGTGTCTCAGGTCCAGCCAACTGACAGCCCGGCCTCTTTCCCAATTGCAGAAATGAGGTGTCGCATGTTTCGTCGCGATCTGTTGTTTGGAGGCGCCGCCCTGTTGGGGGCCGCCGGCTTGGCGCGTCTGGGGTCCGCGATGGCCCCACACGGGGTGCAGGAGTTGGTGGTTCAGCAAGCGACCTACCAGCTGCGCCACCAGCGGACGGCGGGCATGGTCAGCCTGTCGTCCGATGCGCCGCCGCCGGTTCTGTACGGGCGGCAGGGGCAAGAGATGCGGTTCACCGTGCGGAATTCTCTGGATGAGTACACCGCGATGCATTGGCACGGGCTGAGGATCGCCAACGCGATGGACGGGGTGCCCTATCTGACCCAGATGCCGATCGGCCCGGACGAGGGGTTCGCCTATGCCTTTACCCCGCCCGATGCGGGCACCTATTGGTATCACCCGCATTGCATGACCATGGAACAGATGGCCCATGGCCTGACCGGGGTGATGGTGATCGCCGAGGCTGAGGATCCGGGGTTTGACAGCGAAGGGGTCATAAATCTGCGCGATTTCCGGCTGGACGCGGCGGATGCCTTCCTGCCGGCCTTTACCGCGCGGGGCGCGGCACGGGGCGGTACCATGGGCAATGTGCAGACCGCCAACTGGCGGCAGGGGCCTGTCTATGATCACAGCGCCGGGTCTTTGGTGCGGTTGCGGGTGGTCAATACCGACACGACGCGGATCTACAAGCTCTATCTCGATGGCGGTATGGCCCGGATCATCGCCTGGGATGGGCACCCGGTCAGCGTCGAACTGCCGGTGCCGCGCGCGGGGGCGCCGCTGTTGCTGGCGCCCGGTCAACGGGTCGATCTGGCGGTGGCTATGCCGGTGGAGGAGGGGCGGCAGGTCGGCCTGATGGCCGATCTGCCCGGCCAGCCGCCCCGGCTGATGGCCGGGCTGCGCGCTGTTGGCTCCGGGCCCCAGCGCGATCTGGCCGAGTTGAAACCGCTGCCGCAAAACCCGCTGGCCCAGCCCGACCTCGACCGCGCCGAACTGCACGAGTTTGTCTTTGGCTGGACACCCGAAGGGGATGCCCCCAATGACGGGTTCTGCGGCACGCTGGGCTATACGTTCTGGTCGATCAATCGCACGCCCTGGGCTGGTGATGGGGCGACGGGCACGGCGCCGCTGGCGGTGCTGGAACGCGGCAAGAGCTATGTTTTACGCCTGCGCAACGAATCGCCCAACCAACACCCGATCCACCTGCACGGTCTGGCATTCGTGCCGATCGCGTCGAACCGGCGTAGTCTGCCGCCGCTCTGGACCGATACGATGCTGCTGTTGAAGGACGAGGTGATCGACATCGCCCTGGTGGCCGACAATCCGGGCGACTGGGCGTTCCACTGCCATGTGATCGAACATCAGAAGACCGGGCTGACAGGGTTCCTGCGGGTGACCTGAGGCAACGAAAAAGCCCGGCGCTGGGCCGGGCTTTTCAAATTGTTGAAGTTGGCTCAGCCCAGCAGGCGGCGGGCGATCACCTGGGCCTGAATCTCGGCGGCCCCTTCAAAGATGTTCAGGATGCGCGCATCGCAGAGCACGCGGCTGATCTTGTATTCCAGCGCAAAACCGTTACCGCCATGGATCTGCAGACCATTGTCGGCGGCGGCCCAGGCCACGCGGGCACCCAGCAGCTTAGCCATCCCGGCCTCGAGATCGCAGCGGTGACCGTGATCCTTTTCCCAGGCGCTGAAATAGGTCAGCTGGCGCGCGATCATGATCTCGACCGCCATCATCGCCAGCTTGCTGGAGACGCGCGGGAAGGCAATGAGAGCGCGGCCGAACTGTTTGCGGTCTTGGGCGTATTGCATGGCGATATCCAGCGCCGATTGCGCCACGCCGATGGCGCGGGCGGCGGTCTGGATGCGGGCGCTTTCAAAGGTCTCCATCAGCTGTTTGAAGCCTTTGCCCTCTTCGCCGCCGAGCAGGTTCTCGCCCTTGACGTGGAACCCGTCAAAGCCCAGCTCGTATTCCTTCATGCCGCGATAGCCCAGAACCTCGATCTCGCCTCCGGTCATGCCGGGGGTGGGGAAGGGCTCGGCATCGGTACCCGGCGTTTTTTCAGCCAGGAACATGCTGAGGCCGCGGTAATCCGTGGTGTTGGGATCGGTGCGCGCCAAGAGCGTCATCACATGGGTGCGCGCGGCATGGGTGATCCAGGTCTTGTTGCCAGTGACCTTGTAATCGCCGTTCTCGTCCTTGACCGCGCGGGTACGCAGGCTGCCAAGGTCGGAACCGGTGTTCGGCTCGGTAAAGACAGCAGTGGGCAGGATCTCGGCGCTGGCGATGCGGGGCAGCCAGCTGGCTTTCTGCTCCTCGGTGCCGCCCGCGATGATCAGCTCGGCGGCGATCTCGGACCGGGTACCCAGCGAGCCGACGCCGATATAGCCGCGGCTGAGTTCCTCGGAGACCACCACCATCGAGGCCTTAGACAGACCAAAGCCACCGAATTCCTCGGGGATGGTCAGGCCGAACACGCCCATCTCGGCCAGTTCCTCAATCACCTCCATCGGGATCAGCTCGTCCTTGAGGTGCCAGTCATGGGCAAAGGGTTCGACCTTTTCCACCGCATAGCGGCGGAACTGGTCGCGGATCATCTCCAACTCTTCGTCCAGGCCAGAGGCGCCGAACATGGTGGCGCCGGCCTGCTCCTGCATCAGCTCGACCAGACGGGTGCGGGCGGCCTGTGTGTTGGCCTTCGCCATCAGGGTCTGCACTTCGGCGGCCTGGAAACCCGACAGGGCGTCCCAACCCAGGCCCAGATCCTGAAGCCGGACCACCTCGCCCTGGTTCATCGGGATGCCACCGGCCATCTGGTGCAGGTACTCGCCAAAGGCGATCTGGTGAATCAGCTGTTCGATCTCGCCGAACTTGCCCTCGGCCTGCAGCGCCTCGGCCCAGCGCTGCATCTGGCGCAGCGATTGCTGATAGGTGGCCAGCCAGGACAGGCCATGCGCGGCGGTCTGATTGGCGTCGATCAGGGCCCCGGACACACGGCCGCCTTCGCTCACCATCTCGCGCACGGAGTCGCGGGCGCGCTCGAACAGCGCATCCACCGGGGCAAGGGCCGCGCCGGTCAGGCTGAGAAGGTCGGGCAAAAGAACGGTTTGCGTGGTCATCGTCATCGGGTCCTGTCCGTCATGGGCCATGAATCACATCCTCTCTGGGTCGTCCCGGTCATATCATTTTGCACATGCAGCGCAACAAAAATGCGAAGAATGAAGGGAAATGGATCGAAAATTACGTGACGACTTTGCTGCCGCAGCGGAGCGCTCAGGCGCTCCGGCCCAACAGGCGAAAGGCATAGAGCAGCGCCAGCATGCCAAAGAAAAGGCCAGAGATATCGCCGATCAGATAGGCGATCGCCTCGATCGGATCGCTGCCAAAGGCCATGTTGGTCAGGCTGGCGATGATCAGCGAGGTCACGATCCCCACCCCCATCACGCAGAGCCAGCAAGGTGCGCGGTCCTGGCTTGGAAACAGGTCCAGCCCGATGACACGAAGCAGGTGCAAGCAGAGAGGGACCGTGCACACGGCAATGGCAATGGCGATCATCCGACTGGGCAGCAAGACATCCATGCCGCCGACATAGGCAAATGCCGCGATCACCCCGGGCAGCAGGGCCGGAACCGCCCGCCAGCCCAGCAGCCAGGCGGACAGAACCCGCACCCCATGTGGCAGGAACAGCAGGCTGGCGCGGCTGGAATACTCGGGAAAGACCAGGTTCTGGAGCGGCACGACCAGTTCAAAAGTCAGCAGGATCGTGGCAAAATAGGCGCTCGAAGCAACAGCTGTTTCAACGCCAAGCCTGCCTAAACTCCCTTCTTTGTCACCCATGCGCGGGATCAGCTTTCAGGAGAGCGCACGAGATAGCAGCCCCGATTCATGGTGCTGCATTGCGTTAGGTATCCTTTGTTGACCAGCGATTTAAGCGCACGGAAGAAAGTCGGTCGCGACACGGTTTCGAGAAGTGCGTGCTCGATCAGCCCGACAGTACGGACACGGCGATCATTCTCTGACAGTTCACTCGCCGCGTAATAGATGTCACGCTCAACAGGACTCAGGTCTTGCAGGCCAAGTGTGCGTTCCATGCTATGCAATAGTCGGCGCAGCTCCGCCAGTTTTGAGAGAGTCTGCATGCCGAGTGTCGATCCTTGTTCTTGAGTCATGAAATGACATCTGCGACCGAATATAGCATTCTGGCCTATATGCCAAGTTTTGCATCAGTATCATATTGACACAATATCGAAAACCTCTAGGGTGTTGGCTCTAATAGGGCTGCGATTAGAGTGAGTGGTGGCAGCCAATAGGCACTTTCAAGATACACGCCCGGCACCGAAAGGTGTCGGGTTTTTCATATGTGTTGATAGCTGGCCGATACGCAAAATCTTGCTGTTGGTTGCCAATTCTTAGAAGAGGCTGGTGGGTGATGAGAGACTCGAACTCCCGACATCTTCGGTGTAAACGAAGCGCTCTACCAACTGAGCTAATCACCCTTGCCGCGCGGGTTTAGCCAAGCCGCGATGCCGGTGCAAGAGGCATTTGTGGTTCACGGCCCGTCAGCGGCCGATATCTTCGGGTGCGATGGCGACCGATTTGACGACCGCATGACAGGGCGTGCCTTCGTGCAGTTCCAGCGTTGCAGCAGACCGTCGCGTGATGCGGGCCAGAACGGTGCCCGCACGGGTGGATACCGAGACTAACGCACCCGGCCCGTCACCGCTGCGGATCTGCGCCACATGACCGGACAGGATATTGAGTGCCGAAAGCCCCTCGGGGCGCTGCCGGGACAGGATCACGTCCTGTGCCGGGATACGCAGGCGCAGCTCCGTGCCCACGGGCTGCGCGATGCGGGGCAGGAACAGGCGTTCGCCCCCGGACTCAAGCTCTGTCAGGCCGTCGGTGTGATGGGCAATCACCCGCGCTGTCAGGATCGCGCCCGCGGCGCGGGCGCCCAGCGGAGTGACGGCGGGGTC
The DNA here is from genome assembly GCF_022321465.1 of Ruegeria alba. NCBI lineage: Bacteria > Pseudomonadati > Pseudomonadota > Alphaproteobacteria > Rhodobacterales > Roseobacteraceae > Ruegeria > Ruegeria alba. The sequence goes on along the minus strand of NZ_JAKOEM010000016.1, from coordinate 30,230 downwards.
GGCCAACACCTCGGCGGCGCTGCCCTGTCGGATCACGCGCCCGTCCTGTAGCACGATGACGGTCGTGGCCAGCCGGGCGACCTCGGCGGCGGAGTGGCTGACATAGAGGATCGGAATCCGGGTCTCGTCACGCAGCCTTTCCAGATAGGGCAGGATCTCGGCCTTGCGTGCCTCGTCCAGGGCGGCCAGCGGTTCGTCCGCCAGGATCGCGCGCGGATTGGACAGGAGCGCGCGGCCGATCGCGACCCGCTGACGCTCTCCCCCCGACAGGGCACCGGGGCGGCGGTCTAGCAAAGAGCCTATCCCCAGCATCTCGATCACCTGTGCCGGAGAGGCAGGCCCGGCCCGGCCCGAGAACCAGCGACCATATCCCAGGTTCTGCCGCACGGTCAGATGCGGGAACAGGCGGGCGTCCTGAAACACATAACCCATGCGCCGACGATGCGGCGGCAGCCAGGTTCGACTGGCGCTATCCTGTAGAACTTGGTCCCCTAGCGCGACACGCCCCCGTTCGGGGTTCAAGAGACCGGCCACCGCGTTGATCACCGTGGTCTTGCCGCTGCCCGAGCGCCCGAACAACACGGTCAGACCAGGCGGCGCTGCAAAGGCCACGTCCAGAGTGAAACCCTGCATCGGATGGCGCAGTTCGACCTCGAGCTTCATGTGCCGGCCACCCGTCTGGCGGCGCGCCGGGCCAGTACCTCGGAGGCCAGGAGTGCCCCCAGCGCCAGCGCGACCGAGATCATCACCAGCCGCGCAGCAGCGCTCTCCCCGCCGGGAACCTGCAAGAAGGCATAGATGGCCGAGGGCACGGTCTGGGTCTGGCCGGGTATGTTCGAGACAAAGGTGATCGTCGCCCCGAACTCTCCCATCGCCTTGGCAAAGCCGAGGATCGCCCCGGCGATCAGGCCGGGCAGGATCAAGGGCAGGGTGACGGTGGCAAAGACCCAGATGCGTGAGGCGCCCAGCGTGGCGGCGGCCTGTTCCAGCTTCGGGTCAACCGCTTCGATCGACAGGCGGATGGCGCGGACCATCAGCGGAAAGCCCATCACTGCCGCAGCCAGCGCCGCCCCGGTCCAGTGAAAGGCCAGTGTCAGGCCAACCGAAGCCAGCGCCTGTCCCAGCGTGCCAGTCGGCCCGAAACCGAGCAGCAGCAGATAGCCCGTCACCACCGGGGGCAGGATCAGCGGCAGGTGCACCAGCCCGTTGAGCAGCGTCTTGCCCGGAAACCGCCCGCGCGCCAACGCATGTGCCACCAACAGCGCCAGCGGAAGCGACACTGCCGTGGCCCAGGCCGAGACCTTCAGCGACAGGGCCACCGCCTGCCATTCATCGGGGCCGAGCCAGTCCATCGGTCAATCCTCCACCGGCAGGAAACCATGCCGGACAAAGACCGCCTGCGCCTCGGTGCCAAATAGATGCACAAGGAATGAACGCGCCGCGGCATTCTCTTGCCCCGCGACCAATGCGGCTGGATAGAGGATCGGCGGATGGCTGTCGGTGGCAAAGGTCATCAGCTGAGTGACCCGCGGGTCGGCGCGCGCATCGGTGGCATAGACGATGCCAAAGGGCACGGCGCCGGTGGCCACCAGCGCCAGCGCGGCGCGGGCGTTGTCGGTCTGGACCACCCGCGGCGAAAGCTGCTCCCACAGCCCCAATTGGGTCAGTGCCGACTTGCCGTATTGCCCTGCCGGTACTGCGTCGACCAGTGCCATGGCGATCCGCCCTGTCCCGGCGGCCAGTTCGTTAAGTGGGTCCGACGAAGCGTGTTCCACCGGGGCGACCAAGACCAGCCGGTTCGACACCAAGTCGCGCCGGCTGGTGGGGTCGATCCGGCCCTGATCAGCCAACCAGTCCATCCAGCCGGGATTGGCCGAGACAAATACCTGCGCCGGGGCACCCAGCCCGATCTGCCGCGCCAGAACCGAGGACCCCGCAAAAGAGAGGGTAACGCTGTTGCCTGTCGCCGCCTCGAAACCGGCGGCGATCTCGTCCAGCGCGGTTTTCAGGCTGGCGGCCGCAAAGACGGTAACCTGTTCCGCGCGCGCAGGTCCGGCAAGCAGCAGGGCGCAAAGCAGGGCACGAAAGAACAGGGTAAATGGCAAGCGAGGCTCCGGCAGGCGATATGTCTGGACGGAAATATCGCTATGGGCGCCAGCGGGTGCAAGGGCTAACTGCCGGTCTCGTCCTTTCGTAGCAGGGATTGCAGCTGCTTCGCATGTGGGGCGCCCGCTTTGTGGCAGGCGGTTTCGAACCGGCGATAGGCGGCCAGAACCTCCTGTCCGGTCGGGGTAAGCGTGGCACTGCCACCTTGGGCGCCGCCTCGGGCGCGCGTCACCACCGGGTCACGGAACATGGCATTCATCGTCTCGACCAATTGCCAGGCCCGCTTGTAACTCATCCCCATCGCGCGCCCCGCCGCCGCGATCGAACCGGTCTGCGCGATATGGTCCAGCAACGCCGCCTTGCCCGGGCCAATCATGCCGGTTTCGCCAAAAACGAGGCGCAGCTTGTAGGCAGGGGGCGGGCGCGTGTCGCTCATAGCCCGAGTCTGGCGCGTCATCCGCGCGGGTGCAAGAGAGGCCGGACCCGGATGAGAGGGAACAGGGCCCGGCCAGATGGCTCAACCCGCCAACCGCTGGGGAGCGATCAGCAACGCGCCGATCCGGCGCCCGGTATCCAGCATCCGGTTGGAAAAGCCCCATTCGTTGTCATACCAGCTGACCACGCGCACCAGCCCGTCGGCGGTGACGCTTGTCTGGGCGGCGGCAAAGCACGAGGAGTGGCTGTCGTGGTTGAAATCGACCGAGACCAGCGGATCCTCTTCATAGGCAAGGATACCGGCCAGCGGCCCCTCGGCGGCGGCGCGGATAGCGGCGTTCACCGCCTCGCGGGTGGCCGGGCGTTCGGGCACAAAGCTCAGATCGACCAGCGAGACATTCGGGGTGGGCACCCGGATCGCCGAGCCTTCGAGCCGGCCCTTGAGATGCGGCAGCACCTCGGAAATGGCCCGTGCCGCGCCGGTCGAGGTGGGGATCATAGACACCGAGGCCGCCCGCGCGCGATAGAGATCGCGATGGGCGGTGTCATGGGTCGGCTGGTCGCCGGTATAGGCGTGAATGGTGGTCATGTAGCCGGTCTTGATGCCAAAGGCGCGGTCCAGCACCATCGCCATCGGCGCCAGGCAATTGGTGGTGCACGAGGCATTGGACACGATCAGATCGTCAGCGGTCAGCGTATTGTCGTTGACGCCAAAGACCACGGTACGGTCCGCATCCTTGCCGGGGGCCGAGATCAGCACCCGTTTCGACCCGTTCTCAAGATGCCGCGCGGCCTGTTCGCGCGCAGTGAACAGCCCGGTGCATTCATAGGCAATATCGACATCGGACCAGGGCAGATCCTCGGGGTTGCGGATCGCTGTCAGGCGGATGCTGTTGCGGCCCACGATCATGCGGTCGCCCTCGACCAGTACCCGCGCCCGCAGACGGCCATGCACGCTGTCGTATTTCAGCAGATGTGCCAGCGTTTCGGGGCTGGCAAGGTCGTTGATCGCCACCACCTCGATATCCTCGGCGCCGCTTTCGACCAGCGCCCGCAGCACCCCGCGCCCGATGCGGCCAAAGCCGTTGATTGCCACTTTCAGTGTCATGCCGTCCTCCATCGATGTGCCCGGTTGGCTCGGTTGAGAATCTGTTAGCGCTAACAAATCGAAAAAGCAACCGCTTTCTGGGACAGGTGAAGGGGGCGCCTGACCTGGTCAGGCGATCCTGCAGCGCAACGCTCTTGATAACCTCGGTCTAAAGAAGCTCTTGCCAGCGGTGGCAGGCAACCGCGTGGCCGCCCTCTGTTTGCAACACGGGTTCGCGGGTCTTGCACAGATCCGTCGCATGCGGGCAGCGGGTGTGGAACTTGCACCCAGGGGGCTGGTTGGTGGGAGAGGGGATCTCACCCTCAAGCTTTTGCGCACGGTCCCGGTCATCGGGGTCGAGCGACGGGATCGCTGAAAACAGCGCCTTGGTATAGGGGTGGCGCGGCGCCGCAAACAGCTTGCGGGTCGGCGCGCTTTCCACAATCCGACCCAGATACATCACCGCCACATGGTCGCAGCTATGGGCCACCACGCTCAGATCGTGGCTGATGAACATATAGGTCAGGCCCAGCTCGGATTGGAGGTTTTTCAGCAGGTTCAGGATATCGGCCTGGATCGACACATCCAGCGCCGCGACGGATTCATCGGCAACCACGAAACGCGGCCCCGACACCAGCGCGCGCGCGATTGAGATCCGCTGCCGCTGCCCGCCAGAGAAGGCATGCGGAAAGCGCCGCAGATGTTCCAGGTTCAACCGGCATTTCGCCGCGATCTCGCGCACGCGGGTGTCGGTCTCCTCGCGCGAGGCGGTCAGCCCCATCACCTCAAGCGGTTCGGCGATGATGTCTCGCACCGTCATTCGCGGGCTGAGCGCGGCATAAGGGTCCTGAAAGATCAGTTGCGCGCGTTTGCGGTAATCCTTCAACTCACCGCCCGACAGGGTGGCGAGGTCGTAACGCACCTCGCCATCGTCATAGGTTGCATGGCCGCCGGTGATCGGCACCGCGTTGAGCAGCGCCCGGCCCAGCGTGGTCTTGCCCGAGCCGCTTTCGCCCACCACGCCAAAGAACGACCCGCGCGGAATGCCGATGGATATCCCGTCCACCGCCTTGAGCGTCTTCTTGTTGAAGAGACGCCCGCCCACGGGAAAGCCCACCGTCAGGTCGCGGGTCTCGATCAGCAGTTCCTCGGTCATGCGGCGGTGTCCTGATGGCAGAGATGACAGGCGGTGCGGTGATCCGGGCCGGTATCGGCCCAGCCGGGCACTGCCGTGCGGCAGATATCGCCGATGATCCGGGTGCAGCGGGTGTGGAACACGCAGCCCTCGGGCCGTTCCAGAGGCGAGGGGATGTCGCCCGGCACCGGCATCAAGGGTTTGTCCAGATCGTCCAGTTGCGGCAGCGCGTCGATCAGGCCACGGGTATAGGGGTGGCGCGGGTTTCGGATCACCTCGCGCACCGGGCCCTGTTCGACCATGCGGCCCAGATACATCACCGCCACCTTGTCAGCGGTCTGCGCCACCACGCCAAGGTCATGGGTGATAAAGATGATGCCCATGCCGAACTCGGCCACCAGATCCTTCATCAGGTCGATCACCTGCGCCTGGATGGTCACATCCAGCGCCGTGGTCGGTTCGTCGGCGATCAGGAGCTTAGGCCGCGTCGACAGTGCCATGGCGATCATCGCGCGCTGGCGCATGCCGCCCGACAGTTCGAACGCGTATTGGTTGAACCGGCTGGCCGCGTCCGAGATGCCGACGCGGTCGAGCATCTCGATCGACAGGTCGCGCGCGGCGCGTTTGCTCAGATCGGTGTGGATCAGCAGCTGTTCAACCATCTGGCTGCCGATGGTCATCGCTGGCGCAAAGCTGGCCATCGGTTCCTGAAAGATCATGCTGACAGCGCCGCCGCGCACGATCTCCATGTCGCGCGGGCGCTTCAGCGACATCACATCCACCGGCCCGCTGTCCAGGTGCAGGGTGATCCGGGTGGCGGGGTCATAGACGGCATTGGCGGCGTTCAGTTTCATCAGCGCCTTGGCCGTCACCGATTTGCCCGAACCGCTTTCGCCCACCAGCCCCATAACCTCGCCCGGGGCGAGCGAGAACGACACATCCTCGACCGCGGTGATCAGCCCCTCGTCGGTGCGGAATTGCAGCGTCAGGTTCTCGACGTCGATCAGGCTCATTTGCGGCTCTCCGAATAGGGATCGGCCGCGTCGCGCAGCCCGTCGCCGACAAAGACAAAGGCCATGACCAGCGCGATGAAGAACAGGACCGGGATGAAATACCACTGATAGTTCAGCAGCACGTCGGCCTTGGTCACGTTCTGCAACATCACGCCCAGGCTGTTGACCGGGTCCTTGAGGCCAAGCCCGATGAAGCTGAGCGCGGTTTCGCTGAGCACGACATAAGGAAACGAGATCACCAGATCGACGATGATGTAACTGGTGAAACTGGGCAGCAGGTGGCGCCGGATGATGTGGCTGGGCGAGGCGCCGCACAGCTGGGCTGCCAGCACGTATTCCTGATTGCGCTCGGTCAAGAGATGGGTGCGCACCCGCCGCGCCAGCGTCGGCCAGCCCACCAGCCCAAGGATCAGGGTAATGACAAAGAACCGCGTCTCGGCCGACCATTCCGGCGGGATGAAAGCGGCGATGGCCATGAAGAGCGGGATCGAGGGTATGGTTCGGACCGCATCCGTCACCATCTGGATCACGCTGTCCACCATGCCGCCGTAATAGCCCGCGATCCCGCCGATGGCGAGCGCCAGCACGAACGAGATCAGAACCCCTAGCGTTCCGACCTGAAGCGAGGTCCAGACCGCGTGCAGGGTGCGGCTGAAGATATCCTTGCCCGCGCTGTCCGTGCCGAACAGGTGGACATAGCCCTGATCCATGCCGAACAGGTGGATGTTGCCGGGGATGAAGCCAAAGAGCTTGTAACTGTCGCCCTGAACGAAGAACTGCACATAGCGCCGTTCATCCTCGTTCACCTTTTCCACCCAGCGGAAATTGGTGGCAAGCGAGCGTTCACGGGTGACCGTATGCAGGAAGGGGCGCAGCGAGCAGCCGTTCTTGTCGCAGAACTTCGGTACCTGCGGCGCGCCGTTCAGATAATCCTTGTCGCGTCCCGCGACCGTGGGGTCATAGGGTGACAGGAAGGGGGCAAAGAGGCCCGACAGGATCAGTACCACCAACACGGTGGCCGCCACCATGGCGGCGCGCTGTTTCTTGAAACGTGCCCAGATCAACTGCCGCTGCGAGGCGGTGAAATAGGCTTCCTTGGCGGTCTGGCTTGGGGCTGTCATCGGATCACCTCAGGATGCTCTTGCGCACGCGCGGGTCGATCACCGCCAGCAGAATGTCGGTGGCAAAGTTCAACGTCACGATCGAGGCGGTCAGAAGGAAAATGATGGCGCCCGCCAGTTGCTGGTCGTTCGAGCGCGCCAGGGCTTCGAGCAGCAGCGATCCGGCCTCGGTCAGGGTCAGGATCAGCGCCACGATGGGCAGTTCGTTGAAGATACGGTTGAGGTCGAAACCCAGCGAATTGACAATCGGCCCCAGCGCGTGCCGCGCCGGATAGCGCCACAACAGGCGCCGGCCATAAAGCCCGCGCGCGGCGGCGGCGGTGACGTAAAGCTTGCCAATCTCGTCCGACATCAGCGCGCGCACCGTTTGCAGGGCAAAGGCGGTGGCCGACCAACCCAGGATAAACACCGGCAGCCAGGCGTGTTTCAGCAGGTCCAGCACCCGGTCCACCGACCAGGGCGCCTCCTTGTATTCGGGCGAAAACAGGCCCGTCAGCGTCTCGCCGAAATAGACGGTCGAGATCAGCATCACCATCAGCGCCAGCAGAAAGTTCGGCATCGCCAGCCCCAGATAGCTGACCACGCGCAGCGAGTTGTTCAGGTACGGATTGCGCGAGGCGGCCGAGATGATGCCGACCGGAATGGCGATCATATAGGCCACGAACAGCGCGCCGAGACATATCCAGAGCGAGATCCAGAACTTGTCGCCCAAGAGTTGCGCAATATCGACGCGCAGGATGCAGCTATCGCCGAAATCGCCCTGGAACGCGCCGGCCAGCCAGCTGGTCCAGCGGGTCAGGAATGGTTGATCCAGCCCAAGCCGGGCGCGCTCGGCCGCGATATCGGCCAGCGTGATGGCGGAGCCTTGGGTATTCTTGTAGGCGAGGTAACGCTCGGCACAGTCGCCGGGCACCAGCTCCATCAGCGAAAAGACGATCAGCGACACGATCACCAGAGTGACGAATGCCATGACCGCCCGTGTGGCGGCGAAGCGCGCGAAATGAAGCATCGAGACCTCGTTGAAGGGAAGGGGAAACGGGCAGCCGCGCCGCCCGTTTCCAAGGCGTCCTTATTCGCTCAGCCACCACTGGGCGGGGCGATAGGGATAGGTCCGATAGAACTCGTAGGACTGCGTCTTGAACTCGGGGAAGTTCTTGAGCTTGTTCGAGTGATAGACCGGGGCCGGGGCGTTGATGGTGCCGATGAACAGGACCTGGCCGGTCATGATCTCGACCATTTTCTGCGCGGCGGCAATCGAGGCTTCGGTGCCCGGTGCACTCGACTGGTAGGTGTCCAGTTCGCCTTTCAACTCGGCCACCCATGCGGGGGGTTCCACCCCGGCGGATCCGTTCGAGCTGATCCACTCGGCCCAGAGCATGCCGGTGCGCACGTCGAAATAGCCGTCAAACGGCGGCACCCAAATCTCGCCATCGCCCAGGATCGAACCGGCAGGCTGGCCCTTGCCCCACATCATCACGTCCAGCGTATTGGCTGATTGCGACGAGCGGTATTCATCCGAGGTAACTTCCTTGATGGTGGTGGTCACGCCTACTTCGGTCCAGTTCTGCGCGATCAGTTCCACCAGCTGCGAGGAACTGGCCTGGGTCGAGAACTGCCAGTCCAGAACGAACGGGTCGCCATTGGGCAGGTCACGGTCACCGTCGCCATCCTTGTCGACCAGGCCGATCTCGTCCAGCAGGGCGCGGGCGCGGTCGGGGTCAAAGGCGATCTCGTGGTTCGACCATTTCTCGTCGATGAAATCGGGGCGCGGCGAGAAGCCGATATACTGGTTGGGCGTTCCCAGGCCAAATGCCACCACCTCGTTCAGCTGATCGCGGTCGATGGCCACCGACATGGCGGTACGGAACCGCACATCGTTGAAGACGGCGCGCTTGCCCATGTCCTCGGAGGTGACGTTGAAGGTCAGCGTCGCGCTGGCGATGCCCGGTTTCACGTCGACGGTGTAGTTACCCTTTTCCTGGCCTTCCAGCAGCACCGGCGCCTGGGTCAGGTTGACCGCCTGCGACTTGTAATCCACCTCGCCGTTCAACAGTTTCAGCGTGCGGACTTCTTCGTCGCCCACATAGGTCTCGTCCATTTCCGAGATATAGGGCAGCTGGTTGCCCGCCGTGTCCACCTGGAAGAAATAGGGGTTCGCGACATAGTGCCGGCCCTCGGTGGTTTCCTTCACCAGGATATGGCTTTCCAGCGTCGGCATGGTGTCCTTGGGCAGCCCGGCCAGCTTGTCGCCCGCCGTCAGCATGGGCGAGGGCGTGTCCATCCAGTCCGAGTTGCCGTAATAGGCCTTGATCAGCTCATACCCGTTTTCATAGCCGAGTGCCTGCGCATTGGCGTCCGCGTTGGCATCCAGCGCCGGGTGGAACTGTCCAAAGAAATGCTTGGGTTGGAAGGGCTGCACATAGGTGAACGAGAAGGTCTCGATCAGGCCCGGCTTGGGCGCTTCCAGCGTGAACCGGACGGTGGTGTCATCGACAGCCTCGACCTTCATCGGCTTGCCACCGGCCAGGGCATAGTCCTTGGGCTCGGCCATGACATTGGTGTCCATCATCAGGTTGTCATACCAGAACACCACGTCGGCGGCGGTAAAGGGCGCGCCATCCGACCATTTGTGACCGGCACGCAGATGCACCGTCAGCTGGGTGAAATCCCCGTTCCATTCCCAGGACTTGGCGACATTCGGCACCACGGTTTGCAGGTCGTCCGAATAGCGGAACAGGTTCACATGGCGCACCGAAAGGAAATCCGAGGTGCCGGATTCGGTGGCGTTCGACAGCGCGTCGAACTGACCGCCATACTGGCCGATCCCGTCATAGGGAGCGACAACCAGCGGCTCGGACGGCAGGCGTTCGGCCAACGGCGGCAGAGCGGGGTTGCCCTTGATGCGGGCGTTCAGGTCGCCAATCGCAGGGTTTTCGGCAAAATCCATGGTGCAGCCGGCAGCAGACTGGAACTCGGCCAGGTCGTATTGCTGCGGAAAGGTGCCCGAGGCGACACCCATCGGGTCGGCAACGGTCACGGCGGGACAGGCGGCAAGCGCAGCACCGGGCAGGGCCAGGGCGGCGACGCCGGAGAGAAGAATGCGTTTCATGAGACCTCCGTCGGAATGGTTAGCGTTTTGTGGTTTGTGTTTGAGTGCCCCTTGTCCCGGGGCGGCGGTGTCCGGGTCGTGATACGGCCCGATTTTGCTGCGAGGTGCGTAGCCACCCCGCAACGGTCGAGAGCGTCTTGCAGCGCATCCGGCGGTGCGGCGTCGGTCACCAGGTCGGTAACCGCCTCCAGCGGTGCGGCGATACAGGGGGCAAGAGCGGTGAACTTGCGGAAATCGGCGGCCACGATCACCCGGCTGGCATTGCCCAATAGCGCGCGGGTCAGATCGGCCTCGCGCGGATTGGCGGCAAGCACGCCCAGTTCCGGCGACAGCGCATCGGCGCCGATCACCAAAGCGTCAAAGGCGAATTGGCGGGCAAACTCCTCGGTGGCACGGCCAAAACACCCCCGTTCCGAGCGCGACACCTCGCCCCCGGCAAGAAACACGCGGCTGCCATTGTGTTCTGCCAGCGACGCGACGGTCGAGATCGAATTGGTGACCACGGTCAGGTCGCGCCGTTCCCGCAGCTGTTCGGCGACATAGGTTGTGGTCGAACCGACATTGATGAACAGGGTCATGCCGTCTCGGATCAGTTCGAGTACACCCTTGGCGATGCGGGTCTTTTCCTTGGGTTGCTGCTCCAGCGCGCCGGAGTACATCGGCGCGTCCTGCGAGCCACGCAGGTAGGTGCCGCCATGCACCCGTTCGACCTTGCTCTGCTTGGCCAGGGTTTTGACCAGGCGGCGGACCGTCTCTTCTGAGACGTCCATCACCTGCGCGATCTGGGCGTTGCGCGCGGATCCGCCGAGGCGGGCGAGAACGTCGAGAAGCTCGTGGCCCCGATGGGGGAGTTTGGGGTCTGCATCGGACATGGGGAATGAAACACACAAATGCCGTCATTAATCCACAAAAAACAAACACGTGTAACAGGCGTATGACTTACGGGTGTTATTTCTGTTAACTCTGAATGTTTTTTGCGGGCAGTTCGCCCGGTCGGGCACAGAAAACGTCGCAAATGGAAGAGAATCGGTCGCGCCGGCGACGAGAACCTGTCTCGGTTGGGCGAAAGCTGCGGCGAGCGTTCAACAGATTCTCGACAAGGGGCACATATGGCCAGACGCATCTCCGAACCGGCGCGCGAAATCGACATCGTACATGAAACCGATGTGCTGGTGGTGGGCTCGGGGCCGGGTGGCCTTCCTGCCGCCTTGGCAGCTGCACGGGCTGGCGCCGAGGTCACGCTGGTCGAACGGTTTGGCTGTTTCGGCGGCAACCTGACCGTCGTCGGGGTCGAGGGGATGCACTGGTATCGCCACGAACAGACCATCGAATCCAACGGCATCGCCCGCGAGTTCGAGGAGAAGGCCAAGGAAATGGGGGCCGCCGTGCCCGAAAGCCAGTCGCTGAGTCACGAGATCGACAGCGAGGGGTTCAAGCTGGTCGCCGACCGGATGGTGCTGGACGAGCCCGCTATCCGCCCCATGCTGCACCGCTTCTTTGTGGCACCCCTGATGGAGGGCGACACGATCATCGGCATCGTCACCGAATCGAAATCCGGGCGCGAGGCGATCCTGGCCAAGCGGGTGATCGACGCCACCGGCGATGCCGACGTCGTGGCCCGCGCCGGAGCGCCCGTTCACAAGACGCCTGCGGAACAGATGATGGCGGCCTCGGTCATGTTTCATCTGGCCGGAGTGGACAAGCAGCGGTTCATGGACGGGATCAAGGCCGATCCGCAGACCTACAAGGACTGGGGCGGCGGCGAGTGGAATATCGAGACCTCGGGGAAAGAGGATGACATGTTCTCGCCCTTCCTCAAGAAGCCGTTCCAGCAGGCGATCCGCGACGGGCTGATCCCGCCGCACCTTAACACCATCTCGGGCACCTGGGGCGCGGTGCATGACACCGGCGAGCTCACATACATGAACCTAATCCATCTCGATGGATGCGACGGCACCGACCCCGACAGCCTGACCACTTACGAGATCGAGGGCCGCCGCCAGACCATGCTGGCCATCGAGGCGCTGCGCCGCTATACGCCCGGATGCGAGAATATTCGCCTGCGCAACTTCGGCATGTCGATCGGTATCCGCGATACCCGCAAGGTCGATTGCCTTTACAACATGACCGAGACGGATGTACGCGAACAGGGTCGGTTCGAGGATTCCATCGGTATCTTCCCCGAGTTCATTGATGGCTACGGCATCCTGATCCTGCCCACCACGGGGCGCTATTTCCAGATGCCCTATCGCAACCTGCTGCCGCGCAAGGTGAAAAACCTGCTGGTCGCGGGGCGCATCACCGGCGGTGACCGGATCAGCCACGCGGCCACCCGCAACATGGCCTGCTGCGCGGTGACGGGACAGGGGGCCGGTATCGCGGCGGCGCTGTCGGTGAAATCGAACCGCCCGCTGGACGAAATCGACCCGCTGCTGATCCAGCAGGAACTGGAGCGTCAGGGCGGGCGGCACCACTGAACGAAAAAGGCCCCGCCGGGTGGCGGGGCCTTTGATCTGGTTTCCAACGGATCAGCCGATGGCGACGGCCTTCACGTCCTCGTCGATATAGGGGACATACTGTTCGAAATTGTCGGCGAACATCTGCACCAGTTTGGCCGCCTGCTTGTCAAAGGCGCCCTGATCGTCCCAGGTGCGGCGCGGGTCCAGCAGAACCTCGGCAACGCCAGGCACCGATACCGGCACGTCAAAGCCGAAATTGGCGTCCTTGCGGAATTCGGCATTGTTGAGCGAGCCGTTGAGCGCGGCGGTCAGCAGGGCGCGGGTGGCCTTGATCGGCATCCGGCTGCCAACACCATAGGCGCCGCCGGTCCAGCCGGTGTTGACCAGCCAGCAGGTTGCGCCGTGACGGGCGATCTTGTCACGCAGCAGGTTGCCATAGACCTCGGGGCGGCGCGGCATGAAGGGCGCGCCAAAGCAGGTCGAGAAGGTCGGCTGCGGCTCGGTCACGCCCCGCTCGGTTCCGGCCACTTTCGAGGTGAATCCCGACAGGAAGTGATACATCGCCTGTGCCGGGGTCAGCCGCGCGATCGGCGGCAGCACGCCAAAGGCGTCGCAGGTCAGCATGATGATGTTCTTGGGATGCCCGCCCAGGGCCGAGGCCGAGGCGTTCGAGATGTATTCCAGCGGATAGGCGCAACGCATGTTGGCCGTCAGGCTGTCATCGTCGAAATCCAGTTCCTTGGTCTCTTCATCGAACACCATGTTCTCGATGACGGTGCCAAACTTGGTGGTGGTGGCGTAGATTTCCGGCTCGGCCTCGGGGTTGAGGTTGATGGTCTTGGCATAGCAGCCACCTTCGAAGTTGAAGGTGCCGCGATCCGACCAGCCATGCTCGTCATCGCCGATCAGCACCCGCGCCGGATCGGCCGACAGCGTGGTCTTGCCGGTGCCGCTGAGGCCAAAGAAGACGGCGGTGTCGACCGGGTTGCCGACCGCGTGGTTGGCCGAGCAGTGCATCGGCATCACGCCTTTTTCCGGCAGCATGTAGTTCAGCAGGGTGAACACCGATTTCTTGTTCTCGCCCGCATATTCGGTGCCGCCGATCAGGATCAGCTTGCGGTCGAAATTCATCGCGATCACGGTCTCGCTGCGGCAGCCATGCTTGGCCGGATCGGCCTGGAAGCTGGGGCAGTTGATGACGGTGAAATCGGCCACGAACTCGTTCAGATCCTCGCGCGCCGGGCGGCGCAGCAGGTGGCGGATGAACAGGTTGTGCCAGGCCAGTTCGGTGACCATGCGCACGTTGATCGAATAGGCTGGGTCGGCGCCGCCGACCAGATCCTGCACAAAGTAATCCTTGCCCTTCATATGGGCCAGCATGTCGTCATAGAGCGCGTCGAACCCTTCGGGGGTCATCGCGGCGTTGTTGTCCCACCAGATGCTGTCGGCAACGCTGGCGGTCTTGACCACGTGCTTGTCCTTGGGCGAGCGACCGGTGAACTTGCCGGTGGTGACAAGGAAGGCGCCGCCATTGCCCAGCGTTCCCTCGCCCCGCTTCAGCGCCGCTTCGATCAGCGCCGGTTCCATGAAGTTGTAATAGACATTGCCCAGACCCTCGATGCCCTGATCCTCGAGGCGGAATTGCGGGTTAACCCGTCCAGATGTCATGCGTTTTTTCTCCGTGTGTCGGCGCGTGCACCGCGTGGGTATGCTGGCGCCCTTGGGGCTTGGACCCGGCAAATCGGCCGGTGAGCGGGGTCTTAACATGACGCTTTGGGACATGAACAGGACGCTTTGGCGCAGTTAGCGCAACCAGGGCGTAGTTTAGCGCAACCACGAAAAGCGCGCCATTTTTCTGGGCCAGAATTCAGAACACATTAGGATTTTTTTGCACCAATTGGCGTTGTGGAGCGGGCGATTCGTAGTTTCGGATTGATTCGCAAAGCCAAAAGAGCGATGAATGGAAAAAAATAAGGCAGATGCGAGCAGTATAGGGGCACCCAAAATGTCAAAGATTGCTTTGGTTGACGATGACAGGAACATCCTGACATCGGTTTCGATGACTCTCGAGGCGGAGGGATTCGAAGTCGAAACCTATAACGATGGTCAAGCCGCCCTTGACGCGTTCAACAAGAAATTGCCGGACATGGCGGTGCTGGATATCAAAATGCCCCGCATGGACGGCATGGATTTGCTGCAGAGATTGCGTCAGAAAAGTCAGATGCCTGTCATCTTTCTGACCTCGAAGGATGACGAGATCGACGAGGTTCTTGGCTTGCGCATGGGCGCTGACGATTATGTCAAGAAACCGTTCTCGCAGAGACTGCTGGTGGAGCGGATCCGAGCCTTGCTGCGGCGGCAAGAAGCGGTGGCGGGCGATGTGGCCGGAACCACAACTGGCGAAACCAAGGTGATGGAGCGCGGCCATTTGCGGATGGACCCGCTGCGCCATGCGGTTAGCTGGAAAGGGGCCGACGTTTCGCTAACCGTCACAGAGTTCCTGTTGTTGCAGGCGCTGGCCCAACGGCCCGGCTTCGTCAAGAGTCGCGACCAGTTGATGGATGTGGCGTATGACGATCAGGTCTATGTTGATGACCGTACGATCGACAGCCATATCAAGCGCCTGCGCAAGAAGATGCGCAGTGCCGATCCGGATTTTGCAGCGATTGAGACGCTCTACGGGATCGGTTACAGGTATAACGAAGAATAACCGCCCGGATCGGGCGCCTCTAGGGGGAGCGCGTGCGCGACACCGGCACTTCAGAAAGTGATCGCAGCGGGGACGTTGTGCTGGGCGACGATTGGGTCGCTCCGCAAAGTACTGTGTCCAAAGAACTGCGGGTCAAACGGGCTCGCCGCAGCCTGTTTTCGCTGCGCGGCTCGCCGCTGACGCGCAAGATCATTACCTTCAACCTGATAGCCCTGATCATTCTGGTTGCTGGCATTCTCTACCTTAACGACGCCCGCGACGGATTGGTTGTTCAGCGTGCTGGCGCCCTGGTGGGAGAAACCCAGCTTGTGGCCGATGTGTTTGAGGCGCAGATAACTGGCAGTGCGCCGGTCAACCTAGCCACCGGAGACGGGATCGACGTGATTGCCACGCTCGACGGTCTAAGCTTGCGCCGCGGTGCCGAGGTCTTTGTATTCGATGCCGCGCTTAGTATCGTGGGCCAAACCAAAGGTATGGACGTCAATCCGGGCCTCCAAGCCCTGTTTGAGGACAAGGCTGGCAGTACGATCATCACCGATGCACTCACCGGGGTGTGGCGGGGAGTGTCGTCCGTATTTGTCTCGAGTGCGGAAACCGGGGCACCCTCTCTGGAACAACAGATTGGATTGCTGCTGCCCGATGCATTGGCAGGAGATACCCGCATCGAAACTGTCCTGAACACGGCGGGCGGCACCGTAATCGCTGCGGCTACGCCGATCCTGCAGGATGGGACACCCATAGGGGCCGTTGCAATGGCCAGCCCCGCCGGAGAGATCGATGCGCTGGCCCGCCGCGATCGCGAGCGGGTATTGCAGATGTTCGTCGTCGCTTTGCTGGTGTCGGTCGGCTTGAGCTTGGTGCTTGCTTCGACCATCGCCAATCCGCTGGCCGATCTCGCCGAGGCTGCTGAACTGGGCCGCGATCGCAATTCAAGGCGCATGAACCCGGGCCGCGTCCGTATCCCTGATCTTTCTGCCCGTCCCGATGAAATCGGCAGGTTGAGCCGCGCGATGAGAGGTATGGTTTCTGCGCTCTATAACCGGATCGAAGGGAACGAACAGTTTGCTGCCGATGTTGCACATGAGATCAAGAATCCGCTCGCCAGCTTGCAATCGGCGGTGGGGACCCTGCGCATGGTTAAGCGCGACGATCAGCGTGACAAGCTTTTATCGGTGATTGAGCATGACGTGCGTCGGCTCGACCGGTTGGTCAGCGACATCTCGAATGCCTCAAGGCTGGATGCCGAATTGGTCAAGGAAGAGGAGAAATCCTTTGATCTTCTCACCATGCTGGACAACCTCAATCAATATCTGGGCGAAGATGCCCGCTCGAAGGGCATAGACTATATCACCGACATGCCGCCTGATGCGATCATGATTCAGGGTCTTGAAGCGCGCCTTGCACAAGTCTTTGTTAACCTGATCACCAATGCGATTTCGTTCTGCGAGGATGGTGATGCAATTCGTGTCTGGGCGCGCCGCCGCGCCAACCGAGTGCTAATTGTGGTTGAGGATACCGGACCAGGCATTCCCGACGAGGCCCTGTCAAAGATCTTCAAGAGGTTCTATTCGCAGCGCCCAGAAGAGCATTTCGGCAACAATTCAGGCCTTGGTTTGGCAATTTCAAAACAAATCGTCGAGGCGCATGGCGGCGTGATCTGGGCTGAGAACATCCGCCCGACCGAGGCCGATGTCACTTCGGATCCGCTGGGCGCGCGCTTTGTCGTGGGCCTGCCGATCTAAGCCTGTGGAACCCGCCGCATTGCAAGGCCTGGAGGATAGTGAGCAAGCCATTGTCCATGCCAGCTGTGTCGCCGTCGATGGACGCGGATTGCTGATCTTGGGAGTCTCTGGCAGCGGCAAGTCAGGCTTGGCGCTGGACATGATGGCCCTGGGTGCGGACTTGGTTGCGGATGATCGGGTGATCCTCTTCTCCAGCCCCGAAGGGGTGTACGCCGATGTGCCGGAACCGATCCGCAGTCTGATCGAGGTGCGTGGGCTGGGCCTGCTGAGGGCTGACGCTGCGGGGCCCGTGCGCTTATCCTATGTGCTGGACTTGGACCGCAAAGAGACGGCGCGCCTGCCGGATGCCCACGAAATCCGATTGCTGAGACATTCCGTTCCCTTGCTTTTCCGGCCGGCGCCCCCTCATTTGGCGGCATCACTAGTGCAACTCCTCAGGGCGGGGCGCGCGGCCCCGGAAGCGATTTCCTCATGAGCGCAACTTCGCAGGTCGTTTTCGTGACGGGCCCCTCAGGCGCAGGGCGCTCGACGGCCATTCATGTGCTCGAAGACCTTGGGTTTGAGGCCATCGACAATCTGCCGATGGGGCTGGTGCTGCGATTGCTTGACGGACCGGCTTTACGCCGCCCGTTGGCGCTGGGATTGGATGTGCGAAATCGAGATTTCTCAACTGACGGATTTCTCGAACTGTTGAAGCGCCTGTCAAAGCGCAACGGGTTACAGGTCACGACGCTCTATATCGACTGCAGCTCCGAGGTTCTACTGCGTCGGTTCTCCGAAACGCGTCGACGTCATCCGATGGCTGCCGGAGCCAGCCCCGGCGAAGGAGTGGCCCGAGAACTCGACCTGTTGGGACCGATCCGCGATGTGGCCGATACGCTAATCGACACTTCAAGTATGAATGTGCATCAGCTCAGGGATGAGGTCGCGCACTGGTTCGCCCCGCCCGGTGGTGGACCGCTGGCCATCTCGGTCGAGAGCTTCTCTTTCAAGCGCGGCCTGCCGCGCGGGCTTGACATGGTGTTCGACTGCCGGTTTCTGGCCAATCCGCATTGGCAGCCCGATCTGCGTGCAGCGGATGGGCGCGACTCGGCGGTGGCCTCGTTTGTGCATGCCGATCCGCAATACCTGCCGTTTTTTTCGCGGGTCATCGACCTGCTGCAATCCCTGCTCCCGGCCTTTCGCAGCGAGGGGAAAACGCATCTCAGCGTAGGTTTCGGCTGTACTGGGGGGCAACACCGATCAGTCGTAATGGCCGAAGCGGTGGCAAAGGCCCTTGCAGAGGCGGGCGAGCAGGTGTCAATTAGGCATCGCGAAATGGACCGGCGCAAGCCGGATGCGAGGCCGGATTGATCGGAATAGTGATCGTTGCACATGGGGGGCTGGCCCGGGAGTATCTGGCCGCGGTCGAACATGTGGTCGGGCATCAACCGGGTCTGGTCGCGATTGCGATCGAGGCCGATCATGATCGGGCCGAAAAGCAGCAGGAAATCCTCGCCGCCGCCAATGCGGTCGATACCGGCGACGGTGTCGTCGTAGTGACCGATCTGTTCGGTGGCTCGCCTTCGAACCTCAGTCTGCGGGCCTGCGCGCCAGCGGACCGGCGCATCCTTTACGGTGCCAACCTGCCGATGCTAATCAAGCTGGCAAAAAGCCGGCACTTGCCGGTGGGGGACGCGGTGCGCGCGGCGATCGAAGCGGGCCGCAAATACATCAACACCCAGAACGTGACTTTGGATTGATCCTGGACGGAACCGAATGGCGCAACGTACATTGAAGATCATCAACGAAAAGGGCCTGCATGCCCGGGCCTCGGCCAAGCTGGTCGAGGTTGTCGAAGGGTTCGACGCAACCGCTGAGGTGTCCCGCGACGGTCTGTCCGCCTCGGGGGATAGTATCATGGGGCTTTTGATGTTGGCAGCGGCGCGCGGAACCACTATTGACGTCGAGACCTCCGGCCCGGATGCGGATGCCCTAGCGGATGCGCTCGAGGCGTTGGTGAACGACAAGTTCGGCGAGGGTTTCTGACCCTGTCGTGCGCGACCTGAAGAACGGAAAAAGACCAAGTGGTGGAAACCGCGCAGAACAGCAAGACAGGAACGGCGGCGCAACCGTTCACCCCGCCGGGCGAAGTCTATGACCGCCGGACCCTGACTTATGCCAACTCCTTTGACGACCGCTGGACCTCGACCTGGATCCGGGCGATCGAATGGATGACGGGCAAGCTGACCATTCTGCGCATGGTCAACCGTTTCGAGAAGACCAACGAACAATACCGTGGGCAGAAGTTCTGGGGCGGCGCGCTCAGGACAATGGGGATCGATCTGCTGACGCCTGCCGAACAGATCGCCCACATTCCCAAGGAGGGACCGGTCGTGGTGGTTGCCAACCATCCACATGGCATGGTCGATGGGATGATCCTAGCCGAGCTGATTGGCCGGGTCCGGCAGGATTATCGCATTCTGACCCGCTCGGTCCTGACCGGGCTGGACGAGGCGGCGACCAGCTTCATGATCCCGGTACCGTTTCCGCATGATCCCGAAGCCCAACGCAAGATGGTCGAGATGCGTGCAAATGCGATGGCTCACCTCAAGGCCGGTGGCGTGGTGGCCCTGTTCCCGTCGGGCGTGGTGATGTCCTCGGACAGCTGGTGGGGGCCGCCGGTCGAACGGGAATGGAACGTGTTCACCGCCCAGATGATCCGCCGGTCCGGCGCGCGCGTGGTGCCGATCTATTTCCCCGGTCGCAACTCGCGCGCCTATCAGATTGCCTGTCAGGTCTCGCCGATCCTGCGGCAGGGTCTCCTGTTGCATGAAATCGTCCGTTCCTGCAAGAAACCGCAGGCGCCGGTGATTGGCGCGCCGATCCCGGATCAGGACATGGAGATGCTGGGCCGTGACCCGCGCGGTTTCATGGCCTGGCTGCGCCAGCACACGCTATCGCTCAAGGGATAGCATACGGCCCTTCTTTCACTTTGCTTCAAATACTCCGGGGGAGTCGCCCGGAACGGGCGGCGGGGGCAGCGCCCCCTTGACTCTTTCCCGCTTCAGCGTGTCGGAACCGGTATCTCGCCGCGATAGTCGTAGAACCCGCGCTGGGTCTTGCGGCCCAGCCACCCGGCCTCGACATATTTGGTCAGCAAGGGGCAGGGACGATACTTGGTGTCGGCCAGCCCGTCATGCAGCACATTCATGATCGCCAGGCAGGTGTCCAGCCCGATGAAATCGGCCAGTTCCAGAGGCCCCATCGGGTGATTGGCGCCCAGTTTCATTGACTCGTCGATGGAGCGGACATTGCCCACCCCTTCGTAAAGGGTATAGACCGCCTCGTTGATCATCGGCATCAGGATACGGTTCACGATGAAGGCGGGAAAATCCTCTGCGCTTGCAGCGGTCTTGCCCAGCTTGTCGACCACCGCCTTGCAGGCGGCAAAGGTCTCCTCGTCGGTGGCGATACCCCGGATCAGTTCCACCAGCTGCATCACCGGCACCGGGTTCATGAAATGGAACCCCATGAAACGCTCGGGCCGGTCGGTCCGGCTGGCCAGACGGGTGATCGAGATCGACGAGGTGTTCGAGGTCAGGATGGTATGAGGCAACAGGTGCGGCTGCAAATCCTCAAAGATCGCCTGTTTCACGGCCTCGCGTTCGGTCGCGGCTTCGATCACCAGGTCGGTCTGTCCCAGATCGCCCAGCGTCAGCGTGGTCGAGATGCGCGCCATCGCCGCTTCCATATCGGCTTCGCTGATCTTGCCGCGCCCGGCCTGCCGGGCCAGGTTGCCACGCACGGTAGAGAGCGCGGCGTCCAGTGCCTGCTGGCTGATATCGGTGAGCAGCACGTCATATCCCGCCAGCGCCATCACATGAGCGATCCCGTTGCCCATCTGGCCTGCGCCGATCACTCCGACCTTCTGAATATCCATTACCGTATCTGCCCTTCATGTGAGGTTGTCGCGACCTTATCGGCAGGGCGGGGGGCGCGGCAAGAGGGGCTGACCGGGACAATTCGCTTCAAATCCGCGCATTAGGCGAATCGCAACGGTTGCGGCGGCAAAGTGACCATTGGGTGAAAATCGAAAATGGTGGGAGCCATGAGTTATGAATTGCCGGGCGCGGGGGCGTCCGATGCCGTAACCTGTCGCTATGGTGTGTCGAAACTGCGTTTTCGCGGTCCCGAGCGGGACCTGAACGCACCCTATGTGGCCTGTATCGGCGGCACCGAAACATTCGGACGTTTCGTGTCCGACCCCTATCCCGCTCTTCTGGAACGGCGGTTAGGAGAGACCTGTGTCAATCTCGGAAGCATCAACAGCGGGCTCGATGCGATCCTGTTAGACCCGGAGCTGGCGCGTCTGGCCCGGGCGGCCGAGTTCTGCATATTGCAGGTGCCCGGCGCGCAGAATCTGTCAAACCGCCTCTACCGGGTGCATCCTCGTCGCAACGACCGGTTTCTCGAAGCCTCGCCCATGTTGACTGCGCTGTATGACGAGGTGGATTTTACCGAATTCCACTTCAACAAGCACATGCTGGGTCGTCTTAACGAGATCTCGGAGGAGCGGTTCGGGGTTGTCCGTGCCGAACTTCAACAAGCGTGGCAAGCGCGGATGCGCAGCGCCATAGATGCGTTGGGGGATGGTGTGGTCCTGCTCTGGCTGCGCTATCGCCACCAGCGACCTGACGATCCCGCCGAGGCTCTGGGCCCTGAGCCGCTGATGGTCTCGCCCGATATGGTTGCAGCCCTGGCGCCACGGGTCCGCTCGACCGTCGAGGTGCCAGTACAGATGGCGGGTCAGTCCGATGAATTGGACGACATGATCTTTGGCATGCTTCAGGAACCGGCAGCAGAGCATACCATCGGGCCGGTCATGCATCGCGTCATCGCCAATCGCATCTATCGCGCGCTTCAGGACATCGATACGTGAAAAGGCCCGCCACCGGGCGGGCCTTTGCAGATTTTTCGTTGAAGAATCTTGTCCCCGGCTTCAGCCGAGCTTTTCGGTCAGTTCCGGCACGGCCTGGAACAGGTCGGCCACCAGGCCAAAGTCGGCGACCTGAAAGATCGGCGCTTCTTCATCCTTGTTGATGGCGACGATGATCTTGGAGTCCTTCATGCCGGCCAGGTGCTGGATCGCGCCCGAGATGCCAACCGCGACGTAAAGCTGCGGCGCAACGACCTTGCCGGTCTGGCCGACCTGCCAGTCGTTCGGCGCATAGCCCGAGTCGACCGCCGCGCGGGATGCGCCAACCGCCGCACCCAGCTTGTCGGCCAGGGCTTCGATCAGTTTGAAGTCCGCTTCCGAACCCACGCCACGGCCGCCCGACACCACGATACCGGCCGAGGTCAGCTCGGGGCGGTCAGAAGCGGCAACCTTGTCCTCGACCCATTCGCTCAGGCCCGGGTTGGCGCCGACCGAAATGGTTTCGACCGGGGCTGCGCCACCTTCGCCAGCGGCGTCAAAGGTCGAGGTGCGGAAGGTGATGACCTTCTTGGCATCCTTCGACTTTACGGTCTGCACCGCGTTACCGGCATAGATCGGACGCTCGAAGGTCGAACCGTCGACGACGCCGGACACATCCGACAGAACCATCACGTCCAGCAGCGCGGCCACGCGCGGCATCACGTTCTTGGCGTCGGTGGTGGCGGGGGCGACGATGTGCTCGTAGCCGTCGGCGAGGCTCACGATCAGCGCCGCGGTCGCTTCGGCCAGGCGATGACCCAGCGAGGCATCCTCGGCGACCAGCACCTTGGAGACACCGTCGATCTTGGCGGCGGCTTCGCCGGCGGCGGCAGCGGAAGCACCAGCGGCCAGCACCGTCACGTCACCCAGCGCCTTGGCGGCGCTCACCGCCTTGGCGGTTGCGTCAACCGACAGCTCGCCACCGGTGACTTCGGCAAGGAGAAGAACAGCCATTACACAGCCCCCGCTTCTTTGAGTTTCGCAACCAGTTCGTCGACCGAACCCACCACGATGCCCGCGGCCCGTGCCGGCGGTTCTTCGGTCTTGACGATTTCCAGACGCGGGCTGACATCGACGCCGTAATCGGCGGCGGTTTTCTCGTCCAGCGGCTTTTTCTTCGCCTTCATGATGTTGGGCAGCGACGCATAGCGCGGCTCGTTCAGGCGCAGGTCGACGGTGATGATGGCGGGCATCTTGACCTTGATGGTCTGCAGGCCGCCGTCCACCTCGCGGGTGACCAGTGCGTGATCGCCCTCGACATTCAGTTCCGAGGCAAAGGTGCCCTGGCTCCAGCCCAGGAGCGCCGACAGCATCTGGCCGGTGGCGTTCATGTCGTTGTCGATGGCCTGTTTGCCGGCCAGCACGAGGCCCGGCTGCTCTTCCTCGACGACCTTGGCGAGGATCTTGGCAACCGCCAGCGGCTCGATATCGGTGTGTACGTCATCGGCGGCCACAACCAGGATCGCGCGGTCGGCGCCCATGGCCAGCGCGGTGCGCAGGGTTTCCTGTGCCTGCTTGACACCGATCGAGACCACGACGATCTCGTCGGCCTTGCCGGCTTCCTTCAGACGGATGGCCTCTTCGACGGCAATCTCGTCAAACGGGTTCATCGACATCTTCACATTGGCGAGATCGACACCCGATCCGTCCGCTTTGACGCGAACCTTCACGTTGTAGTCGATCACGCGCTTGACGGGTACAAGGACCTTCATCTTTGCGTTTTCTCCTTCAAAAACGGCAAGCCGCCATGCGACTCCCAATGCTCTCGCCGCGTTTGATAGCGGCTTGGCGCGCGCCGGGACAGGGCAAAATCGTCACGTCATGTGCAATCGACGTCGCGTTTTCGCCAATTCTCGCGCCGCGAAGGAAATTTTGTTACCCTGCAGGCAGGAAGGTGCCGGGAGGGAGAGATGGAACGCGTCGACGGGTTCGGAGGCTTCTTTTTCAGGGCAAAAGACCCCAAAGCGCTGGCGGAGTGGTATCAGCGGCATATGGGGATCGACCCGGCGCCAGGGGATTATTCCGGACGCTGCTGGCAGCAGAGCGAGGGTGCGACAATTTTTGCCCCCTTTGCCCAGGACACCGCATATTTCGGCGATCCCGGAAAAGGGTTCATGCTGAATTTTCGGGTGCGCGATCTAGCGGCGATGATCGCGCAATTGCGCGCGGCAGGTATCGAGGTGCAGCCGGATCCGGGTTCGCCCTATCCCAATGGCAGCTTCGCCAGGCTGACCGATCCGGAAGGCAACCCGATAGAGCTGTGGCAACCGGCCTGAACCCGGCGGGGCCAAAAAATTGCAAATTTTTTGAGGAAAATTCTTTCTCAAGAATTTTCTCGCCGCCTTGAGGGGCGCGAACAGGTTTAGGAGTTTCGGATCGGCTCAGCGGTTCGCGCGTCCCGTCGCCGGGCCGTCCGCTGGACGCCCCGCCGCTTCGCCATCGCTCAGCGGTTCGCGCTTCCCGTCGCCGGGCCGTCCACTGGACGCCCCGCCGCCTCGCATCGCTCAGCGGTTCGCGCCGGGAACCCACAAGACATCGTCCTTGCCGCCACTATTGGCGGTGCGCGCGGCGACGAAGAACCAGTCGCTGAGCCGGTTCAGATAGGTGATGGCCTGCGGGTTCACCGTTTCCGCCTCACTCAGTTCCACCGCCAGCCGCTCGGCGCGCCGGGCCACGGTGCGGCAGACATGCAGATGTGCTGCCAATGCCGATCCGCCGGGCAGGATGAAGCTGCGCAGCGGGTCGAGACCAGCGTTCATCGCGTCGATCTCGTGTTCCAGCCGGGTCACCTGCGCCGCGGCCATGCGCAGCGGCGGGTATTCCGCCTCGGCATCCTTCTCCATCTCGGGGCGGCACAGATCGGCGCCAAGGTCGAACAGATCGTTCTGAATGCGCGACAGGGCCGCGTCCATGTCACCGGCTGCCTCCAGTCGGGCCACCCCAACAAAGGCGTTCAGCTCGTCCGTGGTGCCATAGGTCGCCACGCGGTCGGAATACTTGGCGACCCGCGTGCCATTGCCCAGGGCGGTTTGCCCCTTGTCGCCGGTGCGGGTGTAGATCTTGTTCAGGACCACCATGGCTCAGCTCCCTTGTCCGCGCAGATAGACATAGAGCAGGATCAGCACCACCGCGATGAATTGAAACAAGAGGCGCAGCCGCATCATCTTGTTGCCGTATTTGGCGTTGAAGGTCCCGCCCTTGGCGAAACCACCAAGCCCGATCATCAGCACGATGACGACGGCGCCCATCGCCATCAACATCACGATCATCAACAGATCCATGCAGAGCCTCGCTTTCCCAATCCCTGTGTCGCGCCTGATCTAGCGGTCCGGTCGCAAAAAGCGAACCGGTTTTTGCGATCAGATGCTGCCAAGTACGCGGTCGCTCAGTCGCGTGGGCAGGATTCGGCGCAGGATTCCGGCGATATAGGTGGGTGTGGTGACATAGTATCGCGGGGCCGGTCGCCGCGCTTCGACCGCGCGGATCAGCTTGGCGGTCACTGCCGCGGGCGGCAGTTCAAAACGGTCCGGTCCGCGATCTTCGTAGAGCCGTTTCAGCAGGCTGCCCTCGTATTTGGCGCGCAGGGCTGACCCTTGCCAGTCGATATGACGTTCGAAATGCGGGATCGCCTTTTCGCGCAGTTTCGACGTGATCGGGCCCGGCTCGATCAGCACCACGTGAATGCCGGTGCCCTTCAGTTCCAGGCGCAGCGTGTCGCTCAACCCTTCCAGCGCGTATTTTGTCGCCACATAGGCGCCGCGCCAGGGAAAGGCGACCAGTCCAAGAACGGAGGAGCATTGTACGATCCGGCCGTGGCCCTGGGCGCGCATCACCGGGATCACCCGCCGGGTCAGTTCGTGCCAACCAAAGAGGTTGGTCTCGAAAATGGCCCGCAGCGCCTCGGTCGGTACATCCTCTACCGCGCCGGGCATGCCGAAGGCGCCATTGTTGAAAAGCGCGTCAAGCCTGCCGCCGGTGGCTTCCAGCACCTCGGCCAATCCCGAGGCGATCGAAGCCGCGTCGTCATAGTCGATACGGGGGCTGTCAAAGCCCATCGCGCGCAGCCGGTCGCAATCGCGCTGTTGCCGGCAGGACGCGAAGACGTGCCAGCCCCGCGCCCGCATGCCCTGGGCGGCGGCAAGTCCGATGCCCGACGAACAGCCGGTGATGAGGATTGTCTTTGCCATGAGAAATTCCAGAACCGTCCCGATTGCTGCCT
The DNA here is from genome assembly GCF_022321465.1 of Ruegeria alba. NCBI lineage: Bacteria > Pseudomonadati > Pseudomonadota > Alphaproteobacteria > Rhodobacterales > Roseobacteraceae > Ruegeria > Ruegeria alba. Next base: position 4,137 of record NZ_JAKOEM010000016.1, on the reverse strand, counting down.
ATTGCTAGGGCGCCGGGTGGGGCTGGGCAATGGGCCGGTTGCCTCAGTTGGGCTTTTTGCTGACCAGAGATGCGGCGATCCAGCCGATCTGTTGCTCGGGCAGCACGCGCAGGCGCAGCCAGCCGGTGCCCGAATCGTCCAGAACCTCGACCTTGTGACCGACGGTCAACCGGTTGATGACCGGATAGATCGTGCCCGGCCCATCGCGCATGTTGACCCTTGATCCGGTGATCTCGCGCAGATCGGGCGCAGAGCGGTCATAAGGCTGCGTTTCGGTGGTGGAGCTTGCTGGGGCGGTTTCGGGCTCGGGTTCGCCGGGCTCGACCTCGAGCGCTCTCAATCCGCCTGAGAGCGAGGCAAGTGTCAAAGTCCCCGTCTCGGTGTCATCGTCGAACAGGGTCAGCCCCTTGCTCAGGCTGGCGCGGGCGCGGGCCAGACATTCCAATTGCTCTTCCGAGGTCAGTATCGCCTTTTCGACCGGCGCCGGTTCGGGCGTGTAGGGCGTCAGCGACACCTTGGCCACCAGCTTTGCGGGTTCGACCTGAACCAGGGGTTCGGCCTTTTCCACCGTCTTGGCCGCGACCCGCTCGGGCTTGGCCGGGCGCATGCCGCGCGGTTCGAAATCGGCGCCGCCACTCAATTCCCAGAAGGCAAAGCCCAGAACGGCGAAAGAGATGATGACAAAGCGCATGCGCGCCTCCCGTGAACGCAGGAAATGAAAATCGACTGATTGAAACGGGCCGCAGACTGACCGCTCAAATCTTAGCATATCCCGTAAATGGAGTCCAAAAATGGGGTAAAGACGGATTGTTTTCCCCGGTATTGTCGATGTCCGGCAAGTTGTCCCCAGCAAAATCGCCGCCTGTCGCTTTACCAGAAACAGCAGAGCGCGTATCACATCATCTATGAGCGATACGATCGACGACCCCAACATGAAGCAAGACGGCGGTGGGCAGCAGGTGTCCGAACCGCTGCGCCGCGCCATTGGCGAGCGGTATCTGACCTATGCGCTAAGCACGATCATGCACCGGGCGCTGCCCGATGCACGCGACGGGCTGAAGCCGGTGCACCGCCGGATTCTTTACGCCATGCGCGAATTGCGACTCAGTTCCGGGGGCGGGTTCCGCAAGTCGGCCAAGATCTCGGGCGACGTGATGGGCAACTATCACCCGCATGGGGATGCCGCGATCTATGACGCGATGGCGCGTCTGGCGCAGGATTTCAACGTCCGCTACCCGCTGGTCGACGGGCAGGGGAATTTCGGCAATATCGACGGCGACAACCCGGCCGCCAGCCGATACACCGAAGCGCGGATGACCATCGTCGCCGAGGCGCTGCTGGATGGTCTTAACGAGGATGCGGTCGATTTCCGCGATAACTATGACGGCACGCTCACCGAGCCGGTGGTGTTGCCCGCGCAGTTTCCGAACCTGCTCGCCAATGGCAGCAGTGGCATCGCGGTGGGCATGGCCACCAACATCCCGCCCCATAACATTGCCGAGCTGTGCGACGCCTGCCTGCATCTGATCAAGACGCCCGACGCGCGCGACGACACGCTGCTGAACTATGTGCCCGGTCCCGATTTCCCCACCGGCGGAATCATCGTCGAACCGGCCGAAAGCATCGCCCAGGCCTATCGCACCGGTCGGGGCAGTTTCCGCCTGCGCTGCAAATACGAGGTCGAGGATCTTGGCCGTGGCCAATGGCAGATCGTGGTCACCGAGATCCCCTATCAGGTCCAGAAATCGAAGCTGATCGAGAAGCTGGCCGAGGTCATCCAGACCAAGAAGGTGCCGATCCTCGCCGATGTGCGCGACGAGAGCGCCGACGATATCCGGGTGGTGCTGGAGCCGCGCACCAAGAACGTCGACCCCGAGGTGCTGATGGGCATGCTCTATCGCAACTCGGACCTAGAGGTGCGGTTCAGCCTGAACATGAACGTGCTGATCGACGGGGTCACGCCCAAGGTCTGCTCGATGAAAGAGGTGCTGCGCGCTTTCCTCGATCACCGGCAAGAGGTGCTCTTGCGGCGTTCGCGCCACCGGCTGGGCAAGATCGACCACCGGCTCGAGGTGCTCGAAGGCTTTATCATCGCCTTCCTCAATCTCGACCGGGTGATCGACATCATCCGTTATGATGAGGATCCCAAGGCCGCGCTGATGCGCGAGGAATGGGGCATCGACCATCCCCGCGCGCTGAACGAGGCGGATTATGTCTCGCCCGCGCCGGGCGAGGGCGAGCTGAGCGAGGTGCAGGCCGAGGCGATCCTCAACATGCGCCTGCGCAGCCTGCGCCGACTGGAAGAGATGGAACTGATCCGCGAGCGCGACGCCCTGATGGCCGAGCGCGCCGAGATCGAAGACCTGCTGGCCGATCCCGCCCTGCAATGGGCGCGCATAGCCGATCAGCTCAAAGAGACCAAGAAGACCTTTGGCAAGGACTATCCCGGCGGTGCCCGCCGTACCCGCTTTGCCGAGGCAGGCGAGGTCGAAGAGGTGCCGTTGGAGGCGATGATCGAGCGCGAGCCGATCACCGTGGTCTGCTCGCAGATGGGCTGGATCCGCGCCATGACCGGCCATATCGACCTGACCCGCGAGTTGAAGTTCAAGGATGGCGACGGCCCACGCTTCATCTTCCATGCGGAAACCACCGACAAGCTCTTGATCTTTGCCTCGAACGGGCGGTTCTATACGGTCAGTGCCGCCAACCTGCCCGGCGGGCGCGGCATGGGCGAACCGCTACGCCTGATGGTCGATCTGCCCAACGAGGCCGAGATCGTCGATATCCTGATCCACCAACCGGACCGCAAGCTGCTGGTCGCCTCGACCGCTGGCAACGGTTTTGTCGTGCCCGAGACCGAGGTGGTGGCCCAGACCCGCACCGGCAAGCAGGTGCTGAACGTGCGCGATGACGAACGCGCGCTGATCTGTGTGCCGGTCGCGGGCGATCACGTGGCGGTGGTGTCGCAGAACGGCAAGTTCCTGGTCTTCCCGCTGGAAGAGATGCCTGAAATGGGCCGGGGCAAGGGCGTCCGCCTGCAGAAATACAACATGGCGCGCGGCAAGCAGGGGGCGCTGGAACTGGATGGCGGGCTGAGCGATGTGACGACATTCGCCTGGGCCGAGGGGCTGAAATGGTCGATGGGCGGCGACAAGACCCGCCACGAAACCGACCTGAGCCAATGGCTGGCCAAGCGCGCCAGCGTCGGCAAGCGCCCACCCTACGGCTTCCCGCGCAGCTACAAGTTCAAGTGACACTTCCGCCGCGCTTTGCCATTTCCTGCCGATGCGGCTTGGCACGGGCCGCATCGGTGCGCTACATCCGCCCCAACCCAACGTGTGCCGAGATGCGATCATGATCCGAGTTCTTACCCTGCTGACCGGGCTTGCCCTGCTGGCCGCCTGTACCGCTGCAACGCCCGACGAGCCGCTCGAGGAACTGGGCGCCTTCAAGTTGGGACACAATGTGGTGGTCGCGTCCAAGGCGCAAAAAGGCCCGATCTCGCGCGATGCCACTGCCGAGGAATGGGAAACCGCGCTCAAGGCCGCGGTGGGTGAACGCTTCTCTCGTTATCAGGGGGAGCAATACTACCACCTGGGCATCAGCGTCGAAGGGTATATGCTGGCGCCGCCGGGCGTTCCGGTGATCTACAGCCCGAAATCGGCGCTGATCATCAATGTCACCGTCTGGGACGATGCCTCGCAGACCAAGCTGAACCCCGAGGTCGAGCAATTCACCGTGTTCGAGGCCACCACAGGCGAATCCTGGTTGATGGGGTCGGGTAACGCGCGCACCAAGGAAGAGCAGCTGATGGGCCTCTCGCGCAACGCCGTTGGCGAGATCGAGGACTGGCTGGTCGAGCAGCACAAGGAAAACGGCTGGTTTGCGCCTCGACCGGATGCAGAATCCGCGACCGGGACGCCGCAAGCGCCGGTGAAACCGGCGCAGGGCTGACAATCGGTCAGGATTGGCTTGATTTTCTTCTTTGAACCAAATATCCCGCGCGCGCAGTAGGAAACCGGGACGAAGGGTCCCCCAAACCGCAAAAGGGCGCCTGAGGAATGGCAAAGGAAAAGTTTGAGCGTAATAAACCGCACGTCAACATTGGCACGATCGGCCACGTTGACCACGGCAAGA
>NZ_JAKOEM010000015.1:0-103262 GCF_022321465.1 Ruegeria alba | reverse complement strand
AGATAATCCGACACCCGCACCGGCGTACGACGGATATACGGCGCGATCCGATCATGCGCACAAAGCATGTCCTCGTAGGAAGGAATATACATTCCTGGTCCCTCCCTCAGGCTGCTTTCAGCACCGAGGCGGCGCTATGTGACCGGAAATACGCCTGAGCGGCGGCAACACCCGACCCAAGCGGAACATCAAGCCCCAGATCGGCCATGCACATCTCGGCGGTGGCGATGCCCGACAGCGTCATGACATCGGTCAGGCTGCCCAGATGGCCGATGCGGAACACCTTGCCCGCGACCTCGCCCAACCCGACGCCAAAGGCCACGCCATATTTGCTGGCGGCATGGGTCACGATATCGGTGGCGTTGAACCCCTCGGGCGTGCGGATGGCGCTGACCGTGTCGGAATAGACATCCGGCGAGGCCGCGCACAGATCGAGCCCCCAGGCGCGAACCGCCGCGCGCACGCCTTCGGCGATGCGGTGGTGGCGGGCAAAGACATTCTCCAGCCCCTCGTCCAGCAGCATCCTGCACGCCTCGTTCAGCCCGTTCATCAGGCCCACCGCGGGGGTATAGGGATAGGCGCTGTTGGCATAGCCCCTGGTCATGTCATGCACATCGAAGAAGGTGCGCGGCAGGGTGCCGGTGCGGGTCGCCTCCATCGCCTTGGGGCTGAACCCGACAATCGCCAGCCCGGCCGGCAGCATGAAGCCCTTTTGCGAGCCGGTGACGGCCACATCCACCCCCCAGTCGTCGAAGCGGAAATCCATCGACCCGATCGAGCTGACCCCATCGACGAACAGAAGCGCCGGATGCCCCGCCTTGTCGAGCGCGCGACGCACCGCCGCGATATCCGAGCGGACCCCGGTTGCGGTCTCGTTATGGGTGGCAAGAACCGCCTTGATCCTGTGTTCGGTGTCGGCGGTCAGGATCTCTTCGTAACGATCCGCCGGCAGACCCTCGCCCCAGGGGGTTTCGACGACCTCGACCGCCAGCCCATGACGCTGGCACATGTCGACCCAGCGATGGGAAAACATGCCGTTGCGCGCGGCCAGCACCCCGTCGCCCGCCGACAGCGTATTGGTCAGCGCGGTTTCCCAGCCCCCGGTCCCGGTGGAAGGAAAGATGAAGACCTCGGCTGTTTCGCTCTTGAGCACGGCCTGCACCCCCGCTCGTGCCGGGTGCAGGATCTGCCCGAACAATGGCGAACGGTGGTCGATCGTCGGCATGTCACAGGCCTTGCGCAGGCGCTCCGGGATATTGGTCGGCCCAGGGATGAAAACGGGGTTCTGGAAACTCATCTTGTGCCTCGTTCAACGGATTCGGTGTCCTATCATCAACCGGGCACGACCCCTTGACAATTTTTTTGAAAATGTTTTTCATACTAAATAAATATCCATTTATATGTTTAATAACATGTACCTATAGTTTTTCAGTCCTCCGAAGTGCGAAGTCTGAAAAACGAAGAAACGACAGGAGTGCAGCGGTTTGGCGACGGAGAAACGGAAAAGAGGGCGACCCAAGGCCTTTGCCGACAAGAGCGAGCAGAACACCAATCAGTCGCTCGACCGGGCCATCGACATCCTCGAATGCCTCGCCTCGGCGCGGGGGCTGACGCTGTCAGAGGTGGCGGACCGGCTCGACCTGGCACCGGCGACGGTGTACCGGGCGCTGCACACATTCGAGAGCCGCCGTCTGACCGAGATCGACCCGGAAACCCAGACCTGGCATATCGGCCCAGACCTGTTCCGACTGGGATCCGCCTTTTTGCTGCGCAGTTCGCTGGTCGAGCGCGCCCGCCCCGTTCTGCGCAAGCTGATGGACATGACCGGAGAAACCGCCAATATCGGTATCGAACGCGATGGCGAGATCCTGTTCCTGAGCCAGGTAGAGACCCAATCGAACATCCGCGCCTTTTTTCAACCCGGCACGCGCGCGCCGCTGCATGCCTCGGGGATCGGCAAGGCGCTGTTGTCGCAATACGACCGCGCCCGCATCGACAGGTTGCTGCCCGATCCACGGCTGGAACAGTTCACGATGAAGACGTTGTTCGACAAGGAACAGCTGCTGGCCGAGCTTGACCTGATCCACCGCCGGGGCTGGGCGCTGGATGACGAGGAACGGACCCACGGAATGCGATGCGTCGCGGCGCCGATTGTGGATTTCACGGGAGAGGCGGTTGGTGGCATCTCGGTTTCGGGGCCCTCGGACCGGATGCCCGACGCGCGGCTGACCGAGATCGGCAACATCGTGCGCGATGCGGCGGTCGACCTGTCGCGCAGGCTGGGGGCGCCTTTGCGAGCAGGATAGCCGGAGCGAGCGGTCCCCAACCTCTGCATTCGTCATGCGAATGTCTTGCGGGTTTTTGTGGCGTTGCGCTTCCAAAGATGCATCAGCGCCATGTTCGCTCTTGTTTTGGCAATGCCGGTGATCAGCCAAATCCCGCTTTCACAGGCACCCGCAACCCAAGCCACAGTCATTCAGTATTGAAACAGCAAGTGACTTCCGATTATGCGTTCGGCCCTATATCAGGGGGCTAACACGGGTCGGCAAGGACCCAGGCAGGATAAGGGAACGAGCATATGTGTGGAGTGGTCGGTGTCGCCGGTGTGGGCGACGCGCAGAAAGAGATTCTCGGGATGCTGACCAATCTGGAGTATCGCGGCTACGACTCCTCCGGCATGGCTGTTCTCAGCAACGGGCGGCTTCATGTCGTAAAACGGCAGGGGGCACTGTCCGAACTGAAGAAGGAACTGCTCAAGCCAACGTCCCAGTTGCATGGGTCCGCTGGTATCGGTCACACCCGCTGGGCGACCCATGGTGCGCCGTCGGACATCAACGCGCATCCTCATCTGTCGAGCGACGGCAAGATCGCAATCGTCCACAATGGCATTGTCGAGAATTACAAGGCGCTGAAGGATCAGCTGATCGACGAAGGCTATCTGTTCAAGTCGGAAACCGATAGCGAGGTCATCGCGAATTTGGCCGCGAAACTCTATCAGGACTGCGGCGCAGGGAGTTATCGCCAGGTGCTCGCGCGGCTACAAAGCCGTTTGGTCGGCGCTTATGCGGTGGTCATCCAATTCGCAGATGCACCCGACCTGATCGGCGGCATCCGTAATGAATGCCCGCTGAACTATATCCAGAAAGACGGGCAATCGGCGATCTCGTCCGACCTGTCCAGCCTGGTCCCCTATGGCAAGGACGTCTTTTGCCTGAAGGACAAACAATGCGTTATCCTCGACAGCGACGGGGTCGCGGTGTTCGACGAGATGGGAACGGATTCCGAGGCGATACCGATCACCATCAACTGGTCGGTCGAAAAGGCCCGCAAGGATGGTTTCGATACCTTCCTGCAAAAGGAAATCCACGAGGAGCCAGCGGCGGCACAGGCGTTCTATCGCGAGATTCGCAACCACAAGGCCGCGCTCGACGAGTATCTGAAGCAACACCGCTTTACCAAGATCGTTGTCGTCGCCTGTGGCTCGGCCTCGTTCAGTGCGATCTTTGCCGAGGCGCTGGCGCGGCAGTTCGATTTGCCCATTGATGTGATTTCCGAGGTCGGGTCGGAGATGCGCTATAATCCGCCGATGATCTCGGAGACGACGCTGGTCCTGGCCATCAGCCAATCGGGCGAAACCGCCGATACTATTGGCGCGGTCAAAGCGGCCAAGCAGAAAGGGGCGCAGGTCGTTTCATTCGTCAATGTCGCGGGGAGCACGCTGGAGTTTGTCTCGGACCTGGTTCTGCCCCTGTCGGCCGGCCCAGAGATCTCGGTGCCCAGTACCAAGACCGTAACGAACATGTTCCTAGCGGTCTTTTTCTTCCTTGACGCGATGCGGCAGGCCTTGGGAGGTCAGCGCGATGAGAGCTGGTTCGCTTCGGCCGAGGAGTTCCGCGCAGCGCTGGCCGAGATGGTCGGACGCGAGCGCCAGTTCCGCAGCATCGCCGAGCGGGTTTCGGGCTATCAGAGCTGTTTTGCGATCGGGCGGGGGGTCGACTTCTCCATTGCCAAGGAAACGGCGCTGAAGCTCAAGGAAACCTCGTATCTGCATTGCGAGGCGATGAATGCGGGAGAGTTCAAGCATGGCAGCATCTCGCTGATCGAATATGGCATGCCGGTGCTGTGCATCCTGACCGACGAAATGCAGCGCAAGAAGATGGTCTCGAACATCAACGAGATCCGGGCGCGCGGGGCGCAATGCATCGTGATCTCGGATCTTCTTCCGGCCGAGATCGAGGATGCCGATGCGATGACGGTGATCACGGTCCCGGCTGTCGGCCCGGTTTGGAACACGATTCTGACGCTGATGGTCGCGCACTATATCTCGTTCCTGATCGGCAGCCTCAGAGGGATCGACGTCGACCGGCCCCGCAATCTGGCAAAATCGGTCACAGTTGAATGAACCGGCGCCCATAGTGGTCGGATAACCGGCTAAACCAGATCAGAGCAGCGCCGAAGCGATCGGCTTGCCCCTCATTCCGGCTGGAACACGTCCTTGAACTGTTCGCGCAGGATGTTCTTTTGCACCTTGCCCATGGTGTTGCGCGGCAACTCCTCCATCAGGATCAGTTGCCGCGGGTGTTTGAACCGAGCCAGCGCTGTTTCGACCCGGGCCATGATTGCCTTCGTATCGGGGGTTTCACCCGGTTGCGGCACCAGGATGCCCAGCGGGGTCTCTCCGAAGTCGGGATGGGGCACCCCGATCACCGCACTTTCCAGAACGCCGGGCTGATCGTCCAGCAGTAGCTCCAGCTCCTTTGGATAGATGTTGAACCCGCCCGAGATGATCAGGTCCTTGCCGCGTCCGACGATGGTGACATAGCCATCGGGATCCTCGAAACCCAGATCGCCGGTGATGAAGAACCCGTCGGGGCGCAGTTCTGCGGCGGTTTTCTCCGGCATCTGCCAGTAGCCCTTGAACACGTTGGGGCCGCGCACCTCGATCACGCCTATTTCGCCCTGTGGCAGGGTTTCGCCGGTATCGGGGTTGGTCACCTTCAGCTCGACCCCCGGTAGGGGCAGACCGACAGTGCCGGCGCGGCGCTCTCCCTTGTAGGGGTTTGAGGTGTTCATGTTGGTTTCGGTCATCCCATAGCGTTCCAGGATGCGGTGGCCGGTGCGCTCTTCGAACGCGACATGGGTTTCCGCCAGCAAAGGCGCCGAGCCCGAGACGAAGAGGCGCATATGTTGCGCCAGCTCGCGGGTGAACCGGGTATCGCCCAGAAGGCGGGTGTAGAAGGTCGGCACCCCCATCATTGCGGTCGCGCGGGGCATCTGCGCGATGATCTGGTCAAGGTCGAATTTCGGCAGAAAGATCATGCTGCCGCCGGTGATCAGCGCGATATTGGTGGCCACGAACAGGCCATGGGTGTGAAAGATCGGCAGCGCGTGCAGCAGCACGTCATCAGCGGTGAACCGCCATTCGCGCGCCAGCGTCTCGGCATTGGACAACAGGTTGTCCTGGGTCAGCATCGCGCCCTTTGAGCGGCCCGTGGTGCCCGAGGTATAGAGAAAGGCCGCCAGGTCGCCGCCCTCCCGCGCGACGGTGTCGAACCGCTCGGGCATCGCGGCGGCGCGCTCGGTCAGGCTGCCCGAACCATCGGCGTTCAGGGTCTCGATCCGGGCGCCCAGACCCTTGGCGATCGGGGCCAGCATGTCGCGGCTGCGCCCGTCGCAGACGATCAGCGCGGCGCCGCTGTTGTCGATGAAATAGCTGAGTTCGTCGGCGGTATAGGCGGTGTTGAGCGGTAGAAAGATCAACCCGGCCTGGGCGCAGGCGGCATAAAGCGCTAGCGCCTCTACTGATTTCTCGACCTGCGCTGCCACCCGGTCCCCCGGTTTCAACCCCAGATTGGTGGCGGCATGGGCCAGCCGGGCCGCTTGTGCCAGAAAAGTAGTGTGGCTGATTACCCGGCCATCGGGTAGGTGCAGAAACGGCGTCTTCTGCCCGGCATGGATGCCGAAGAGGCGGTCATAGAGGGGATTTGCCATGGGGTACCCTTTCCTGCGTCGCGGTCCGGTTTTCCTTCTGGGTGATTGCGCGGCAATGGTAAAGTCCGCTAGCCAGCGCAGCGCGTCAGAGTTAGCGGTTGCGATCCCTGTGATCCCGAAGATGGGCGAGGAATGTACTGACACGGGCCAGTCCTTCGGTCAGGATCCGCGGGTCGTTAGCATAGCCGATGCGCAGCCAGCCCTCGATATGCAGGGCCGAGCCGGGGGTGAACATCACCCCGGTCTCCTCCAGCAGGCGGACACAGAAGTCGCGCGACGGCATGTCGAAGTTGTATTTCAACAGCGCGGTTGTGCCGGCGCGCGGGCGGACCCAAGAGATATCGGGTTCACCCGCGACCCAATCGGCCAGGATCTCGATATTGCCACGGGTGATGCGGTGGCTGCGTTCAAGGATGCGATCCTTGGACTCGAGCGCCATGGCAGCAAAGTAATCGTCCAGCATGCCGACGCTGATCGTGTTGTAATCGCGATGGATCGACACCGCAGCGATCAGGTCGGGATTGGCGGCGATCCAGCCCAGCCGCAGACCGGCCAGAGAAAAGGTCTTGGACATGCCGCCGACGCTGATACCGCGTTCGTAGAGATCGGCGATGGCAGGGGCAAAACCGTCGCCCTGATGATTGGTCCCACGATAGACCTCGTCACACAAGATCCAGCTACCGTGCGGGCGGGCCAGCGCGATGACCTCTTGCAACAGGTCATGTTCCATCAAAGCGCCGGTGGGATTGTTGGGATTGGCAAAGGCGATCAGCCGGGTTTCGGGCCGGATCAGCGAGGCCAGTTCCGCCATGTCCGGAAGAAAGCCGTTCTCGGGCCGCAGATGCAGGATATCGACCGTGGCGCCATAACTTTCGGGAATGGAGTAATGCTGCTGGTATGTGGGGCGGATGGCGATCACGTGATCGCCCGGTTCGACGACGGTTTCATGCACCAGCGCATTGGCACCGATGGCGCCATGGGTCACCACGATATTGTGGCGCTGCTGATGCTGGTAGAGGGTCGAGATCGCATCGCGCAACCGGTCGGAGCCTTCGATGGCGCCATAGGTCATCTTCATCGCGCGCAGGTCGTCCATCACGTCGTCATTGCGCCCGGCCAGTTCCAGCAACTCACCGATGTCGAGCGAGGCCACGCAGGTTTCGGCCAGGTTATAGGCGCAGTGGTTCTCGAACTCGTTCATCCAGATTTCGACGCCAAAGGGGTCTATGCGCATGGCTGGCCTTTCTTTCGGTCTGCTCGGCGGTCCGGTCCGCGGGACAGAGTTCCCAGATTTCGGTGCTGGACGCAATCTCTGCCAGGTTCCGCATCTGGATCAGGCGAAGCGCGCGCGACGAAGGGCCCGTTTTCCGACACGGAAAACGGGCCGGAAAATTTTGCAATTTTCCGGTTCGGAAATCTGCGATTTCCGTTACCACCGCATTTGAGGGGTCAACTCTCGGCCTCATCCAGCAGGCGCCGCACCCAGCGTCCGGCCAGCCAGCTGGCCGGGATGCCCAGCGGTAGCGACCAGAGGAGCGCCGCAACTGGACCCAACGGTGTACCACCCACCACGCGCAGCATCAGCGCTGCCATGAACAGATTGATCGCCACCGTCGCCGTCACCGCCGGCCACAGCAGCAGCGCCAGTTTCCAGACCGGCCAGCGGCCCTCGATGCCCGGCTCAGTGGCTGGTGCCTTCAGAGAAGGTGATCTTGTTCCAGACATTGTATTTCCCCGAGGGTTTCTTCATCGGCAGGCGGCGTACCTCTTCCAGCGTCGCGGCATCATAGACGATGACCGCGCCATCCTCTTCCCAGACCGAGACCAGCGCATGTTTGCCGTCACGGGTGAACTCCACATGTGCCACCGTCTTACCCGGTGCCGGGCGCAGGGTGCGCACGATCTCGAGGCTCTGCTTGTCGATCACATGCATCGCGTCCTTGTTGGGGCCAAAGAACACATCGGCCCAGAAATAGGGGGTGTTCTCGTGACTGCGCAGAAAGAAGCCCGGCCCCTCGGTCGGGATCGTCGCGATGCGGGTCCAGCTTTCGGTGTCGATGACGCTCAGCTTGCCCTCTTTCAGATGCGGCGTGGCCATCACCCGGCGCCCGTCGCGTGCCCAGCTGATGCCCGAGCCCAGATGCGGCATGCCCTCCAGCGGCAGTTCGGCAATCTCGCGCCCGACATTGAGGTTCACCACCACCCCGCGCACCCCGTCGCGCGCGGCGCCGATCAGGTTGCGGTAGTCGTCGGAAAAGAAGAAATCGTCGAGCGGCTCGGAAATCTCGATCCGGCGCCGGGCGAACAGCCCTTCGGACGAGGCGATCGCCTCGACCATGCCCTTTTCGCGGGAGTGGATGAAGCCCTCGTAAACCGGGTCGGCATTGGGGTCGGTCGCCACCTCCCAGATCTCTGGCGCGTCCTTCAGCGCGAGGACAAAGCTTTGCCGTTGCGGCGCCTGATAGACGGCCGAGACCCGGCTGGGCGTGCCATCCTTGGCGGTCACCTTCATGACCCTCGCCACTGACAGATCCTCGGTGCTCAGCAGGGTCAGCGACATCGGCAGGTAATTGGCCACGGCCAGCCATTTGCCGTCATGGCTCATGGCAATGTTGCGGCTGTTGAGGCCCGCGCGTACCCGGCCCACCTGTTGCAGCGACCAGAGGTCGTATTTCTGCACCCAGCCATCGCGCGACATGATGAAGACATAGCGCCCGTCGGGGCTGAACTTGGGTCCGCCATGCACGGCGAACGGCGTCTCGAACCGGTCGAGAATGTCGAACGTATCGCCATCCAGCACGCTGACATGGTGATCGCCGGTTTCTACCACCAGGGTTATGTTCATCGGATCGGCATCCCAGACCGGCGCGGCGGCGGCCACATAGTCGCCGTCCAGCACCCGGCTTGCCGTGATCTCACCCTCGCCCCAAGCGGGGATCTCGGCCAGCGGTTCCTTCACATACTCCGCCAGCGCGGCGATGGCCGCTTCGTCCAATATGTCCGTGAACCCCGGCATCTGGGTCGCGGTGCGGCCCTCGCGGATCACGGCGGCCACTTTCGGCCCGCGCATCCGGCCCAGCGTCTCGGGGATCAGCGCCGGTCCCAACCCGCCCAGCCGCGCCGCGCCATGGCAGCTGGCGCAAAACTCGGCATAGTCCTCGGCCGGTCCCGCCGCCACGGGTCCCGCCAGCATCAGGGCGCAGACCCCGTATTTCACTTTGCTCCAAATACTCCCGCCGGAGGCTCCGCCGCGCGCGACAGGCGCTGCGGATGCGGCCCCGCGCGGGCGGGTGTCAAAAGAACTGATGCGCCGGGTCATGTCTCTTTCCTCGGAACGGGGTGACGGTCAGGCGGTCCGAACCCGTGACACCGATCTCGGCATCCGACAGGTAACAGGCCGGGTCCTCGGCCCAGGGATCGCCGGTCAATTGCAGGGCGCGGATGCGGGTATTGCCGCCGCAGACATCCTTGAGCGTGCAGGCGCCGCAGCGGCCCTTGAGCGGGCGGGGCCGGGTGCGCAGCAGCGCCAGCATCGGGTCGTCGCCGGTCCAGAGCTGGGAAAACGGCGCCGTCTTCACATTGCCCACGGTGTAGTCGGACCAATAGGTATCGGGATGCACCCGGCCCAGATTGTCGATATTGGCCACGCCCAGCCCGCTGGAATTGCCGCCCCAGGCGGCAAGATGGGCGCGGATATGCGCCACCTTCCCGGCGTCGAAATTGCGCCGGACCCAGTCCAGGAAATAGCCCGCGTCGGCGTCGTTGTTGCCGGTCACGATGTCCAGCGGCATATCCTCGGCCGCGGCCACCCAGGCGCGGTCCAGCAGCAGGTCCATCGCGTGGCGGGTGCGCAGATGCGCGGCATCCTCGCCCCGGTTCTTGTCGCCGCGCCCGGCATAGACAAGGTGGCTGAGATAGAACTTGTCCACGCCCTCGTCATCGCAGAGCTGAAGCAGGTCGGGCAGATGGTGCTGGGTGCCCTCGGTCAGGCAGAAGCGCAGGCCAACCTTGATGCCGCGCGCCTTGCATGCGCGCACCCCGCGCAGGGCGTCGGCAAAGGCGCCCTCGACGCCGCGGAACCAGTCATTGGTGGCGCCGATCCCATCGAGCGAGATACCCACATAGCTGAAGCCCACATCGGCGATGCGGTCGGCGGTCTCGCCTTGTATCTTGGTTCCGTTGGTCGACAGCGCCAGCATCGGCATCAATTGGCGCGCGCGCATGGCGATGTCGAAGAAATCGAACCGGTCCAGCGGCTCGCCCCCCGACAGGATGATCGCGGGCACCTTGAACCGGCCCAGATCCTCCAACGTGTCCATCGCCTGTTCGTGGGTCAGCTCGCCGGGAAAATCCACATCCGCCGAAACGGTATAGCAGTGGCGGCATTTCAGGTTGCAGCGCCGGGTCAGGTTCCAGATCACCACCGGTTTCACCGGGCCGGGGCGGCGCTGGCGCACCGGGGTCGGTGCGATCAACTGGTGCATGTATTCGGTGAGCCGGAACATGTCAGGTCCTTTCCTTCAGACGCAGCCCGGTCTTTTTCAGGATGCGGGTGGAATAGAGGATGTCATGCCCCCGGCAGGCGGTGCCCAGCAGGGCGGCGATCTCGCCGCGCTTGGCCTCTACCTCATCACGGGTAGCGCCATGCACCATGGCAAACAGGTTATAGGGCCAGTCGGGCCGGGCGCGGGGGCGTTCATAGCAATGGGTCACAAAGGGCAGGGCACCCACGCGCGCACCCAGATCGGTAATGCGGGCGTCATCCACGTCCCAGACGGTCATGCCATTGGAGGTCATCCCCAGCTTGTAGTGGTTGGGCGCGGCGGCGATGCGGCGGATCACGCCGCGCGCCTTAAGGGCAGCGATACGCTCCATCAGTTCGGGCTCGGGCAAGGCCAGGTCGGCGGCGACGCGGGCAAAAGGCGCGGGCACCAGCGGCAGCCCCTCTTGCATGGCCGCGATGATCCGTCTGTCTGTCTCGTCGATCATGCCGCCACCCGGAAGCCGATGAAGAATTCCTGCAATTTCGGAAAGCGCAGGACCGCGATCCCGGTTTCCGCCTCGATCGCATCGGCGGTGGCCGCGATCCCCTGAGGGGTTTCGGTGGCCAGCACGAACCACATGTTCAGCCGGTGCGTGCGTTCATAGTTATGCGCCACCTCCGGGTGGGCATTGACTTTGGTCAGGACGGTGTCGAATTCCGCCTCGGGCACCGCCATCGCACACAGGCAAAAGGCCCCGCCCATGGCGGCGGCGTCGAAGAAGGGGCCGAAACGGGTGATCAGCCGCGCCGCCTTCATCCGGGCCAACCGCTCCAGCAATTCACCCTCGGCAAGACCCAGTTCGGCGGCGACGGCGGCATAGGGATGGGCCGTCAGCGGCAGATCCTCCTGCATGCGGTTGAGGATGCGGCGGTCGGTTGCGTCGGGGGTCATGCGGCCTCCTCCTTGCGGGGTTTGATCAGCGCGCCGGTCTGTTTGAAACAGCGGGTCGAGAACAGCACCTTGTGCGGGGCACCGGCCAGTTCGGGCAGGGCGGTTGCGCTGTCCAGCACCGCCAGCGCCTCGCGGCGCGAGCGGGCGTGGATCATGGAATAGAGCCGGTAGGGCCAGACACCCGGCACCGGGCGGCGCTCGTAACAGAGGGTGACACCGGGATGCGCGGCCAGCGCCGGCCCGGCGCTGTCGATCCGTTCGGGCGGCAGGTTCCAGACCACCATCGCGTTCGACGACCACCCCAATGCCCGATGCCGCACGATGACCCCAAGACGCGAGATCACCCCGCCCTGTTGCAACAGCGCGATGCGCGCCATTGCCTCACCCGCGTTCAGGCCCAGCCGGGTCGCCAGCTCGGCATAGGGCGCGGGCACCAGCGGCAGGCCCTGGGTCAGCGCCTGCAACAGGTCGGTATCGCCGGATCGCAGCACGCTGGCATCGACCGCCCGCCGGGTCGGCACGCGCGGCGTTCTGGCACCCATCCGAAAGCCCAGATCGACATTGAAGGGCCGCAGCAAGGGCAGATCGAGTACCCGCAGCCCGCTGGCCGCTCCGATCCGCGCCAGCGTCGCGTCCACATGCCCCCGATCGGGGCCGGTGGCGACGAACCAGAGGTTCCAGTCATCCTCGCGCTGGTAATTGTGGTTCACCCCCGGCTCGGCGCCGATCATCCCGGCGATCTCTTCGATCCGGTCCTCGGGCGCGGCAACCGCGGCCAGGGTGCTGGCAGAGGCGCTGCCGGGCGCGATGGTGGCGCCCACCCGCGTGATCCGCCCCGCCGCCTGCATTCGGGCAAGGCGCGTGATCACTTCGTGCTCCGAGATGCCCAGCTGTTCGGCCAGGCCCAGGAACGGGCGGTCGGTGATGGGAAAATCGCGCTGCCAGTCATCCAGCAGGGCACGGTCGATGGGGTCGGTGATCTGGCACATGATGGTTACAACCCCGTCCGATGGGCGCGCGCGGTAAAGAAGATGCCCGAGGGGCTGTCAGCCTCGATCTCGCGCAGTTTCTCAAAGGTGCGGGTGTCGTAGACCATCACCTTGCCCGCGTCGCGGACGCTGATCCAGACCTCGTGCCCGCGCGGCGTGAATTCCATATGCAGCACGGCGGGGCCGGGTTTGAACTGGTGGATCACCTCTTTGCTGACCGTGTCGATCACCTGAATGGTGTCGTTCAGCGGATGGGCAAAGTTGACCCAGACCTGACGCCCGTCGGGTCGCGCCATGGCGAATACCGGCTGGCCATGCGTGGCGGTGCGCCCGGTCTCGGTCAATGTGTCGGCATCGACCCACAGGACCTGCGCATGCCCCACGGCGGGCAGCACGAATTCGCTTCCCGTCAGTGCCCAGCCTTCCAGATGCGGCATCTTGTAGACCGGCATTTCCTGCTGGCCCCGGCCATAGTCGGACAGCACGCGGATCGGTTGGGGCGTCTCGTCCCACAGGTCAAGCGCGGTCAGCCCGTCCTCGCCAAAGAGGCCGGTGATATAGGTGCGGCCATTGCCGGTGATCAGCGCGTCATAGGGATTCTTGCCCATGCCGGGAATGGTGGTCAGCATCGGCTCGGGCGTGGTGAAATCGGCGATCCATGTCTCGCCCGTATCCCAGACGGTAAAGACAAACCGGCGGCCCGGCGCATCGACCAGGCCGATGGTCTTGCCGCCGGTGGGGATGTCGGCAACCATCTCCAGCGTGTCGGCGTCAAAGACGCGCACCCCGCCGGGGTCATAGTTGGACACCGCCACCAGCCGCCCATCGTCGGATATGGCGCCGCCGATGGCATTGCCAGATTGCAGCACACGGTTCACGATCTGGCGGGTGGTGATGTCGAGTTTGGTCAGACCGCCGTCGCGACCAAACACATAGGCAAAGCGTTCATCCGGAGAATAGACCAGCGAGGCATGCGAGAGATCGCCCAACCCCTCGATCCGGGCCAGAGCGGCGCGCTCGGACTGATCGACCAGCAGGACCGAGCCGTTGGCCCGTTCGATCACCAGCCCCAGATCGCCGGTGGCGACGGTCTGGGCGTTGGCGGTGCCCGCCAGCAGCGCGGCGACAAGAGTCAGGACAAGCGGTTTCATCGGGCCTCCGGGTCTTGCAGGTATCGGGCGATCCATTCGGCCTCTTCCTCGGTCAGCAGCGGGCGCCAGGGCGGCATGGCGGTGTCGGGGATGCCGTCGAGGATGACGCCGGTCAGCACCTCGCGGTCGAAATGGCCAAGCGCCTCGGGCCGGATATCGGGGCCAAGCCCGCCCTTGAGCGTCAGCCCGTGACACGAGCCGCAATCCTGCTGCACCAGCCGCCTGAGCGCGTCGGGGTCGAGGGTTTCGGCGGCAAAGGCGGTGGTGGCCAGAAACGCGGCAACGGTCAGCAACGCCTTGCCTGTTCCAACTGCGGTGCCGCTCTGAAAGCGGGGAAAGAAAGAACTGTCAGCCATGGGCCACCGCCTGTTCCAGCAACTCGGTGACCGGCTGCTCGGCATAAAGCGAGACCACCTTGCCGATGATAAAGAGGGTCGGCGCCTCAAGCGCCTCGGCCCGGGCATCCGCCGCGATCCGGTCGAGCCGCGACAGCAGGCGGCGCTCATCCGGCGTGGTCGCACGGCTGATCGCAAGAACCGGGGTCGTGGCGGGCAGGTTCTCGGTCATCAGGCCGATGGCGATCTGGCCGATATTGGCCACGCCCATATAGACCACCAGCGTGGTGTCGGGATCGGCGAGCCGTTTCCAGTCGAGGTCCAGCACTTGGCCCGCCTGCCGGTGGCCGGTGACATATTGCACGCCGGTTGCCAGACCACGATGGGTCAACGGCACGCCGGTGGCACTCGAAGCCCCCTGCGCGGCGGTGATGCCGGGGGCGTAATCGACCCGCACCCCGTGGGCCATGAGAAAGGCCGCCTCTTCCGAGCCGCGGCCAAAGATCATCGGGTCGCCGCCCTTGAGCCGGGCCACCACATGACCCGCGCGGGCCTCGTCCAGAAGAATGCGGTTGATCCGCTCCTGCGGCACGGGATGGCATTTGGGCGACTTGCCCACCGGGATCATCCGGGCACCATCGGATGCCATGGCCACGATCCGGGGATCGACCAGCCGGTCATAGACCACCACCTGGGCCTCTTGCAGCAGGCGCAGGGCGCGCAGGGTGAGCAGTTCGGGATCTCCTGGTCCTGCGCCGATCAGGTGGACATGTCCGGTGAGTGTCATGGCGTGCTCCGTCAGGTTGGGGCTGGCGAGAGGGGAAGGGGATGGGCGGGCCCCGGGACGCAACCGGGCCCGCCCGACGGACCGGCGTCAGTAGACGTCGGACCGGGTGTTGTAGACGTTGAACTTGCCGGTCGGAGTGATCAGGCGCGGGTCCTTGATCACGGCCTTGAGTTCCAGCGTCTTGTCGTCGACAACGACGATGGCGCTTTCCAGGTCCTTGGCGTTCCAGACCGAGAACCAGATCTCATTGCCTTCCTGGTTGAACTCACCCTGCACGACGCGGGGCTGGCCCTCGCCGATCTCGGCCCATTCCACGATCGGAAGAACGGTGTATTCCGGCTCTTCCTGGGCCAGATCACCCAGTTTGAAGACCGCGACCGAGCCCGAGATTTCCGCATCCGGGTTCAGCGGCGCATCGACATAGAGATGCTCCGATGTCGGGTGCGATTTCACGAAGAGCGAACCGCCGCCCTGGGCATAGAGGGTCTGCACGACCTTCCAGGCGTTGTCGGGGTGCCCTTCGGGGTCGGTGCCGATCAGCGCCACGGTCTCGTCGCCCAAGTGCGAGGTTGCCCAGACCGGACCATAGGTCGGGTGCATCAGGTTGGCGCCCCGGCCCGGGTGCGGGGTTTGACCACCGGTCTCGACCAGCGCGGTCAGGGTGCTGTCCTTGGTGTCGACCACGGCCACCTTGCCACGGGCGTTGGCCGCGACCAGGAAGTACCGCTTGGAACTGTCGAACCCGCCATCATGCAGGAAGCGTTCGGCTTCGATCTCGGTCACCTTGAGGTTCTTGATGTCCGAATAGTCGATCATCAGGATCTTGCCGGTTTCTTTGACGTTGACGATGAACTCGGGGTTGAAGTGGCTGGCCACGATCGAGGCCACGCGCGGTTCGGGGTGATAGCTCTGGTCGTCATAGACCATGCCGCGGGTCGACTTGATCTTGAGCGGCTCCAGCGTGTCACCGTCCATGATCACGTATTGCGGCGGCCAGTAGGAACCGGCGATTGCGTATTTGTCCTCGAACCCTTTGAACTTCGAGGTCTCGATCGACCGCGCTTCGGAACCGACCTTGATCTGGGCCACGGTGGCGGGGGTTTCCATCCACAGGTCGATCATGTTCACAAGCGCGTCGCGCCCGATCACGAACAGATAGCGGCCCGAGGCCGAGATCCGGCTGATATGCACCGCATACCCGGTGTCGATCACGGCGTGGATCTTGTAGTTGGCACCGTCGATCAGCGCCACCTGACCGGAATCGCGCAGCGTGACCGAGAACAAGTTGTCGATGTCGATATCGTTCATCTTCTCGGTCGGGCGATCCTCGGGCGCGACCAGAACTTTCCAGGTCTCGCGCATCTCGGCCATGCCGAATTCGGGCGGCGAGGCCGGATCGAGCAGGATGTAGCGCGCCATGATGTCGATTTCTTCTTCGCTCATCTCACCCGACGTGCCCCAGTTGGGCATCCCGGCGGGCGAGCCGTAGGTGATGAAATCGCGCAGGTATTCATAGCCCACGTCACGGGTGATGTCGGTGGTCAGCGGTTTGCCGGTGGCACCTTTGCGCAGCACGCCGTGGCAACCGGCGCAGCGTTCGAAATAGATCTTGTTGCCGATGTTGTACTCTTCCTGCGTCATCACCGGGTCGCCTTCGCGGCGTCCGGGGATTTCCAGGTTCAGGGCACCAAGGGTGGTCATGCTGGGCTGATAGGCGGCGCCGGCATCCGACCCGTGGCTGTCCTGAGCGGCAACCATGGGTGCGGCCAGGCCCAGGGCCATGGCGGCGCTGGTCAGAAGCAGGGTTCTGCGAATGGCGGGGGTTGGTTTCATAACGGTGTCTCCGTCGAAGGCTGGTGAGGCATGTCCGACTCTGGCAGCCCGCGCGGGGCCGCTCCTTGACTTTCGTTAAGGTCACGCATTGTCGTCGCCGCTAGCGTGGTGGAACTGAGCGAACGGATCCCGCGCGCGCACCGCATGCGGGCAGGAGGCAAGAGATGACCGCGCTGGCGCGACTTTTTTCCGAAGGGTTTCGGGTATTTTTCCTCGCGGCGGGCCTTTACGGCCTGTTCGCCGGGGCGATCTGGGTTCTTTTTCTTGCAGGCGACGGGCTTGCGCTGGCGCAGGTGCCCAGCCAGTGGCACGCCCATGAGATGGTGTTCGGCTATGCCACCGCCGCGCTTGGGGGGTTCTTTCTGACCGCAGTGCCCAACTGGACCGGCGCGCCCGGCGCGCGCCAGTACTTCATCGCGCTGGCGGCGGGGCTGTGGCTGGCCGGGCGGCTGGCGGTCTGGTACGCGGGCGCGCTGCCGCCGGTCTGGGTGGCGCTGCTGGATTTGGCCTTTCTGCCGGTGCTGTCGCTCAAGATCGTGACCCAGCTGTTGAAACGACCCAAGCCGCAGAACCTGATGTTCCTTTTGTTCCTGGCCTATCTCTGGGCCGCGAATCTGTGGCTGCATCTGGACTGGATCGGCACCGGCTATGGCGATGCCGAAACCGGGCTGCGCGCCGGGCTGGCGGTGCTGTGTGCGCTGATCTCGGTGCTGGGCGGGCGGATCACCCCGGCCTTTACCCGCAACGCTATGAAACGCGCAGGCGTGGCTGAAACTCTCTGGCCGGTCAGCCGGGCGCCGGTCGAGCGGCTGGCGCTGGGGCTGGCCCTGCTCTTGCCGGGGCTGGTCCTGGGCGGTGCACCAGACGGGTTGACCGGCGCGGTCGCGCTGGCCTTTGGTGCAGTGCAGGCGTTTCGCCTCATGCGCTGGGGCGGATTGTGGTGCCTGTCTCAGCCGATCCTGTGGGCGTTGCACCTGGCGCTGGCGATGCTGGCGGCGGGCATGATCCTGTGGGGGCTGGCCGGGCTGGGCCTGGGCAGCGAACTGGCGGCATTGCATCTGCTGGGCATCGGCTGTGTCGGCGGCATGACGCTGGCGGTGATGAGCCGGGCGGCGCTTGGTCATTCCGGCCGCCCGTTGGTGGCGCCGGGGCCGATGGTGCTGGGCTATGGCCTGATGGCTGCGGCGGCGCTCACACGTTGGGCGGGCAGCGGGCTTGATGCGCTCTATCTCCCCGCAATGCTGCTGGCCGGGCTGCTCTGGACGGCCGCGTTCGCCACCTATCTGGCGGCGATGTGGCCGGCGCTGATCGGTCCGCGCGCGGGCGCTGCCGGATAGTTCCGGCGTCTCACAGCCATTTCAGCAGTCGGAACAGCAACACGATGGCCAGGCCCAGCAGCGCCGAGGCGCCAGCCAGCAGCCAGAAGGCCAGCGGCGTACCCGTACCCGGCATTCCGGCGATATTGACCCCGAACAGGCCGGTCAGAAACCCCAGCGGCAGGAATACCGCGGCCACCACCGACAACACGAAGCTGTTGCGGCCCAGCAGGCGCACCTGTTCCGAGGCGATCTGATCCTGAACTGCGGCCAGCCGGTCGCGGGTCGCATCCAGTTCCTCGATGGTGCGACGCGTGCGATCGACAGCCTCGCGCAGCAGAACCAGACCGGCGGGATCGAACAGCCCGGCCTCGTTGCGCAAGAGCGCATCCAGCGCCTCGCGCTGCGGATGCAGGTAGCGGCGCAGCTTGATTGCCTCCAGGCGCAGGGCGCTGAGTCGGTCATGCACGTCACCGGCGCCTTCCAGCGCCTCTTCCTCGATCCCGTCGGTGCGGTCGTCGAGCTCCAGTGAGACGGATTCGATCCTGTGCGACAGTCCGTGCAGCAGCTCGGACAGAAACAGGGCGATACTGTCCGGCCCGCGCCCACTGTCGGATTGCTGGCGCAGCTCATCCGTTGCGCGGATGCGACGGATACGTGAGGTGACGACAAGCGAGGGCGTCACCCAGAGCCGCAGCGAGACCATGTCCTCGCGCGCCGATCCCGGGTTCAGGTTGACGCCCCGCAAGTTGAGCAGGATGCCATCGGCGAGCGGATCACAGCGGGGTCGGGTCTCGGTCTGGGTCAGGGCGCTGGCGGCCACCGGCGGGATATGCGCGTGCAGCCAGTCGGCGCTGGCTGGATCGGAAAGATCGAGGTGTAGCCAGCGAAACCCGGCGCCCGCGATGGGCGCGGCGGCGGGCCAGTCCTCGGTGACGGGGGTGGCATGACCAGCGTCGAAATCGAACGCGTGGATTGGGGCGAGGGTTTTTGCGGGCATGGTAAACGGCCTGTTTTGCACCAAGAGTGACCCGCAGCCGCACCCGCTGTCCAGCGCAAATCCTGTCGGATCTTCCGCCCTTGCGGGCGTCCTCGCCATGCATCGCGAGGAGGCCCGCAAGGGCCGAGGAGCGGCATTCGGCGCCTGTCTTGACTTTGGTTAAGGCATCTTTCGCCCCGCCCGCCATTGTCGCCCCATCAGAAACGCGGCGCAAAGGAGAGCGCGATGCGCGAAGTCATGACCAAAAGCATGGCCCGCAACATTTTCTATGGCGGGTCCCTCTTCTTCATCCTCATCTTTCTGGCCCTGTCGGCCCATTCCCACCGCTATATCAGGTCGACCTCGACCAATGCCGAAACGCTGACCGCCAGTGTCGCCGACGGCAAGCATGTCTGGGAGAAACACGCCTGTATCAACTGCCATTCGATCCTGGGCGAGGGCGCCTATTTCGCCCCCGAACTGGGCAACGTGATGACGCGCTGGGGCGTGCAGGACGATCCCGATGCCGCCTTTGAGATGCTCAAGGGCTGGATGGAGGCGCAACCCACCGGCATCGAAGGCCGTCGCCAGATGCCGCGCTTTGACCTCAGCGACACGGAGATGCGGAACCTGTCCGATTTCCTGCTGTGGACGAACACGATCGACACCCAGGGCTGGCCGCCCAACGACGCCGGCTGAGAAGGGAGCACAGACATGAAATACGAATCCCAGAAAATCGCCCTCGTCTACTTTGCCGTAGCGATGGGCCTGTTTGCGATCCAGGTGCTGGGCGGTCTGCTCGCCGGCTGGATCTATGTGGCCCCCAACACGCTGAGCGAGCTGTTGCCGTTCAACATCGTGCGGATGTTGCACACCAACTCGCTGGTGGTCTGGCTGATCCTCGGCTTCTTCGGGGCGGCCTATTTCCTGATCCCCGAAGAGGCCGAGCGCGAAATCCACTCGACCAAGCTGGCCTATATCCAGCTGGCGATCCTGGTTCTGGGCACGCTGGGCGTGGTGGTGACCTATGTGTTCAACCTGTTCGAGGGCCACTGGCTTTTGGGCAAGGAGGGGCGCGAGTTCATCGAACAGCCCAAATGGGTCAAGGCGGGCATCGTCGTGGCGGCGCTGATCTTTCTCTACAACGTCTCGATGACGGTGCTGAAGGGCAAGAAGACCGCGATCACCAACATCCTGCTTCTGGGTCTCTGGGGTCTGGCACTGCTGTTCCTGTTCAGCTTCTACAACCCGTCGAACCTGGCGCTGGACAAGCAGTACTGGTGGTACATCGTACACCTCTGGGTCGAAGGCGTGTGGGAGCTGATCATGGCCTCGATCCTGGCCTATCTGATGCTGAAACTGACCGGCGTTGACCGTGAGGTGGTCGAGAAATGGCTGTATGTCATCGTCGCCGCCGCGCTGTTCTCGGGCATCCTCGGCACCGGTCACCATTATTACTGGATCGGGACGCCGGGGTATTGGCAGTGGATCGGCTCGATCTTCTCCTCGCTAGAGGTCATCCCCTTCTTCGCGATGATGGCCTTTGCCTTTGTCATGGTGTGGAAAGGTCGCCGGGATCATCCCAACAAGGCCGCCCTGCTGTGGTCGCTGGGCTGTGCCACGCTGGCTTTCTTTGGCGCCGGGGTCTGGGGTTTCCTGCACACGCTGCACGGGGTGAACTATTACACCCACGGCACCCAGATCACCGCCGCCCACGGGCACCTGGCGTTCTTTGGGGCCTATGTGGCGCTGAACCTGGCGATCTTCAGCTATGCGATGCCGATCCTGCGCAATCGCGATCCCTATAATCAGGTGCTGAACATGGCGTCCTTCTGGCTGATGAGCAGCGGCATGGTCTTCATGACCTTTGTGCTGACCTTCGCCGGAACCATCCAGACCCACCTGCAACGGGTCATGGGCGAATACTTCATGGACGTGCAGGACCAGGTCGCGATCTTCTACTGGATGCGTTTCGGCTCGGGCCTGGTGGTGGTGATCGGCGCACTGCTGTTCATCTATGCCATGTGGGTACCGCGGCGCGAGATCATCGAGCGCGGCGCCGTCGAAACACCGGCCGAGTGATGCAGATGGACGGATCGAAACATATGGGAACGGGGGCGGCAGACGCCCCCTTCTACCTCGCCCAGGGCGATGAATGCGATATCTTCACCGCCGCTTATGACAACAATCTGCCGGTTCTGCTGAAGGGGCCGACGGGCTGCGGCAAGACCCGGTTTGTGGCCCATATGGCGGCAAAAC
The DNA here is from genome assembly GCF_022321465.1 of Ruegeria alba. Classification (NCBI taxonomy): domain Bacteria; kingdom Pseudomonadati; phylum Pseudomonadota; class Alphaproteobacteria; order Rhodobacterales; family Roseobacteraceae; genus Ruegeria; species Ruegeria alba. The sequence continues at coordinate 82,187 of NZ_JAKOEM010000015.1, read as the reverse complement.
TCGGCCGCCCGCTTTATACCGTGGCCTGTCATGACGATCTGGCCGCCGCCGACCTTATCGGGCGCTACCTGCTCAAGGGCGGCGAGACGGTCTGGGTCGACGGGCCGCTGACCCGCGCGGTGCGCGAGGGCGCGATCTGTTACCTCGACGAGGTGGTCGAGGCGCGCAAGGACGTGACCGTTGTGCTGCACCCGCTGACCGACGACCGTCGTATCCTGCCGATCGACCGCACCGGCGAAGAGCTGGAGGCCGCGCCCGGCTTCATGCTGGTGGCGTCCTACAACCCCGGCTACCAGAACATTCTCAAGACCCTGAAACCCTCGACCCGGCAACGTTTTCTGTCGCTGGAGTTCGACTTTCCCTCGCCCGAGCTGGAGGCGCGTGTCGTCTCCGAGGAAAGCGGCCTGCCGCTGGAGCGGTGCAAACCGCTGATCCGGTTGGCGGGCAAGCTGCGCGGGCTCAAGGGGCAGGATCTGGAGGAAGGGGTCTCCACCCGCCTCGTGGTCTATGCCGCGACACTGATCGCCCAAGGCATGCCGACCGAACGCGCCATCCTGGCCGCCATGGTCGAACCCCTGACCGATGACGAGGATATCAAACGCGGGCTCCTCGATCTGACCACCGCCGTCTTTGGGTGAGGCCGGCGATGGTTCAGATCGACTTCGAGCCATGGGAACCCGAGGAGACAATCGGGAAACTGTGGCATAGCCTTGCCAGCCGTCTCGACGCACCATTGGTGCACGAAGGAGCCGCGGTCGACCTGTCAGAGGTCGCGGGACGGCTGGCCGTTCTTTTTCGGGGCCTTGGCGGCAACGCCGGGGTCGAGCTTCGCCCGGTCTCGCCCGAGATCTCGCGCCACCGGCTGAGCTGGCGCCGCCGTCTGGGCACCGAGGCCGAGGCGCTGCCGCGCGCCAGTTTCGACGGCGAGGTGCTGCGCCTGCCGGACCGGCTGGCGGTGTTTCCGATGCGCGCGGCCAACGGGGCGCTGTATGTCTGGCTGGCCGCCGCCGCCGCCCATGCCGGCACCCGTGTCGACGAGGATGACCCGCTGCGCGCCGATCTGGGGGCGCTGTCAGCGGCACAGGCGATGGTGGCGGCAACGCTTTCCGACGCACCGGGTTTGCGCCCGCTTTACGCCGAACTGTGCAAGGGCCTCTTGCAGCAGCGCGACCTGCCGGATCTGCCTCCTGCCGAGGCCGCAGTCGAAGAGCTGATCCGCCAGATGCTGGGCGACCCGCAATCGCTTTCGGCGCGGGCTGCGCAGTTTCAGGCGATGGACGAGACCCTCACCGCCCCACGCGGTTATCAACCGTTTCGCCCGGTGCCGCTCTGGCCCGAGCTGCGCGCGGTGGCCCTGTCCGAGCATCACGAGGCCGAAAGCCGCGATACCGAGGGGCCGCCCGAGGAATCGGGCGAAAAGACCCATCGCGCCCGGCGCCGCAAATCCGACATGGCCGCGCGCCATGACAGCTTCATCCTGCACAAGTTCGAAGCGATCCTCAGCTGGGCCGAGTTCCTGAACCTCAACCGCCGCGTCGATGACGATGACCCCGACAACGCGAAAAAGGCCGCCGACGATCAGGACGAGATCGGACTGGGCCAGATTTCCAAGGCGCCACCGACACGGCTGAAACTGCATCTGGATCTGGCGCCCGAGGATGTGGACCGCGAGCGGCTTTCGGGCCGGGTGCTCTATCCCGAATGGGACGTGCGCACCGGCGCCTATCTGCCGGACCATGTCAATGTGCTGACGTCGGAGGCCGAGATCCGGGACGGCGCCGATGCCTTTACCCACGACCCGGCCACCACTCGCCGCATCCGCGCGGTCAAGCGCCAGTTCGAGGCGCTGCGCCCGGGCCGGATGATGACGCGCGGCCATCTGGACGGCGACCAGCTGGATGTCGAGGCCGCCGTGCGCGGCCATCTGGACCGGCTTGCCAATGGCGAGGGCAGCGAGCGCATCTGGATGCAGTCGCGCCCGGTGGCGCGCGATCTGGCGGTGTCGATCCTGCTTGATGTCTCACGCTCGACCGAAAGCGCGGTCTCGGGCCGTGCGGTGATCGACATCGAACGCGAGGCGCTGGCGGCGCTGGCCTGGGGGCTGGATGCCTGCGGCGACGATTTCGCCATCCACGCCTTCAGCTCGTTGAAACGCGCACGCGTCTATGTGCAGCGCTGCAAGGGCTTCGGCGAGGCGATGAGCACCCAGGTCGAGGCGCGTATCGCCTCGCTGCGACCCGGTTTCTACACCCGGCTTGGCGCCGCGATCCGCCATGCCTCGGCCGATCTGGCCGGGCAGGGGCGCAAGCGGCGGCTGCTGTTGGTGATCACCGACGGCAAGCCCAACGATCTGGACCATTACGAGGGCCGCCACGGGATCGAGGATACCGCCATGGCGGTGCGCGAGGCGCGCCGCGCCGGGCAATCGGTGTTCGGCGTCACCATCGACAAATCCGGCAAAAGCTGGTTCCCCCGCATGTTCGGGCAGGGCGGTTTTGCCGTGATCCCCGACCCCAACCGGCTGACATTGGCCCTGCCGCAGATCTATCGGCAACTGGTCGGCGCATGAGCGAGCGCTCGCTGATCGACGAATTGCCGGGCGAACTCATGATGTGGGTTCTGATCCTGTCCGAGCTTCTGGTGTTCGGTGCCGGTCTGGTGGCGTTGCTGGCGGTGCGGCTGACCGATCCGTCGGGCTTTGCCGAGGCGCAGGATCATCTTTACCGCACCGGGGCCGCGCTCAACACCGTGGTGCTTGTGACCTCGGGCTACCTCGCGGCTTGCGCGCTCCACTGCTGCCGCTCGGACCGGCGCTCGCGGGCCCGTTGGGCCCTGCTGCTTGCGGCGGGGCTGGGGGCGCTGTTTCTGGTCATCAAGGGCGCGGAATATGCCGGCAAGGTGGCCCAGGGGATCAGCTATGACACCCATCCGTTTTTCATGTTCTATTACCTGCTGACCGGATTTCACGCGGCGCATGTTCTGGCCGGGGTCGCGATCCTGCTGCTGGTGGCCTGGCGCGATGCGCCCCGCAATATCGAGGCGGGCGCGCAATTCTGGCATATGGTCGATCTGGTCTGGGTCCTGCTCTACCCGGTCGTCTATCTGGCGGGGTGAGCCGATGCGCAGGTTCCTCTCCGACCCATTGAGCCGCGCCTGGCTGGCGCTGCTGGGGTTGAGCCTTGCGGGCGCCCTGCTGACGCTGGTGCCGGTGCCGCAGGCACTGATCGGCGCGGGCGTGTTGATCCTGGCGCTGGTCAAGGCCCGTCTGATCCTGTCGCGCTATCTGGAACTGGGGCAAAGCCCGGCCTGGATGCGCGGTATCGGAACAGTCCTGACCGGGTTTGTACTGTTGTTGCTGGCGCTGTCGCTGCTCTGATCGCCATTTCGTGACCGTCTTTGCCCGGAAAATACCGGTTTTGTGGGTTTGCCCATTGCACGTTTGCGCAAACAAAGGCAGCTTGGGCCAATTCTGGCCCCCGACCTATTGAGTCTCATATCTTTCCGAGAGCGGCGGGGACCACTCGGACACAAGAACAGGAGCCCGCCACGTTGAACCACCCTTTGCACCCAAGCGCGACCTGCCCCGAAGGCTGAGCCATGGCGATCTTTTCCTTTCTGATCAGCCTGGCGGGCGCGACGATGCTGCTGCTGTTTGCGGTGCGGATGGTGCGCACCGGAATCGAGCGCGCCTATGGCTCGTCGTTCCAAAGGGTGATGACCGGTAATAGCGGTGTGTTGCGGGCCGGGGCGGTGGGATTGGTCATGGCGGTGGTGCTGCAAAGCTCGGCCGCGGTGGCTTTGCTGACCTCGGGCTTTGCCGGGGCGGGGCTGATGGGGTTCGGTCAGGGGCTGGCGATCGTGCTGGGCGGCGATCTGGGCTCGGCGCTGGTGATCCAGATCCTGTCCTGGCGGCTGGACTGGCTGGTGCCGCTGCTCTTGGCGGTGGGCGGCTGGCTGTTCGTCAAGACCGAACAGCGCAAGGCGCGTCAGTTCGGGCGCATCCTGATGGGCATCGCCTTTATCCTGATCTCGCTGCGGTTCCTGCGCGAGGCGATGGACCCGATCCGCGACAGTGCCTTTCTGCCCGCCATCGCCGACTATCTGGCGCGCGACTATGTCACCGCGTTCATCGTCGGCGGCGCGCTGGCCTTTGTCATGCATTCCTCGGTTGCGGCGATCCTGATGTGCGTGACGCTGGTTCAGATCGGCGCGATCCCCTTTGCCGCCGGCCTGTCGCTGGTGCTGGGCGCGAATTTCGGCAGCGCCTTTATCCCGGTCTGGCTGTCGCGCGGCATGACCATGCCCGCCCGGCGCATCCCATTCGCCAATCTGGCGTTGCGCGGCACCTGGGCGGTGCTATGCCTGTTCGCGGTCAACCTGGCACTGCGCAACGGTCTGGGCGCCGGTGAGCATGGCGGACAGGAACTGGTCTATGCGCATCTGGCCTTCAACGCCTCGCTGTTGGTGCTGGCGCTGCCGTTCTGCAACCTCTTGGCCGCGCCGCTGGCACGGCTGTTGCCGGACCCGGCGCAGCCGGTCGATGCGGACACCCTGGCGCGCCCGGCCTCCAGCCTCGACCCCGCCCATATCGGCAGCCCGGCACAGGCGGTGTCGAGCCTGAAGCGAGAATTGCTGCGCATGGCCGATCTGGTCGAGGCGATGTTCCGCCCGGTTCTGGGCCTCTATCGCGATGGCGACAAGACCCGGATCAAGGCGGTGCAATCGCTGGATAAAGAAGTAAACGCCTGCCTGTCGGGCATCCGCCGCTATGTCGCCGCGCTGCCCGCCGATCAGATCGGCAAGGACGCGGCGCGCAGCGCGCGTGACATGCTTGAATATGCGGTGCGGCTGGAAACCGCCGGTGACGTGGTGGCCGGGCGGCTTTGCGTTCTGGCGGGCGATCTGCGCAAGACCGGCAACCAGTTCTCGAAAGAGGGCTGGTCCGAATTGCAGCAGATGCACGAGACCATTCTGGCCAACATGAAACTGGCCTCGAACGTGCTGATCTCGGACGATCTGGAAAGCGCGCGCCTGTTGAGCCTGGAAAAGACCGAGCTGAAACGCGCCGAGCGCAGCAGCCGCAAGCGGCATTTCCGGCGCTTGCAGAATGGCGAGGTGCAGAGTTTCGACACCAGCGATTGCCATCTGGAAACGCTGCGCGCCCTGCGCGAGTTCAACAGCCATGTCTCGGCGGTGGCCTATCCGATCCTTTATGCCAACGGTCAACTGCTGGAGACCCGCCTGATCGAAACCCTGCCCGCCACGCAGGACGAGGACTGAGATGTCGGCGGGCATCGTCGCCATCATCCTGTCGGCGGCCCTGTTGCACGCGGTCTGGAACGCCATCGTCAAAAGCGCGGCGGACCGTACCACGATGCTGGGCCTTGTCGCGTCGGGTCATGTGCTGGCCGGCGGGATCATGGTCATGCTGCTGCCGTTGCCGGCGCCTGAAAGCCTGCCCTATATCCTGCTCTCGACGGTGATCCATTTCGGCTATTACTACATGCTGGGTCAGGCCTATCGTCATGGCGATCTGAGCGTGGTCTATCCCATCGCGCGCGGCATCGTACCGGCGCTGGTGGCGCTTTGGGCGCTGCTCTTGCTGGGTGAGACGCTGCCGGCGCAGGCCTGGGTCGGCATCGCCACCATCGCCGCCGGTATCCAGCTGAGCAGCTGGTCGGCGCTGCGCCACGGGGTCGGGCGCGCGGCGCTGGGGTTTGCGGTGGGCACGGGCCTGTGTATCTCGGCCTATTCCGTGGTCGACGGGATCGGGGTGCGGCTGTCGCAGAACACGCTGTCCTATTGGGCCTGGGGGGCGTTCCTGCATCTCTTCATCGCGGGCTTTGTCGCGATCCGCAAACGGAGCACGCTGGCGGGGCTGAAGCCAAAGGTCTGGGCCACCGGCATCCTGGGCGGGCTGGTGTCGATGGCGGCCTATGGGCTGGTCCTTTATGCCAAGAACTTTGCCCCCCTTGGTGCCGTGTCCGCGCTGCGCGAAACCTCGGTGATCTTTGCCGCCCTGATCGGCTTTGTCTTTCTGGGAGAAGGCAACTGGAAACGCCGTCTGGGGGCGGCGGCGCTGATGGCGGCAGGGGTGGCACTGATCGGCATGGCGGGTTGAGATAACGGCGGGTCAAAAATTTGATCATATCTGGCAGGCCTCTGAATTTGCTGCTATAGCAGGCGGCGAAACAGGGGATGAGATGATGGACCTGCTGACCGTAAACGACCGCCCCGGCGAATACCCGCCGTCTTATTATGCCGCGCAGGCAAAGAAGCTCGACCCGTTCCCCCAGGCAAAGGGCGCGCTGAGCTGCGATGTCTGTATCGTGGGTGGCGGGTTCACCGGCCTTTCGGCGGCGCTGCATCTGGCGCAGCGCGGTTATGACGTGGTCCTGCTCGAGGCGCAGCGCGTGGGCTTCGGCGCCTCTGGCCGCAATGGCGGCCAGGTGGGGCAGGGTCAACGGTTGGAGCAGGAAGAGCTGGAAAAGATGCTGGGCCGCGACCATGCCCATGCCCTGTGGCAGGTGGCGCGGCAATCGGTCGATCTGGTGCGCGAGCTGGCGGCCTCGGATCTGGTGCATGCCGATTTCCATCCCGGCATCATCCATGCCGATCATCGCGAACGCTTTGTCCGGCACAGCCACGACCATGTCCGCCATATGCGCGAGGACTATGGCTATACCGCGATCCGGGCGCTCGATCGGGACGAGATGCGGCACCTGGTGGCCTCGGATGCCTATCATGGCGGCGCTATCTACGAGGATGCGGGCCATATCGACCCGCTGGAACTGGTGCTGGGTCTGGCCCGGATGGCGGTGGCCGCGGGCGCGCGCATCTTCGAGCGTTCGAAGGTAACCGCGCTTACCGAGGGCGATCCCGCCCATCTGCGCACCGATCAGGCCGAGATTTCCGCGCGCCATGTGGTCTTGGGCTGCAACGGCTATCTGGGCCGGCTCGACGACCGGGTGGCGGCGCGGGTCATGCCGATCAACAACTATATCATCGCTACCGAACCGCTGGGGCCCGAACGGCAAGAGGCGCTGATCCGCAACAACCACGCGGTGGCCGACAGCAAGTTCGTGATCAACTATTTCCGGTTCTCCGATGATCACCGGCTGCTGTTCGGTGGCACCGAAAGCTATGGATACCGCTTTCCGTCCGACATCGCCGCCAAGGTGCGCAAGCCGATGCTGGAGATCTTTCCGCAGCTTGCGGATGTGCGCATCGACCATGCCTGGGGCGGCACGCTGGGCATCACCATGAACCGGATGCCGCATTTCGAACGGCTGTCGGGCAATATGCTGAGCCTGTCGGGTTTCTCGGGTCATGGCGTGGCACTGGCAACGCTGGCGGGTCAGATCGCGGCGGAAACCATCGCCGGACAGGCGGAACGGTTCGATCTGATGGCACGCGTGCCCGGGCGCCCGTTTCCGGGCGGTCCGGCCCTGCGCACGCCGCTCTTGATCCTGGCGATGCTGTGGTTCAGCTTGCGCGACAGGCTGTGACGCCGGCTGCAATTCTTTTTGAGCAATAGATTTTACGGCCTAAGCGCGAGAAGCGATTGCCAAAAACAACTTTGCTCTTCTACCATGCCTGCAGGTATTCTCTGTTTAGGACATAGCCGTGCTTTGGTATGATAGTCGTGCGCAACGTTTGCGCGAAAGAGCCGCAATCTGGACCCATAACCGGATCAAGAACGAGGCTCTCCAAGGCCTTCCCCCGAAATACGCAGAAGAGCTTCAAAAGAGAATTCTGGGCACGGTGGTGCTGCCGGGCGATCCCGAATACGACACCGACCGGATGCTGTCGAACCCCCGGTTCTCGGCCTATCCGCAGGTCATCGTCTATTGCGAGGTCGAGACCGACGTGGCCGAATGCCTGCGGGTGGCGCGGGCGCTGTCGATGGCGGTCGTGGTGCGCTCGGGCGGGCACAGCACGGCGGGCTTCTCGTCGCAGAACGGGTTCCTGATCGATGTCGGCCGGATGAACGATGTCTGCGTCAGCCCCGAGGCGCTGCGCGCCTGGGTTGGACCGGGCACCAAATTCAGCAAGTTCAACGCCAAGCTTCTGCCCTATAATCTGCACACGCCCGGCGGCGCCTGCCCCGATGTCTGCGTGGGCGGCTACATGCAGGGTGGCGGATATGGCTTTACCGCGCGTATTTTCGGCATGAACTGCGACCAGGTCGAGGAAATCCGCGTGATGATGACCGATGGTCGCATCGTGCATGCCAATGCCGAGGTGAACCCCGATTTGTTCTGGGCGGTGCGCGGCGGCACCGGCAGCAATTTCGGCGTGCTGTTGGGGGTCAAGTACCGGCTCTATCGCAGCTCGACCTTCGCGGGCTTTTCGGTGCGCTGGTCGATGCAGACCGATGCGGGCGTTCAGGATGCCGCCACCTCGCTGGCCTGGCTGCAAGAGAACTTCATGCGTACCGGTGCGCCCGACACCATGGGTTATCAGATGATCTGGGCCTTTGAGGGGCCCGAGGGGCAGACCAAGGAACCGGTGCTGCTGATGCGCGGCATGTATCGCGGAACCCGCGAGGAGTTGCAGGAGAAGCTGGCCCCGGTGCTGGCGCTGCCGGGCGCGACCTTGCAGGCGCTTTATGATCCGCAGCAATATATCGACCTGAACCGCATCCTGCTGAGCGAGCCCTACGAGGTGCCGGAATTCCCCGCCGACATGTCGCCGATGCCGCCGCCCGAGGCGAAGATCAGCCGCTATGTCGCCAAGCCGATCGACGCGGCAGGCTGGAAGACGCTGCTGGACTATTTCCGAACCTCACCCAGCCCCTATACGATCGCCGCGATGGAGATCTATGGCGGCGCCATAGCCCGGATGCCGAAGAGCGAAACCGCCTTTTTTCACCGGGATGTGTATTGCGACCTGTTCTTTGACGTGTTCTGGCTGACGGAACAGGAGAAGGAAACCATGCTGGCGTTCATCGCGGGGTGGGAGGCGGCCTTTGCCCCGCATTGGACCGGGCAGAGCTATCAGAACTATCCCAGCCCGGACAATCCCGGCTTTGCCGATGAATACTGGGGTGATACCTATTGGCTGCTGCGTTTGATCAAACACAAGTACGACCCGCTCAACCTGCTCCGCTTCCCGCAGAGCATCGAGCCGCTGGAATGGCATCCGCCGGGGCCGGGTTTCCCGCCGGGTTTCCATGGCTTCGAGGAACCGATCAAGGCGATCACCGGATAACGGAGAAATGACCGACATGTCCCGAACCATCGGCTCTGTCACCTCCTGGCTGGCCGATCTCGGCCTGGAGGCTTATGCCGAGCGGTTCGAACAGGCCGATATCGACCTGGAGGTGCTGGAGCATTTGTCGGATCAGGATCTGACGGATCTCGGGGTGACCTCACTGGGGCACAGGCGCAAGATCCTGGCACGCATCGCCGACCTGCGCGATGCGCCTGCCGCCGTTGTGCCTCCCGCCCCGGTCGAGGACCAGAGCGAACGCCTCTATCTGACCGTGGTGTTCTGCGATCTGGTCGGATCAACCCAACTTGCCCATTCCCTGGGCGAGGAACGGTTCACCGATCTGCTCGGTGAATTCTACCGTGCGGTGGACGGCGCGGTGGATCGCTATGGCGGACATGTGGCGCAGTATCACGGCGACGGGGTGTTGATCTATTTCGGCTATCCGCAGGCGCTGGAGGATGCCGCGCTGCGCGGGGTGATGGCGGCCTGCGAGTCCTGCCGCCGCGTCGGCGCCATCGCGGTGCCGGGGGCGCGGCCGATGCAGGTGCGGGTCGGGGTCGCCTCGGGGCCGGTGGTGATTGGCGACCGGCACCTCAGCCAGCACGCGCGGGGCGGGCGGGCCTATGGCGCGGTGGTCAATCTGGCCGCGCGGCTTCAGGCCGAGGCGCAGCCGGGCGGTGTGGTGGTCTCGGACACCACGGCGGCGCTCATCAAGCATCATTTCGAGTTGAATTTCCTCGGCCTCAGGCAGCTCAAGGGGATCGACGAACCCGCGCCGGTCTACGCGGTCGAGGCACGCCGGACCCCCGATCTGGGCATGGCGCTGCTGGCGCGTCCAGACCGGGTGCCCTTTGTCAATCGCCGGGCGGAACTGGCGCGGCTGTCGGCCTGCTGGAATGCGGTGGCGATGGGGGCGTTCAACCTGATCACCGTGGCCGGTGAGCACGGGATCGGAAAATCACGGTTGGTGGGAGAGTTCCTTGACCGTCTCCGGCGCGAGGACCGGCCGGTGCGCCATGTCAACTGTCCTCAGCAAGGCCGCGACACACCCTATGGCGCCTTCCGGCTGCTGTTGGATCACGATCCCGATCTGCCTGCCGCAGCGACCCTGCGGGCCGAGTTGGAGGCCGTTCCCAGAGCCACCCAGGCCGAGCGCCGTCAGCGCCGGGCGCGTGTGATCGGCCTCTTGGCCGATCATTTCGGCAGAACCGCATCCGGGGCCAAGGTATTGTGGATCGACGATCTGCAATGGGCCGATCCCTCGACCATAGACGTTCTGCTGACACTGGCCTCGCGCCGCCCGCCGGGCCTGATGCTGATTGTCAGCGCCCGCAACGCACTGCCCGACCCGCGCTTGATGCATGTGGACGGATCGGTGCCGATCTCGCTGGGGCTGATGTCACCGGAGCATACCAACAGCATCGTGCGCGAGGTGCTTGGAGATGTGAAGGGCGCCGAGGCGCTGGTGGCGCCACTGGTGGCAAGGGCCGAGGGTATTCCCGTCTTTGCCGAGGAACTGGCGCTGGAGATGCGCGCGCGGCTGGCCGGGCCCGAGGATGTGGCTGCCGACAGCCTGCCGGACATGTCTGTGCCCTCCAGCCTGCAACAGAGCCTTCAGGCCCGCATCAGGCGGCTGGTCCGCGCCCGACCCCTGCTGCGACTGGTGGCAAGCATAGGGCGCGAGGCGCCCTTGCCGCTGCTGCGCGACCTCTGGCCCGGTCCCGGCTCCATCGAAGAGGCGCTGGACGAGCTGATCGCGGCGGGGCTGGCGGAACTTCACCTTGCCCGCGACAGCCAGCACGACAACCGGCTGATCCTGCGGCACCAGCTTCTTCAGGATTGTGCCTATGACATCATCCTGACCCGCGATCGCGAGCGCATTCACACCGCCATAGCCGAAGCTCTGGACCGGCGCCGCGCGGCGGGGCAGGCGGTGGAACCGACCTTGCTGGCCGATCAGCTGGAGCGCGCCGGGCGGTTGCGCCCTGCCGCAGAACTGTGGGCCGAGGCCGGGCGCGCCGCTGCCGCGCAATCGGCTGATGCCGAGGCGGTGGCCCTGTTCCGCCGGGCATTGGCGCTGCTGCCCCGGATCGGCACCAGCGAGGGCGACTGGAGCGATCAGTTCGAGGCCGACACGCTGCTGGCGCTGTTCCCGGCGCTGATCGGGGCCAAGGGATACCGAGCCGCCGGCGAGGATGTGCTGGGCCGGATCAATGCGCTGATCGAACGTACTGGTGGCAGCCAGCGGGTGTTCTCGACCATGTTCTTTCGCTGGATCGACATCTGCGTGCAGGGCGATATCGACGCGGGCCACGAATTTGCCGTGGGGCTGGCCGATATCGCGCGCTCGGATCCGACCGGCCTGCATGCGCTGGTGCTGGACCGGATGCTGGGGTCGAGCCACATGTTCCGGGGGGAGTTCGACGACGCGCGACAATATCTGGACCGGTTCCTCGCCACCTATGACCCGGCCCTTCATGCCGAGCCGTTGCGGCCGTTCGGCGCCACCGACAATCACGCCACCGTTCTGTGTTGCATTGCCGCGATCGAGGCCTTTACCGGCACCCCCGAGAACACCCGCGCCGCCACGGCGGCGGCGCTGGCCTCGGCACGTGCCTCCGAGATGACCCACACGTTGTGTCACACGCTCACCTTTGGTGCCGCCTTTCCGGCGGCGATCCGCCGAGACTGGGGGGCGTTTCGCGACCATGCCAGCGAGTTGAAGCAACTGGCCCAGAGCAGGCAACTGGCCTTTTGGCTTGTCTATGCCCGGATGCTGACCGGCATCGGGGATATTGCCGCGGGACGGGTCGACGAGGGCCAGGCCGAGTTCGACTATGGCAGCAGGGTTCTGGGCGAGCAGGGGTTCGAATTCCTGCAACCCACCTTTCGGGTGATCCATGCCATGGCCGAGGAAACCGCGCGGCGCGACGGACCAAGCGGCGATCTGGCGGCGCTGGAACGCGCGATCCGTTCGGGCGAGCGCTGGATGCTGCCCGAATGCCTGCGGCTCAAGGAGCGCTGGGGCAGGTCATAGCCCTTCGAACAGTTGCTCGATATCCGCGATTTCGAGCCGCCGACGCCCAGTCTCGATCACTCCGGCGGCGGCAAGCCGTGCCATCACGCGGCTGACGGCCTCGCGGGTGGCGCCAATATAGTTGGCAATCGCGTCATGGGTCGGGCTGGGTTCTAGAACGCCGCCCGGCTTGAGCTGCCGTGCCGCCTGCGCCTGCTGGATCAGCAGCGCCCGCACCCGCTTGTCCACGTCGTGCACCACCAGGCCAAACACCCGTTCGGTCAGTGTCCGGTTGCGCTCGGCCAGGTCGATGGCCAGGTTATGCGCCAGCCGCGGCTCTCGCGCCATCCAGTCGAGCAACCGCTGCGCCGGCATCCGCGCCAGAATCGTGGTTTCGGCGGCAGAAATGGTGAGAGAGCGCGGCCGCCCGTCCAGAGCCGACAATTCGCCGAAATAGCGACCTGATGTGATCTCGGTAAACGCGACTTCCTTGCCATTGGGCGACAACAAAAGACCAACCAGACGACCGCGGACCACAACGTACATTTCGGTCGAGGTTTCACCCTGCTCCATGACGGTCTGGCCGGTATAGACGGTGACAAGCTCCAGATCGGCCGCGAATTCGGCCAGAACCTCGGTCTCGAGCCCGGCCAGCAGCGAAACGCCCGTCAACACGGTTTCAAGCGGCGGAATGGTTTTTCGGTTCGTGGGGCGCACGCGCTGCCTTCCTTCTCGACCGAGACTTGTAAATCCAAGGGGTTAAACGTCTATCTGGACAGAGGAGTACTGCGTCGGCGCCCGATTGCCAAGTCCCGTGCGCGGGGGCGGACAGAGAACCGATTGCACAACGCAAGGTAATACCCGCGCCCCATATGCCCGCAACGCGCGAGGGTTTTTCTTCAAATCACGGAGCGTCGGTGCTAGAGTTGCGGGATATTTGAGACCTGATTTCCCATTCGCATATTGAAGGAGACCGCCATGCTGGACCTGTTGAAAGCAGCGGCGCGGGTGGCCACACCCACGGGGCAAGAGGCGCTGCCCACAGACATCCTGTCCTTTACCCTGGAATACCCCGAACCGGTCACGGTTGAGGCCGTGCGCGGCGCCATCGCGACACTGCTGGAAGGGGATCGGTTCGACTTGTTCCGCGCGACCCAGGCGGATGACGACATGCTGGTCCTGCAATTCCCTGGCGTTCCGATCGAACAATCGCCCGGATACCTCTTTGCCGAGGCGGCGGCGTTGAAAGAGGCGCTGGGTCTGGTTTCGGTCACGCCCGATATCCTGCCGCCCTTCACCGATGCCGAAAGTGTGCCGCCCCCTGTTGAAAATGTGGGCGATGTGATCTGGGACCTGTGCCGGGCGCACACGCCGCCGCTGGCGGATCGCAACTGGGCGCTGCGGCTGATCCGGGCCGACCGGGCAATGACACGGTTCGGGGTCACCGGCGCCGGTCAGCGGATCGGCCAGCCCGATACCGGCGTGGCCGCCCATAACGAACTGGATCACGGTATCGACATGGCGCGGGGTTACAATTTTGTCGACAACACGCCTGACCCGACCGACCCGCTGTTGCCCTCTATGGGATCACCGGGCCATGGCACCGGCACCGCCTCGCTGGTGATCAGCCGCCGCTCGGGCCGGGTCAATGGCAGCGCACCGCGCGCCTCGCTGGTGCCGTTGCGGACCAATAACGCCGTGGTGGTCGGGTCCTGGGTTCCGGTGGCCCGCGCGCTTGACCACGCGCGGGCCCAGGGCTGCCGGATCGTGACCATGAGCCTGGGCAGCGGCTTTGGCCCACGGGTGATGCGCCGGGCTGTGGCGCGCGCGGTCTCGGCGGACATGATCGTGATGGCGGCGGCGGGCAATTGCGTGCGTTTCGTCACCTATCCCGCCTTTGACCGCAACGTGATCGCGGTGGCCGGGGTCGACCATGCCGGGCGGCGCTGGCGCGGCTCGTGCCGGGGCCCCGAGGTCGACGTCTCGGCCCCGGCCGAGAACCTGCATGTGGCCCGCCGCCGTCCGGGTCAGGTTGATCTGAGTGATGTGACCGATACCGGGCAGGGTACCTCCTTTGCCGTTGCGCTGACGGCCGGGGTGGCGGCGCTGTGGCTGGAGCATCATGGCTGGAGCGCGCTGCGGCAGGAGGCGCATCGTCGTGGCTGGCCCCTGCAAGAGCTGTTCCGCGCCGCGCTGCGTCAGACCGCGCACGCGCCCGCGGGCTGGGATCACGGCATGATGGGTGCGGGCATCGTCGATGCCGAGGCGCTGCTGGCGCTGGACCCCGCCGACATCGTCGGGGGGGCGGCCTCGGAAAGCGCCGGTCCCGCCGAGCTGCTGTTCGGCGCCGATTTCGACGCAGGCGGATTGCAGACCGAGGCGGAATACCTCGCCTTCGACTGGCGCCTGCGCGAACAGCCCGAAGCCTCGGTCACGGTCGAGAACGCGATGCGCGAAATGCCGTCTCCGGCGCTGGCCGATCTGCTGGGAGACCGGCAGCCGCTGGGCGAGCCGGGGCTGGTGCTGGCCCCCGCCGCGCCACCCGCGCCGCTGGACCGCGCCTTTCGCCGACTGGCTGCCGGGCGCGGCGGCACGACTGAGAGCGCGGCTGACCTCAGCTATGAGGCCTCGGTCGACCGGCTCAGGGGCGAGGGGCTGGATACTGTCATGGAAACGGTCAACGACTTGTTCAAGGCGCGGGCCGAGTCCGCGCCCGATCTGGTCGATACCGCCATGCAGGCCGAAGCGGCGGACAAGATCCGCCAGGCGGTGCAATCGCATCTCGACCCGGACCGCGATGTGCGGCTCAGCCCGGGCGAGGTCGGCTATGCGCTCGAGGCGCTGGTCAAGCTCAGCGGGCGACCCGCGATCCGGGTTCACGAGAACGGAGACGAACTGTTCGATCCACTGCTGGGCAGTTGGCGCGCCGACCTGCTGACGGCGGTCAATCGCTGGCAGCCGCTGGTGCGCGCGGTAGGCCGCATCGACGCCCGCAACCCGCAGGGGGTCTGGGTGCATGTCGGCACCGGGTTCCTGCTTTCGGACGGGCTGGTGATGACCAACCGCCACGTGATCGACGCCTTTGCCGAACCGATGCCCGAGGAAAACGGCCAGCGCCCGTTCAAGCTGCGCTTTCCGGTCTCGATCATCTTCGACCCCGAGGCCTCTGACGAAACCACCCGCTATACCCTGACCGAGGTGGTAACGGCGGGCGCGTCCCGGATCGGGCGGACGGTCAACATGGCGCGGCTTGACATGGCGTTGATGCGGATCGACCCCGACAACAGCCACGCGCCGCCGCCCGACCCGATCGACCGGGGCCTGATCTCGACCACCGATCCGGCACTGACCAAGATACTGGTGGCGGGTTATCCGGCCGAACCGCGCAATGTGCGCGGACCCGACCCGCGCGAGGACCGGGATACCTATCTGGCCTTCTGGGCGCGGCTGGGCGAGCTCTATGGCGACCGCTATGGAGTGAAATACATCAGTCCCGGCATGATCGAGGCACGCCCCGGCGCGGTGGCGGGCGATCCGCGCGGCTGGGCTTTCAGCCATGATGCGACCACCTTGCCCGGAAACTCGGGTTCGGCCATCCTGTCGCTGCACAATCCGGGCCAGCTCTGCGGGCTGCATTTCGGCGGGCAGTCGATGGAGACCAACCTGGCACATGATATTGAGGCGGTGCTGGGGATGGGCGACGGGGCCTTTGCCACCGGGTTGCTGAACGGGCAGGGGGAATGACGGAACAGGACTGGACCGAGGAACGGCTGATCTCTTGTGTGCTGGGCGTGGTGCGGGGGTTGCATTTCGCGCGTCCGCAATTGCGCGGCTGGTACGATGGCTGGCTGGCCGCCCGGCGTCTGCCGGGGGCACCGGTCAGCTTTGCCCATGCAATGGTGGTGACCGGGCGCGGTGGCGGGCTGGACCCGGGCCGCGACGCCGATGCGCTCTGCCTGGCGCTGGCGGCGCTCGGCGGTCCGCAGGCGGTGGCCGACTGTTTTGCCGCCGCCGTGTCGGCGGGCCTGTTCGACATCGGTGCCACGGATCCCTTGCCGGTGCATCGCCGTCAACTGGCGCAAAAGATGATCAGCGCGCTGGGGCTGAAGCGCGCCCATGCCTCGCTGCAACGGGCCAATACCGAATCCCTGGTGAACGAAACCGCGTTCTGGACCGATCCCGGCAACATACTGCCCGGCATCATCCTGGGCCGCAGGCGGCTGTGCCGGGTCGAGGCCCGGAATGATATGGGCGATCGGGTGACCGGCAGCGGCTTTCTGATCGGTCCCTCGATGGTCCTGACCAATTTCCACGTGATCAAGGATGTGATCGAGCTGGACCTGGAGCCGGGCGATCTGCAAATCCGCTTCGACTATTCGTCGACAACCGGCATCGAAGAGGGCAAGGGCGCCGTGTTCGACGTGGCCGAGGACTGGCTGGTTGCTCACAGCGAGACCGGACCCGTTCTGGAGGAAGATTACGCCTGGGACAAGCTGGCCAAGCGGCGTGGCTGGCTGAACGCGGTTGAAGGGTTCTGGGATTATGCTGTCATCCGGCTGACCGGAGCGCCGGGCCTGCAACGGGGCTGGTTCGATCTGGGCAAGGTAACGCAGGACGTGCCGAACGGGGTCTGGATCCTGCATCATCCGGGGTCTGAGGAACACACCATTACCGGCGGCAAGGTGGTCTATGGCCAACCGCGCCAGCACCGCCTGTTTCATCAGGCGACCACGGCGCACGGCTCCTCGGGCGGGCTGGCGCTGGACCAGAACGGCCAACCGGTGGCGCTGCACTATCTGGGGCTTGAGGCCCTGACCCCGCCACCCGATGCCCGGCACCACCGCGCGCTCAACGTGGCGGTGCCGCTGACCGCGATCGCCGCTGATCTGACGGCCAAGGGGATGCTGGGCAAGCTGGCCGAAATCCCCGGTCTCAGCCCGGTGGGGGGCTGTCTGGACGGGCGCCGCCCGGTCTTTGGCCGGGCCGATTACATCGCCGCGCTGGAAAAGCTGTGGAAGGGCGACCGCCGTATTCTGCGGGTACATGTGGAAACCGACAAAGACGTGCCGATCACCCGTCCCGGCAAGAGCTTCTCGGTCGAGATCCTGCGCGCACTCTTTGCCGCGCCCGAGCATCACCATATCGTGTTTCGCGCCGGAGACGTGCAGGTCGACGCCTATCGCATGGCCTGCGATACGCTGGCCAGCTTTGCCCCCGATGCAGTGGCCAGCCTGCCCGAAGCGCCCGACACGACAACGCCCGCCTATGTCAAGCGGCTGGTCTCCAAGTTCATGCAGCAGGTCAACGAACGGCTGGGCGACCGCATGGTCTGGATCCTGCTCGACGATCTGGACCGGCACGACCTGTCCGATGCCTCGGGACGCGAGTTCCTGTCGACGCTCTATGACCAGATCGGGCGGCAAGACAATCTGCGGCTGGTGCTGATCGGCCTGAGTGAAGATATCCAGATCAACGGGCTCGACCCCAGTCTTGTGTTGAAATCAGCAATCCGCACTCGGGATCTGGCCGATCCGGGACAGGTATTCCGTCACTGGCTGAACATGCGCGGGGCGCGGGACAAGCCCTTTGACGAGACCAGCCTTGGTTTTCTCAGCAATATCGTCGCCTCGCTCGCTGGCGCGGACGCGCCGCTGGAGCGGATGTCAGAGTTTGTCGAAACCCATGTGGCGGGTGCGGCGGATGCGCTCTTTGGACGGGTCGGCGCACGGGTTGGAGAGGACGAGTAATGCGAGAGGCCCTGATCGATCTGGCGCACGAGCTGAGCGCGGTTTGCGGTTGTTACGAGCCTGACGAGCTGTGCGACGCGCTCGGGATCGACGGACGACCCGACCTGCGCAACGACGTGCTGGGCGCGCTGTCGCGCGGCGTGACCGAGGTTCTGTGCCCGGCGCCGGGGGCGGCGCCCCGCTATGGCTGGATGCTGGCACCCGATCCGCGCAACGCTGCGCTGCGCCGGTTCCTGACCCGGGCGCAACTGGATCAGGCGCTGGACCTGGCGCCACCTCCCTGGGCCGACGATCTGTTCGGGCAGATGCTCAAGCAGCTGCTGGCCGGTGCGCGGGTCGAGGTGGCCCGGCCCAAGAGCAGCGATGACGAAACCCGCCTGCTGACTCATCTGCGCCACAACGCCGCGATTCTGGATGCGGTCCAGTTTGCCCGTGCGGTGCCGGCGCTGAATGGCAGCCCCCTCGAAACGCTCGAAAGCGAGGCCAAACGGCAAATTCAAGAGGTGCAGAAATGGCGCGATCTGGTCATCGTGCTGCCGCGCCGCCATTTCGGCTATGACAATGTACGTCGGCGCCTGTCCCGCTTTCTGCGCGGCAAGACCAAGGATACG
Source organism: Ruegeria alba (assembly GCF_022321465.1). Lineage (NCBI taxonomy): Bacteria > Pseudomonadati > Pseudomonadota > Alphaproteobacteria > Rhodobacterales > Roseobacteraceae > Ruegeria > Ruegeria alba. The sequence continues at coordinate 63,597 of NZ_JAKOEM010000015.1, read as the reverse complement.
CGGCCTCTGCTGCTGACCGGTACCGGGGGCATCGGCAAATCGGCTGTGCTGGCCCGGCTGTTGCAGGATTGGCAGACCCGCCGCGATGCACCGATCACCGTGATCCTCGATTTTGACCGGCCACAACTCAAATCCGGGGCGCCGTTCCAGATCGCCCGCGAGATTCTGAACCAGATCGCCGTGGGCGTGAACCGCACGTTGGAACCACCCGAGGCCGCCGCGAATGTGTCCAAGCAACTGCGGGCACGGCGGGCGGCCCTGTCCTCGACCGATCTGATGGGCGAGGTGCGCGATCATGGCGCACAGGCCGATTTCCTGGAAAGCCAGTTGCCCGGCTGGTTCCGAGGCGACTGGGCGCATGGACTGCGCTCGCAGCCCATCGCGCTGGCCTTTGACAGTTTCGAGGCGGTCGACCGGCAGGGCGGCGAGGTGGTGCGCCTGATCCTCGACGTCGAGGAACAGTTCCGCCGCGAGCTGCCCGGCCTGCGCTGCGTTCTGTCGGGTCGCGCCGAGCCGCTGGAGGGCGACGAGCTGGACGACCGCTTTGGCCCGGCCTCACGCCGTATCGCGCTGGATGGCCTCTCGGTCGAGGCGGGCGCGCAGCTGATCGAGGAAGAGGACCGGCGCCTGTCCGAGGAGGACATGCAGCGCAAGGGCCTCGACCGCCCCCCGGTATTGACCGACGAGAGTTTGCGTCACACGGTCAGCCGCCTGCTCAAGGGGCATCCGTTGGCGTTGCTGATCTTTGTGCAATACGCGCGCGGCCATGACGGCGATATCGCCGATCTGATTGCTGACCTCGAAGAGGATGGCGCCGAAGCGTTCCGCTCGGAATTCGCCCATCGCTTCCTCTATGAACGCATCCTCGACCGGATCGACGATCCCGAATTGCGCAGCCTGGCCCATCCCGGTCTGGTGCTGCGGCAGATCAACACCGACCTGATCCGCTTTGTGCTGGCGGTGCCCTGTCTGGGCCTGCCCGAGGGTACCGTGCTGCCGCTGAGCAAAGCAGAGGCATTGCGCGAAAAGCTGGAGAACGAATACTGGCTGGTCGAACCGGGAGAGCCGCCCTTTGACCTGCGCCACCGCGCCGATGTGCGGCGGATGATGGTCGCCGGCCTCTTTGCCGGCCCGCGTGAGGCCGATACCGCCGTCGACCGCAAACGCAAGGCGCGGCTGCGCAAGGATGCGCTGGCGGTCTGTTCCGCCGCGCGCGACTATTTCCGGCTGGGTCCGCCCGATGGCGCCGATCAGGGCGCTCGCCAGCGGTGGGAGAAGATGGACCCCGAGATGCGCGATCTTCAGGCGCTCTATTACGAGGCGTTTCTGTCGCCGCGCAAGGTGCCGGAATTTGATGCCGTTACCGCGCGGGCGCTGGACCTGTCGCTGGGCGAGGATCTGGACACTCTGCCCGCCGCCTGGCGGGCGCGGGTGAATGTGCTGCTCGGCCGGGTGCTGAGCAAGGAAGAGGCGTTCGATCTGGGCGACGACCTGCGCGAACTGGCCGAAGAGCAGGAATTCACCTCGGCCGCGCAGCACGGGCTGAGCACGGCGGACGAGGATTTCACCACCGTCAGCGAAGCCAGCGAAAGCCGCGCCGCTGATCCGCTGGGCGTGCGCACGCATGAAGATGTCTATCGCCCCGACGGGTCCGACTGGCGATCGGCCTCGCGCCTGTCGCGCGACATCCAGCGCGCCTTTGCCGCCGCCCGGTTCGCCGAGGTGGCCGATTTGGCGCCGCGCTATTTCGAAGCGTTGCAGACCCGCAGCAAGGACGAGGCAGAAGAAGATAAGGCAAGCGCCTTGCAACGCGGATATTGGAGGCATCCGATCTGGCAATGTCTGCTGGTGGCGGGCAGCGGTACGGATACGGTGGCAATGGCCGCCGCCGCTGACGCGAACATGGAGTTTGTCGGTGATCATCGCGCGATCTTGAGCGCGATCGCCTATACCGAAGCGCGACCTGAACCAAAGGTGATGCAAGGGCTGGGTGATCTGCGCTTTACCAGTTCAAAATCCTATATAGACGCCTACCGCCTGGCCGAAAGTCCTCTGGATAAGTGGCTGATCCGTTCTCGGCCACGCTCGGACACGCTGTGGCGATGGGAGCGCTCAGAGAAGCCCGTTGTTTGCTCTCCGCGTGCCCTGTCGCTTGCGACTGGGCGGGTCAAGCGGGCGGAGGAGGAATTCGACGCCTTGTTCGAGGCCGCTCCCGATCTGGCCGGGCGGCTGGAAAAGTTCTGGGCCCATGGCGCGCCGGGTATTTCGGATATCGCCAACCTTTACCGGCGCTTCGGCGAAGAAGAGGACCTGACCCGGTTGCTGGCCAGCGATGCCATGCCGCAAACGGACTTGGCGTTTCGCATGTTCCGGGGGGTGAACCCCGACCTCTACCCGCCCTTGCGGCGCATCCTCGAGGAGCAGGAGGGTGAGGTGGTGCTGCGTCTGGCCGAGGCCTTGGCCCAGCGGGCCCGCCATTGGCCCGAAGAGCTGAGGATGTCGGCGCTGAGCGGGTACAGCCGCAACCAGTCGGCAACACTGGTCGAGGTGGCGGATCAATGCGGCGAACTGGGCACTCTTTGCGCCTGTCTATCGGAGTTCGACAGCCGCGCCGGCACGGTGCGCGAGATGTTTGACAGCCTCACGGCGTGGTTCTTCCCGTTCGCGCAAGAGCTGGAGGTCTAGACCTGATCACAAGCGACCTGTGATGACGGTCGATATGGCCGATTAATCCCTGACCAGGAAACCAGACGAGATATTTGTCGCCATGCGGATGGCCTGGGTCCGGTTGCCGCAATTGGATTTCGACAGGATCGACTTTACCTGCGAGTTGACCGTGTCCAGAGAACGGCCACGTTCTTCGGCGATCTGCTTGTTGGTTTTGCCTTCGGCCATCAGTTCGAACACGGCGCACTCGGCTTCGCTCAGGTCAAACAAGGCGGCGATGGTTGGCATTTCCAGCCGATAGGTGCGGCTGGTGTCCGTGCTCATCAACAGGTACCCGTCCAGCGCCTCGTTTCCAATGTCATCTGCCTGATGCAGGGGAGAGATGTCGATGCACAGCGCATCGCCGTTATGGGAGTCGCTCTGATGAACGGCCTCCAACGCTTCCTTGCGGGGGCGGGCGCCGAATCTGCCATGTTGTTTCGGATTGCCCAGCAAGGCGCGGGCGCGGTTCAGATCGTCATCGCTACGAAAACTCAGCTTGCCCTGCGGGTCTCGGCGGAATACGCCGCTTTCCTCGGACTGGCGGCGGAATTCTTCGTTGCCGGCGATCACGTTCATGCGCTTGTCGAGAACACAGAAGCCTACATCCAGCTTGTCCAGTGCATTCAACACTGTGTCGTGCCGTTTCTGTACCGCCTGAAGCGGGCGCCCGATGCTGAGCGCCTTGGCAATATGCGGTAACAGCCGCGATGCGCGCGCCAGCCGCTGCGGCAGGTCTTCTGAGGCGTCCGACCCGAATTGCATCGAAAACCGGTCGTGAAACAGCTGATCCTTGTTCAACAGCGCGCCACAGCGATAGCGGATGCCATATTCCATCATCGTTTTCTGATTGGGCCGCGCCAGCAGTTCGGCCTCGGATGCGGCCAGCACCGAATCGGGAATCAGCTGAATGTCGTCCGAGGCGCGGGAATGACGCGCAAAAACGGCCTGATCGGCGATTTCCAGATCGTTGTGCTGGTTCAGATACCCTTCCACCAAGTCGATCTGGTAGGTGTCGCTGAAATGCGAGGCCAGCAGATGCGGCTGATCGCCCGGCGTTTCGACCTCGAAGATCATCGCACCGATCCCCCCAGCATAGCGCGCGATCCGTGTGAGAAGCTCCGGCCACTTTCCAGGGTCCAGCGCGGCATCGTAAATTGAGAGAACGAGTTGATCGTGCTGGTCAGTCGGGGCCATGGGTCTTGATGATTCGAGGGGTCTTTTCACGAATATAGCGTGTTTCACCATTTCGGGTGATTATTGTCGCATTTCCAAGCCTTACCCTACGTCTCATTGATAGCTGAGAGTGAGTGGCTCGGTAAAAATCATAACCTGCTGAGTTGGTGCCTGTGTAAGGCCGTTCATCGAACGGTGCAGGGTTTCGTCGGGGAATTTCGACCCGGTCCTACGTCAAGAGCGGTTGGCAGCGGGTACCACTCAGCATTTTGGTTGGGTGGGATTGAAACGGGCGTAGAGGCCCAGAAAACTGAACAAGACATTTGAAAAACACGCAAGGGTTGCGGCAAGATGGCGTCGTTACCCCCAGTGTGACTTGGTTGCGGGGCATGGAACGGGATGCGCAACAGACCGGAGATAGACTGATGATTTCGAAACAGCTGATTGGTATCACCCTCGCGACTGGTCTGGTTGCCATCACGGCGTCGGCAGAGCGGGCGCAGGCGCAAGCAGGTTGGAATGTTTGTCGCGACGTGGAATGCCTCGACCAGGGCTGGAACGATGCGCAACGCCGATGGTGGTACACCACCACCCAGGGTTCGCGTCTGTTGCCGCTGTCCTGGATGCGTGCGCTGGAACAACCCGGTGACGGGGATGGGGCGATCCGCGCCTTTCTGGACCGTGCCTATATGGACGAGCTGGGCTATATCGCCAATCCCGACCCGGTGCACAATCCCGAGGGGCTGCCGCTGGGCTGGGTGGTGGATCAGGATAAGACCCTGGATGCCGACCTGATGTGCGATACCTTCCCGGAAACCTGCGATGCGCTGACCATGCGTGAACCCTGGGTCGGGCTGACCTGCTCGGCCTGCCACACCAACGAGATCACTCATCAGGGCCGCCGCCTGCGGGTCGAGGGCGCGCCGACGCTGGCCGATTTCCAGCGGATGGAAGAGGACCTGTTGCAGGCGCTCAAGGACACCGTCGCCGATCGTGACCGGTTCGACCGTTTCGCGCGCGCGGTGCTGGGGTCCGACCAGACGATCGACGGGCGCGAGTCGCTGGAACTGCAACTCAACGAACAGATCGTCTGGCAACAGGCGCTGGCCGACAAGAACGCAGCACCCAAGGTACGCTATGGCCATGCCCGGCTGGATGCGCAGGGCCATATCCTGAACAAGGTGGCGCTGACCATCCGCCACCCGAACCAGATCACCAATGTGCTTGCCGACGCGCCGGCCAGCTATCCGCATATCTGGAACACCTCACAGCAGGACCAGCTGCAATGGAACGGTATCGCGCCGCGCATGTTCAAGATCCGGTTCCTGGGTGAGAATACCGAGCTGGGCGCGCTGGTGCGCAATACCTCCGAGGTGATTGGCGTCTTTGCTCATCTCGAAACGGACAAGTCCAAGGTCCTGCGCGGCTACCCCTCCAGCGCCCGGGTGCGCGAGCTGATTTCGCTGGAACGCCAGCTCGAAAGCCTGCAATCGCCGCGCTGGCCCGAGGAGATGCTGGGAGCCATCGACTGGGATCTCGCAGCACGTGGGCGCGAGGTCTTTGCCCGCAAGATCGACGGTGAAAGCTGCGCAGACTGCCACAGCCACATGGCGCCGACCGATACCAGCAGCAATATGAAAATCAGCATGACGCCGCTGGCAGAGTTGGGGACGGATGTGTTCACCACCTGCAATACCTTCCTGCATCGCTCGAAATCGGGCAATTTCGGCGGCCAGCTTGTGGACACGAAATTCACCCGCATCGACCGGGACGAGGACTATACCCGCCTGATGCTGGTCAACGCGACCGTGGGCACCATCCGTGGCAAGTTGTTCGAGGTTCTGGCCGCGATCCTGGGCGAGGATGATCGGCCCAGCGGGATTCGCACCGAGACCGGGCTGGTGACCGAATACCTTCCCGGTGTCAGCGACGCGAAGAAGAAAGCCGATGCCGAGGAATGCCTGACGCAGGAGCATCCCCTCTTGGCCTACAAGGCCCGTTCGTTGAACGGGATCTGGGCCACCGCGCCCTATCTGCATAATGGTTCGGTGCCGACGCTCTATGACCTGCTGTTGCCCGCGCGCATGCGCAACGTCGCCACCGCGCTTGACGCGGAACTGCCCGAGGACGCGGCCACGCGGCCCGAGGTCTTTGGCGTCGGCAGCCGCGAGTTTGACCCGGTCAAGGTCGGTTTCGTGTCGGGTCTTGACCAGAACCCGTTCACCTTCCGCGCCCGTGGCGAGGATGGCGAGCCGATCCCGGGCAACTTCAATTCGGGCCACGATTATGGCACCGCGGGTTTGAGCGAGGAGGACCGCCGCGCGTTGGTCGAATACCTCAAGACGCTGTAACCAGGCAGTGCGCCTTCGGCGCGCTCGGGATCTCGTCGTCGTTCCTCCTCCTCGGCGCGGGACGAGAGGTGACGTATCCTCGCCCCGGCTGCGCGGTTTGCCGGGTGCGGCGCCTCCGGCGGGAGTATTGTGAACCAGAAAGAAGCAGGGACCCTCTTGTTTCTTTCTGGTCGGAAATACTCCAGGGGGTCTGGGGGACTGGTCCCCCAGCGCTGTCGCCCGGCTCAGCCGCTCAGAGAGGTCCCCAACAGGTAGGCAAGCGCGCAGAGCGCCACGCTGGCGAGGATGTTGGCGGCGGCGCTGGCGATCGAGCGGGCGCGATGCAGGTCGAGCGTCTGATAGGCAAAGCTGGAGAAGGTGGTGAACCCGCCACAGAAACCGAGGATCAGCTGGCGGCTTTGGTCCGGGTCCGCTGCACCGCTTGCGGGTTGGCCGAGCCAAATACCCAGCAGCAGGGTACCGAGCACATTGACCACCAGGGTTGCGAGCGGCAGGTCATGTGTCACGCGACGCGCGACCCAGTGGCGCAGGACCGCCCCGAGACCGCCGCCGAGTGCAAAGAGCGCATGCAGGGCAACGGCCGTCATCGTCGTACCTCGCGGCCGCGCCCCAGCGCTTCGCCCAGGATGGCGGCGGCAAGGCCCGCGGCGATTTCCACCGTCATGGCGACGAGGCCGATGGACCAGCCGCCGGAAATTGTGAGCCGGTCCAGTTCGAGGATGAATGAGGAAAAGGTCGAAAGACCGCCACAGAACCCCACTGCGCCCAGATGAAGCAGATGGGGGTGCAGCCGGTGGCGGATGGCAAAAAGCCAGCCGAGCACGAAACAGGCGGCGGTGTTGATGCCGAATGTGGCGGTGAGGAAGGGTAGTCCTGGCAGTTGGGTACCCAGCACCTCGCGCAGGACAGAGCCGATTGCCCCGCCCGCGAATACCGCCAGATAGCTGCCCGCCTTTTGTCTCATCGGGTCCGCATAGCGGGGTGTGCGCCCGTTTTCAATTCCGCGCCGTTGCCGGAAGGTCGAGAAGCTCACGTGCCTGCTGCCAGGTGGCGACGGGGCGCTGGTATTTCTCGCAAAGGTCGACGCAGCGCCGTACCAGCGCGGCGTTGGAGGGGGCAAGCGTGTGCCGGTCGAGACGGATATTGTCCTCTAGCCCCGTGCGGGTGTGTCCGCCCGCAGCGATGGCCCATTCATTCACCGCCAGTTGATTGGCGCCAATACCGGCGGCGCACCATTCGGCCTGCGGCGCACGCGTCTGCATCATCCGGACGTAGAAATCGAACACTTCGCGATCGGCAGGCATCGCGTTCTTCACCCCCATCACGAATTGCAAATAGAGTTTGCCGTGGAGCAGCCCGCGTCCGTGCATGTCGATGGCGCGCAGGATATGGCTGAGGTCGAAGGCCTCGATTTCCGGGGTGACCTGATGGGTCCGCATTTCGGAGGCCAGCCAGTCGACCAGGTCGGGCGGGTTCTCGTAGACCCGCGTGGGGAAGTTGTTGGACCCGACCGAGAGCGAGGCCATGTCAGGTTTCAGTGGCAACATGCCACCGCGCGCCCGACCGGCCCCTGACCGACCGCCGGTCGAGAGTTGCACGATCATGCCCGGGCAATGCGTGTGCAGCCCCTCCATGAGCCGGGCAAAACGGTCTGGATCGCTGGTGGGGGTGCCGTCATCATTGCGCACATGACAATGGGCGATGGTGGCGCCAGCCTCGAACGCCTCATGTGTGCTCTCAATCTGTTCGCTGACCGAGATCGGCACGGCGGGATTGTCGGCCTTGGTGGGAACGGAGCCGGTGATTGCAACGCATATGATGCAGGGCTTGTCCATGGGCGGTCTCCGGTCTCAGATATCGAAAAAGACGGTTTCCTGCGGGCCTTGCAGGTGAATGTCGAAACGGTAGAGCGGTTTGCCCTCGCGTTCGCCTCGGACAGCGACCAGGGTCGCGCGGCGGTTTTCCCATTCGATCAGGTTCAGCACCGGGTCGGCGGCATTGGCCTCGGCCTCGTCGCTGAAATAGAGCCGGGTGTTGAGGCCGATATTGATGCCGCGCGCCACGATCCACAGGTTCAGGTGCGGTGCCTGTGTCGCGCCGTTGCGCCCCGGCACCGGGCCGGGTTTGACGGTGTCGAAACCCCACTCGCCGGTCTCGAAATCGGTAATCACCCGGCCCCAGCCGCGAAACCCGTCCTCGACCCGGCCGGCGTGTTCGGGATGGGCATGGATGCCGGCGGCATTGGCCTGCCAGACCTCGATCAGTACATCCTTGACCGGGCTGCCGGTGCCGTCGATCACCCGGCCCTCGACCCGGATACGCTCTCCGGCGGCATTGGGTCCGGCGATGTCCCAGCCCAGTTCCTGGTCATAGATGTCAAAACCGGCGGCGCCGGGGGCCAGACCTATATGCACATAGGGGCCTGCGGTCTGGGACGGAGTTTCCTTCAGATAGTCGAGCTTCTGGACCATGATCCTCTCCTCGTTGTCGCGTTTGCGAACCGGAAAACCGGGTTTCGCTTCCAGTGGAAACGCATCAGTTTCCCTCAAGCCGGTTCTCGAACAGGGTCGAGCGGCGCCCGCGCAGCACCACGTCGAAGCGATAGGCCAGACAGTCGAAGGGGATCGCGGCATTCATGTCGAGCGGCGCGATCAGGCGGTCGATGGCGGCGGGGTCGGGGATGGTGTTGACGATCGGGCATTTGTGGATCAGCGGGTCGCCCTCGAAATAGAGTTGGGTGATCAGCCGCTGGGCAAAGGCGGTGCCGAAGATCGACATGTGGATATGGGCGGGTCGCCAGCTATTGACCCAGTTGCGCCAGGGATAGGCGCCGGGTTTTACTGTGCGAAAGTAGTAATAGCCGTTCTCGTCGGTCAGGGTGCGCCCGCAACCACCGAAATTGGGATCGATGGGGGCCAGATAGGTATCTTTCTTGTGGCGATACCGCCCGCCTGCATTGGCCTGCCAGATTTCCACCAGCGTGTTCGGCACAGGCCGAGAATTTTCGTCGAAAATTCTCCCATGCAAGAGGATCCGCTCGCCGATGGCGCTTTGGCCCGTCTGGGCGTAGTTGTGGATCAGGTCATTGTCGTCGGCGCCGATATCGGTGTGGCCGAAAACCGGGCCGGTGATTTCGCTCACCGTGTTCTCGAGGCTGATCAATGCCTGCCGGGGAGAGCGCGCAACCGAGGTCTTGTAGTCGGGGACATGCGCGGGCGGATGCCAGGCGCGGTCACGCTGGTAGAATTCGCCGGGTTTGGTCATCTGGGCTGTCTCCTCTTGGCTGGGCCGTTCGCGCTCCGGTCCGCTCATTCCGCTTCCATCTCGTCATAGGTCTGCCGCGCCAGCTTCAGCGCCTGATTGGCGCGCGGCACACCGGCATAGATCGCCACATGCTGGAAGGCCTCGAGCACGTCCTGCTTGCTGGCGCCGGTCCGCGTGGTGGCACGGATGTGCATGGGAATTTCGTCGAAATTCCCCAGCGCCGCCAACAGCGCCAGCGTCAGCATCGACCGTTCCCGGTCGCTGATCCCGTCGCTGGCCCAGACCGTGCCCCAGGCGCCTTCGGTGATCAGGGTCTGAAACGGGCTTTCGAACTCGGTCCGGTTCGCCTCGGCCCGGTCGACATAAGCGTCACCCAGCACCTGGCGGCGTACCTTCATTCCGTTGTCATAGCGTTCTGACATTCGTCTTCCTTTCCGCCACGCCCTAGTAGGGCAGACCGACATAGTTCTGTGCAAGCACCGTTTGCGCATCGCGGCTGTCGCGCAGGAATTCCAGCTCGGCCCGCTGGATGCGCAGGTCGAATTCGGTCTGCTCGGGAAAACGGTGCAAAAGCTTGGTCATCCACCAGCTGAACCGCTGGGTTTTCCAGATGCGGGCCAGTGCCTGTTCGGAATAGCGATCGATCCCCTCGGTCTCGCCGGTCTCGAACACCTGCACCAGCGCGTGATACAGGTAATGGATATCGCTCGCCGCCGTGTTCAGCCCCTTGGCGCCGGTTGGCGGCACGATATGGGCCGCATCCCCGCACAGGAACAGCCGCCCCCAGCGCATCGGTTCGCAGACAAAGGACCGGAGCGGTGCGATGGATTTCTCGATCGATGGCCCGGTAACCAGCCGGTCCCCCACCGCGCGTGGCAGCCGCTGGCGGAACTCGGTCCAGAAGGCATCATCGCTCCAGTCCGTGACCTTGTCGGACAGGGCACACTGGATGTAGTAGCGGCTGAGCGTGGCGTTTCGCATGGAACAGAGGGCAAAGCCGCGCTCGGACAAGCTATAGAGCACTTCGTCGCTCACAGGTGGCGTTTCGGACAACAGCCCCAGCCATCCAAACGGATAGACCTGTTCATATTCCTTGCGGATGCCGGCCGGAATGGTTTGTCGACTGATCCCGTGGAACCCGTCGCAGCCCGCAACATAATCGCAGTCGATCCGGTGTTCGGTGCCGTCACTGCTGTAGGTGACATAGGGCGCGTCGCTGTCGGCATCGTGGATCGTGACACCCTCGGCATTGAACACCGTCTTGCCGCCCACAGCATCGCGGGCGTCATACAGATCATGCGTCAATTCGGTCTGGCCATAGACCACCACGTGTCGCCCGATCAGATCCTCGAAACTGATGCGGATCTGTTCCTCGCCATGGGCCAGGATGGTGCCGTGATGCACGAAACCTTCGCGGTCCATCCGCTCGGCGACACCGGCCTCGCGCATCAGGTTGACGAATCCCGCCTCAAGCACACCGGCCCGGATGCGGCCCAGCACATGCGCGCGTGACTGGCGTTCCAGTACCACCGTGTCGATGCCCTTGCGATGCAACAGCTGCCCCAGCAGCAGGCCCGAGGGGCCACCTCCGACAATCACTATTTGCGTGCGCATCGTGTCTCCTCCCGTTGAGAACAGGATGAATGATTGAATGCGTGATGTAAAATGAGTAAAGAGGCAGTTTAGTTTCCAAAATGGGAAAGTAAATGATCGACCGTCGCATCAAGTTCCGCCACATCCAGTGCTTTGTGGAAATCGCGCGCGAGGGCAGTCTGAGGACGGCGGCGGAGAAACTGTTCCTGACCCAGCCGGCAATGTCCAAAACTCTCAAGGAGTTGGAAGAGATCACCGGCACCACCTTGATGCGCCGCAGCCGGGCGGGGGTGGAGCTGACCAAGCCCGGAGAGGTGTTCCTGCATTTCGCACGGATGTCGCTGGCCAGCCTGCAACAGGGGCTTGACGGGATCGAGACCGAGGGGCGCCGTCAGCGGGAAACCCTGTCGGTGGGGGCCTTGCCCAGCGTGGCGGCCTATCTGATGCCGCGCGCGGTGGGCGAATTCGCACGACTGGCACCGCATGCGCTGTTGCGGATCCAGGACGGGCCGCATGGCTATCTGGTCGAACGGCTGCGTTTGGGGACGCTGGATCTGGTGATCGGGCGGATGGGGCCGCCCGAGACAATGCAGGGGCTTTCGTTCACCCAGCTCTATCAGGAACAGGTGGTGTTTGTGGTGCGCCCCGGTCATCCGCTGCTGGCCGCGCCCGATCTGGCGCGGGTGGCCGACTGGCCGGTGATCTATCCGCCGCCCGGCGCCGCGATACGGCCGTTGGTCGAACAGATGCTGATCGCAAACGGGATCGGCGAGTTTCCCAACCGGCTGGAAACCGTCTCGGGCGCCTTTGGCCGGGTTCATACACGCCGCTCGGATGCGGTCTGGATCATCTCGCGCGGGGTGGTTGCCAACGAGATTGCCGAGGGGCGGTTGGTGGCGTTGCCGTTCCAGACCGGGCTGACCAGGGGGCCGGTGGGGTTGATGACGCGGCCCGACCGGCCGGATAGCGCGGTGGCGCAGCTGTTTGCGCTGGCGTTGCGGAATGTGATCGCAGCCGAGGTGGGGGCCTGACCAAAGTCAAGTAAGCGGCGCGGCGGGACGCATAGGACTCGGGCCAGACGCAATCCCGTGCCCGAGGTGCTTATGCCCCGCCAGACCGACATACCGGACCCGATCCGCAGCGCCCTGCGCCGCGTCGGCGGTGTCTTGGGCATCGTGCTGATGGTGCTGCAACTGCTGGCGCCGCAGCTGGCCCAGGCAGGCGAGGGCGCGTGGATCGAGATCTGCTCGGAAGAGGGCGCGGTCTGGATCCAGATGCCGGTCGAGGGCACGGATGATCCCTGCCCCGATTGCGGCGATTGCCTGATGTGTTCGACAGGGGTTGATTTCATGACGCCTGCCTATGGCGGGGTCGTCGAACCGGTCCTCCTCGACGCCCGGCAACCGACCCGAACCGACGTGTCGGCTTGGGCGGTGCGGAACCGGCTCTGGCCCGAGACCCGTGGCCCCCCAATCCAAGACAAGAGAGGTGCGATGTGCTGATCACACGCGTCATCCGGGTTCTGCTGACCCTTCTGTTCCTGGCCCCCATCCCGGGGCAGGCCAGCGACCTGCCCCGGTTTCTGGCCGCGCTTGCGCCCGCCTACCTGGCCCCCGGCGCCGATGGCTTTGGCCCGCTGCGCGAGGATGTGCCGGTGGCGCCGGTGCTCAAGGGTGGCGAGACCGTTGCCTGGGCCTTTCTCACCTCGGATTTCGTGGGCACCACCGGCTATTCCGGCAAGCCGATCCATGTGATCGCCGCCATCGACGCCGACGCGGTGCTGACCGGCGTCAAGCTGGTGGAACATTCCGAACCGATCGTGCTGATCGGCATCCCCAATTCCAGGATGGTCGCCCTGACCGAGGGCTATCAGGGTCTTGACCTGAAACGCGAGGCCGAGACCGGCGGCGAGGGGCATGATCTCGACATCATCTCGGGCGCCACGGTCACCATCATGGTGATCGACGACAGTCTGGTGCGCGCAGGGCTCAAGGTGGCGCGCGCGCTGGGGCTGGGCGGCCTGTCGCCCGCCACCCCCGAAGGCCCGCGTCGCGAGATCGACATGGACCAGACCGGGACCAGTGACTGGTTCACCCTGTCGGGCGACGGCTCGGTCCGGCGGATGACCCTGGATATCGGACAGGTCAACGCGGCCTTTGAGGCCACCGGGGACGCCCGTGCCATCAAGCGCCCTGAGCCCGGCCAGCCCGAAGACACGTTCATCGACATGCACCTGGCGCTGGTCTCGGTGCCCGAGATCGGCCGCACCCTGCTGGGAGAGGCGGAATACGCCAACCTGCAAAACTGGCTTGAGCCAGGCGAGCAGGCCATTCTGGTACTCGGGCGCGGCGCCTACAGCTTCAAGGGATCGGGCTATGTGCGTGGGGGCATCTTCGACCGGATCCAGCTGATCCAGGGCGACAGTGCGGTGCGCTTCTTTGATCGACAACAGCGCCGTCTGGGTGCGGTCGCGGCTGAGGACGCGCCCGGCTTTACCGAGCTTGACCTCTTCAAGATCCCCGCCGATGCCGAATTCGACCCCGCCGCCCCCTTCCGCCTGCAACTGTTGGTGCAGCGTGCCGTGGGTGCGGTGGAGAAAAGCTTCCTCACCTTCGATCTGGGCTACCGCTTGCCGGAACGCTTCCTGCTGCCTGCCGCCGCCCCTGTGGTGGTCGAGGATGCGAGCGACGAGGCCGCCGCCAAGGCCGCGCTGTGGCAACGGATCTGGAAGGACCGCACCGTCGAGATCGGCATCCTGAGCGCGATGCTGCTGCTTTTGACCGCGACCTTCTTCTTCCAGTTCCAGGCCACGATGAACGCGCGCGTCTTCTACTGGTTCCGCATTGCCTATCTGACCGCAACGCTGTTCTTCATCGGCTGGTACGCCAATGCCCAGCTGAGCGTCGTCAACCTGATGGCACTTGCCGGCAGCCTGCGCACGGGGTTCAGCTGGGACGCGTTCCTGCTCGACCCGCTGGTGTTCATCCAGTGGTTCGCCGTGGCCGCCGCGCTGATCTTTTGGGGGCGGGGCGCCTATTGCGGCTGGCTCTGCCCGTTTGGCGCGCTGCAAGAGCTGACCAACAAGGTCGCCCGCGCCTTGCGCCTGCCGCAATGGACCCTGCCCTGGGGCCTGAACGAGCGGCTATGGCCGGTGAAATACATGATCTTCCTGGGTCTGTTCGGTCTCAGCTTTGTCTCGATCCCGCTGGCCGAAACCTATGCCGAGATCGAACCGTTCAAGACCGCGATCATCCTCAAGTTCATGCGCGACTGGCCGTTTGTGGTGTTTGCGCTGCTGCTCTTGCTGATCGGCCTTTTCATCGAACGGTTCTATTGCCGCTACCTGTGTCCGCTGGGCGCGGCGCTGGCGATCCCCGCCCGTATCCGCATGTTCGACTGGCTGCGCCGCTACAAGGATTGCGGCAACCCCTGCCAGACCTGCGCCAACGAATGCCCGGTTCAGGCGATCCACCCCACGGGCGAGATCAACCCGAACGAATGCATCACCTGCCTGCATTGCCAGGTGCTCTATCAGTCCGAGGCCAAATGCCCCGTCGTCATCCGCCAGATCAAGCGGCGGGCGCGCACAGGGACGGTCGATCCGAAACTGACCCTCGGACACCCACCGGCGAACCATCCAAACGCCAAACCGCAAGAAGCTTCCTGAAAGGAGGAACGATCATGTCGGACCACGAAAACAACCTGAGCGTCACCCGCCGCGGCCTGCTGGGCGCGACAGCCACCGGGGCCGTTCTCGCCAGCACCGGGCTGGGGGCCACCCTGATGACCGCGCGGGAGGCATCCGCCGCCGCCAAGGCCAATCTGGAGCCAGGCGAGCTGGACGAATATTACGGCTTCTGGTCCTCGGGCCAGACCGGCGAGCTGCGCATCCTCGGCATCCCCTCAATGCGCGAACTGATGCGGGTACCGGTGTTCAACCGCTGCTCGGCCACCGGCTGGGGCCAGACCAACGAGTCGCTCAAGGTGCTGACCGAGGGCCTGCTGCCCGAGACCAAGCAGTACCTCGCCGCCAATGGCAAGAAAACCTATGACAACGGCGACCTGCACCACCCGCATATGTCGTTCACCGAAGGCACCTATGACGGGCGCTACCTGTTCATGAACGACAAGGCCAACACCCGCGTGGCGCGCGTGCGCTGCGATGTGATGAAATGCGACAAGATCATCGAGATCCCCAACGCGCATGACATCCACGGCCTGCGTCCGCAGAAATACCCGCGCACCGGCTATGTCTTTGCCAATGGCGAGCATGAGGCGCCGCTGGTCAATGACGGCCAGATCCTCGACGATCCCTCGCAATATGTGAACATCTTCACCGCGATCGACGGCGACAGCATGGAAATCGCCTGGCAGGTGATCGTGTCGGGCAACCTCGACAACACCGATTGCGATTATCAGGGCAAATACGCCTTCTCGACCTCGTACAACTCGGAAATGGGTATGAACCTTGCCGAGATGACCGAGAACGAGCAGGACCATGTGGTCGTGTTCAACCTCAAGGAAATCGAGGCCGGCATCGCCGCGGGCGACTATCAGGAGCTGAACGGCGTCAAGGTTGTCGACGGGCGCAAGGGCGCGGGCAAGAACTATACCCGCTATATCCCGATCCCCAACAGCCCGCATGGCTGTAACGCCGCCCCCGACAAGCGCCACATCATGATCAACGGCAAGCTGTCGCCCACCGTCTCGGTGATCGACGTCGAAAAGGTCGATGCGCTGTTCTCGGACAATGCCGATCCGCGCTCGGCCATCGTGGCCGAACCGCAGCTGGGTCTTGGGCCGCTCCACACCGCGTTCGACAACAAGGGCAACGCCTATACCACCCTGTTCCTGGACAGCCAGGTGGTGAAGTGGGACATCCAGAAGGCGATCGAGGCTTATGCTGGTGCCGATGTCGACCCGATCCTCGACAAGGTCGATGTGCAGTATCAGCCGGGCCACAACTCGACCTCGATGGGCGAAACCGCCGAGGCCGACGGCAAATGGCTGATCTCGATGAACAAGTTCTCGAAGGACCGGTTCCTGAATGTCGGCCCCCTGAAGCCCGAAAACGAACAGCTGATCGACATCTCGGGCGACAAGATGAAGGTGGTGCATGATGGCCCGACCTTTGCCGAGCCGCATGACAGCATCATCGTGCACCGGTCCAAGGTGAACCCGGTCAACGTCTGGGATCGCAACGACCCGATGTGGGAAGACGCCCGCCAGCAGGCCGCCGCCGATGGCGTCGACCTTGAGGAAGGCGCCGAGGAACCGATCCGCGACGGCAACAAGGTGCGGGTCTACATGACGTCCGTGGCGCCGACCTTCAGCCTTGAGAAGTTCACGGTGAAACAGGGCGACGAGGTGACGATCTATGTCACCAACCTCGATGATGTGGATGACGTGACCCACGGGCTGTGCATGGCCAACTTTGGCATCGCGATGGAAGTGGCGCCGCAGGCCACCGCCTCGGTCACCTTCATCGCCGACCGTCCGGGCGTGCACTGGTTCTATTGCCAGTGGTTCTGCCACGCGCTGCACATGGAAATGCGTGGCCGGATGTTTGTCGAACCGCGGGGGGCATAACTCATGCGCTGGCCCCTGCTGATTGCGACCCTGTTTGCCACGCCCCTTTGGGCGGCTGATTGGGACGTGCCCAACCGGGCGGGGGCCATCGCCCGGACACTGGCCCAGGCGGCGGATGGTGACACCCTCCGCCTGGCGCCCGGCATCTATGCCGAAACCCTGGTCCTGTCCCGGCCCGTCACCCTTGACGGGATGGGGCAGGCCACCATTGACGGACAAGGCACCGGCAGCGTGATCACCGTGACCGGCCCCGGCGTGACCCTGCGCGGGCTGACCGTGATCGGCTCGGGCTCGGATCACGACGGGATCGACAGCGGTATCCAGCTGACCAAGACCGCCCGCGCGCCGGTAGTGGAAAACAACGTGCTGATCGGCAATCTCTACGGCGTCGATATCCACGGCGCCAAGGATGCGCTGGTCAAGGGCAACCGGATCGAGGGCCGCCAGGACCGCCACATGAACGCGCGCGGCAACGGCGTCTATGTCTGGAACGCCCCCGGCGCGGTGGTCGAGGACAACGATATCCGATACGGCCGCGACGGTATCTTCGTGAACTCCTCGCGCCGCAACATCTTTCGCGGCAACCTGTTCCGCGATCTGCGCTTTGCCGTGCATTACATGTATGCCGACAATTCCGAGGTCTCGGGCAATGTCTCGATCGGCAACGATCTGGGCTATGCGGTGATGTTCACCAGCCGGGTC
The DNA here is from genome assembly GCF_022321465.1 of Ruegeria alba. Lineage (NCBI taxonomy): Bacteria > Pseudomonadati > Pseudomonadota > Alphaproteobacteria > Rhodobacterales > Roseobacteraceae > Ruegeria > Ruegeria alba. Next base: position 46,216 of record NZ_JAKOEM010000015.1, on the reverse strand, counting down.
AAGGTGCTGAACAACGTCTCGATCGGCGACCGTGAACACGGGGTCATGCTGAATTATGCCAATGACAGCGTGATCTCGGGCAATGTGGTGAAGGGGGCGAAGGAGAAATGCACCTTCCTCTACAATGCCAACAAGAATGAATTCACCGACAACTGGTTCGAAGGCTGCGGCATCGGAATCCATTTCACCGCCGGGTCCGAGCGGAACCGGATCGTCGGCAACGCCTTTGTCGGCAACCGGACACAGGTCAAGTATGTCTCGACCAAATGGGTCGAGTGGTCCGAGGACGGGCGCGGCAATTACTGGTCCGATTTTGCCGCCTATGACGTCAATGGCGACGGCATTGCCGACGCCCCCTATCGCCCCAACGACAGCATGGACCATGTGCTGTGGACCCAACCGGCAGCCAAGCTGCTGCTTGGCTCCCCCGCCGTGCAGCTGGTGCGCTGGTCGCAATCGGCCTTTCCGGCGCTGTTGCCGGGTGGGGTGATCGACAGCAACCCGCTGATGCATGCCCCCGAACCCTTAGCCCTGAAGAAGGTGCCCCATGACGGATAAGGCCCTGATCATCCATCAGGCGGTCAAGGATCGCGGCAGCGCGCGCGTTTTGGACCATATCGACCTGACCTTGGTCCCAGGTGAGCGCGTAGCGCTGCTGGGCCATAATGGTGCCGGCAAATCGACGCTGATCAAATCCATCCTCGGCCTGACCCGGATCGACGGCGGCAGCATTCGCATCGGTGATGCCGCGCCCGGCAGCGCGCAGGCGCGGCGCGACATTGCCTATCTGCCCGAAGCGGTCTCGTTCCACCCGGCCCTGACCGGGCGCGAGCAACTGACGCTGTTCGCCCGCCTGTCCGGCGAGCGGGCCGATGTGCCCGGTCTGCTGGAGCGGGTCGGGTTGGCCGACGCGATGGACCGCCGCATCGGCGCCTATTCCAAGGGGATGCGGCAGCGGTTGGGCCTGGCTCAGGTGCTGCTGGGCAAGCCCCGCGTGGCGCTGCTGGACGAGCCGACCAGCGGTCTCGACCCGATTTCGCGGCAGGATCTCTATGCCATCATCGACGAACTGGCGGGGCAGGGGGCGGCGGTGCTGATCGCCAGCCACGCCCTGACCGAGGTCGAGGCCCGCACCGACCGCATCGCCATCCTGCGCAAGGGGGTCAAGGTGGCCGATGACACGCTGGCCAACCTGTCGGCGCTGGCGGGTCTGCCGATCCGCTTGCGGGTCAGGGCGCGCGAAAACGCCGATGCGCTGGCCGCCCGGCTGGGTGGCAGCCGGGTCAACGGTGCCTCGGTCGAGCTGTTGTGCGACCCCGCCGACAAGATGACCGCGCTGCGCAGCATCGCCGCCATGGGCGAGGCGGTTGTCGATGTCGACATGACCCCGCCCCGGCTGGAGGACCTCTATCGCCACTATGCAAAGGAGACGCTGCAATGACCCGTTTTCTTGCCGTTGCCCAAACCGAAATGCTGATCCTGCGCCGCAACCGCTGGCTGCTGGTCGCGACCCTGATCATGGTCTTGTTCGCGCTGGCGCTGACATTCGCGGGCAGCGCCCCTACTGGCACGCTGGGGGTCGATATGTTGACGGTCTCGGTTGCCTCGATGACCACGCTCAGCGTCTATCTGGCGCCGCTCTTGGCGCTGATGATCTCGTTCGACGCGGTGGCGGGCGACATGGACCGGGGCAGCCTGCCCCTGCTGCTGTCCTATCCAGCGGGGCGGGGCGAGATCCTGCTGGGCAAGTTCGCCGCGCATCTGGCCGCGCTGGCCTTTGCCATGACCGTCGGATTTGGCACCGCCGGAGCGGTGGCGGCCTGGTTCGGTGGTGCGGGCCCTGAAAGCCTGATGGCGCTCTTGCGCCTCATTCTCACCTCGATCCTGCTGGGCGCTTCCTTTCTGGCGCTGGGATACCTGCTGTCCGCGACCGCCCGAGGCTCGGCCGCGGCGGCGGGTCTGTCGGCCGGGCTCTGGCTGGTTTTCGTCGTCCTCTACGATCTTGGCCTGTTGGGGGCCGTGGTCATGGACAAGGGCGGCACCTTCACCCAATCTGTCTTCCCCTGGGTGATGGTGGCCAACCCGGCCGACGCCTTTCGGCTGTGGAACATCGCCGCGACCGAAGGGGTCGCCATGGCCTCGGGCATGACCGGCGCCGCGCAGGCGCTGCCGGTCTGGGCCGCGCCTGCCTCGCTGCTCATCTGGCCGGTGCTGGGGCTGTGGCTGGCCCGCGCTGCGTTCCGGAGGGTCGAACCATGAGAACCCTTGCCCTGATCGTGCTGATCGCGCTGGCCGCCTGCAAGGAGGACGAGGCCGCCGCGCCGCCCGCACCGGTCGATCTGACCGAAAGCGCGCTTAGCTATTTCTGTCAGATGAACGTCGCCGAACATGGCGGGCCCAAGGGGCAAATCCACCTCAAGGGGCATCCGGCGCCGCTGTTCTTTGCCCAGGTGCGCGACATGGTGGCCTATCTCAAAAGCCCCGAGCGCGAGGCCGAGATCACCGCCGTCTATGTCAGCGACATGGGCGCCGCGCTCAGCTGGGTCGAGCCGGGGCCGGGCAACTGGATCGCCGCCGACGGCGCGTTGTTCGTCACCGGCGCCCGGGTGGCGGGCGGTATGGGCGCGCCTGAACTTGTGCCCTTTGCCACGCCCGAGGCCGCCGCGCGGTTCATTGCGCGCCATGGCGGTCAGGCGCTGCCCCTCAACGACATTCCCGATGCCGCGGTACTGGGTCCGGTCGACCTGGCCCAGCCGCTGGCGACACCGGTGCTGTAACCCCGCACCCGCAACCCCGAGAGAAGGAGAAACCCATGTTCAAAAACCGACTGATCCTGACCGTTCTGGCCGCCGGGCTGGCTTTGCCCGCCCTGGCCGATGGCGATGCCGACAAGGGCAAGAAGGTGTTCAACAAGTGCAAGGCCTGCCATGCGGTTGGCGAGGGCGCGGCCAACAAGGTCGGGCCGCAGCTGAACGGCATCATCGGCGCCGCTGCCGGTCAGGTCGAAGGGTTCAAGTATTCCGACGCCCTGACCGAGGCCGCCGCAGGTGGGCTGGTCTGGGACGATGAAAGCCTGGCCGCCTTTCTGGCCAAGCCCAAGGATTTCATGAAAGGCACCAAGATGTCCTTTGCCGGGCTGAAGAAGGAGGATGAGATCGAGAACGTCATCGCCTATCTGAAAGAGTTCTGAGCCTTTCGGGCGGGGCGGTTGCCGTCCCGCCCTGAGGTTCAGGAACTAGCCTTCGAGAGAGACCCACAGTACCCGCGCGTCCTCGTCACTGGTCGAGACGCAGCCATGGCCCATGCCGCTGTCGTAATAGACGCTGTCGCCCGCCTTCATCGGCAGGGGCCGGTAATGTTCGGTATAAAGGGTCAGCTCGCCGCTCAGCACGAACATGAACTCCTCCCCCCGGTGGCGCACCCAGGTGTCGAACTCGCTGACATCGCGGGCCTTGATCGTGCTGATATAAGGCAACATTCGTTTGCTGGTCAGTTCGGTGCACAGCAGTTCGTGATCATAGGTGCGGGTGACCTGATGTTCGCCCTGATCCTTGCGGGTGAAATCGCGGCGGCCCGAGATGTCGCTCTTGCCCGATTGCACGAACAGTTGTGGCGTCTCCAGATCCAGCGCCTGCATCAGGCGGCGGATGATGTCGAAGCTTGGCCGGGTCTGGTTGTTCTCGATCTTGGACAGGGTCGAGCGGCCGATCGCGGCCGACCGCGCCGCTTCCTCCAGCGTCAGGCCCTTGTCCTTGCGGGCGTCACGAATCATCTTGCCCAGCGTTTCGCCATCGGGCGCTTCCAGCATGTCGGGGCTCATCCCCTCGTCGTCGGCCTGTATCGGCTCCATCGCAGTTGTCCTTGTTTTCCCGATCTCCCTGCAAGGCAGCCTAACCCATTCGAATTTTCTCATGCAAATCTTTTGTTGCTAATAGGGGAAAAGTTTCCTATAGGAGACTTACCTTGTGTGCGACGGGATACAAATGTCGCGCCAGCAGGGCATTCAGGGGGGTTCTCGTGAGCGAGCGCGTTTCGTCACTGATCTGCAAGAGGGAGCGTCGGCCAGACCGCGCCCCAGCCGTGGGCCACGGGTTCACCTCCAAAAAACTGCCGTTCCGGTCCGGTCGCGCCGCTGGCCCCTCTCTCCTTTTCCCGGCCTGGGTCGATCCGGGCCGGAACGGTCTCTTCTCCGCCGCATCCTGTCTTTCAGCCCAAGGGGTCCCCCAGTCATGACCGATACGCCCAAACGCACCCCGCTTTACGATCTGCATGTCGAGCTTGGCGGCAAAATGGTGGATTTCGCTGGATGGGAAATGCCGGTGCAATACCCGATGGGGATCATGGGCGAGCACAAGCAGTGCCGCGAAAAGGCGGCTCTGTTCGATGTCAGCCACATGGGGCAGGTGATCCTGCGCGGAGAGGATATTGGCGCCAAGTTGGAAAAGCTCTGCCCGCAGGTGTTTTCCACCCTGCCCGAAGGCAAGGCGCGCTATGGCTTCTTCACCAACGCCCAGGGCGGCATCATGGATGACCTGATCGTGTCCAATGCGGGCGAGTATTTCTTTGTGGTGGTGAACGCGGCGCTGCGCCATCAGGACATTCCGCATATGGCGGCGCATCTGGACGGGGTCGAGGTGACCGAGATCTTCGACCGCGCGCTGGTTGCGGTGCAGGGCCCCAGTGCCGAGGATGTGGTGGGCCGTCTCTGCCCCGCAGCGCGCGATCTGAAGTTCATGGAGACGATGCTGGGCCAGATCGACGGCGTCGAGTGCCGCATCTCGCGGCTGGGCTATACCGGCGAGGACGGTTACGAAATCTCGATCCCCGAAGGCGAGGCGATCCGCATCTCGCGCCTGTTCCTGGCGCATGAGGATTGCGAACCGGCGGGTCTGGGTGCGCGCGACAGCCTGCGGCTGGAGGCGGGGCTTTGCCTTTACGGCAATGATATCGACAACGAGACCTCGCCCATCGAAGCGAGCCTGCTCTGGGCCATCCAGAAACGCCGCCGCGAAGAAGGCGGGTTTCCGGGCGCCGAACGCATCCTGAAGGAAATCGCCGAGGGCGCCCCGCGCAAGCTGGTCGGCATCAGGCCCGAAGGCCGGGCGCCCGCCCGCCAGCATGTGGAGATCCAGAGCCTGGGCGGCGAGACCATCGGCGAGATCACCTCGGGCGGGTTTGGCCCCACCGTTGGCGCGCCGGTGGCGATGGGCTATGTCGCCAGCGCTCATGCGGCACCGGGCGACAAGGTCAACCTGATCATCCGGGGCAAGGCCCAGCCCGCCGAAATCGTCTCGCTGCCCTTTGTTGCACAAAACTACAAACGCTAACACACCCCTGCCACGCGGCAGGGGCGCAAAGCCTTGTAAAGGCTTTGTTCACAAGGTTTTTTCAAAACCTTGTCCCCGCCCGAGGTAACTGAAACACACCATCTGAAGGATCGACCAAATGACCATCTATTACTCCGAAGATCACGAATGGCTCAGCGTCGAGGGCGAGATCGCCACGCTGGGCATCACCAAACACGCCGCCGACCAGTTGGGCGAGGTGGTGTTCATCGAGCAGAAAGAGGCCGGTGACGACTTTGCCCAGGGTGACGAGATCGGCGTCATTGAGTCGGTCAAGGCCGCCTCGGAAATCTACGCCCCGGTCGATGGCGAGGTGGTCGAGGTGAACGAGGACCTGGCCGACAATCCCGGTGCCCTGAACGACAGCCCCGAAGGCGACGCCTGGATCTACAAGATCAAGCTCAGCGATCCGTCGCAGCTTGACGGCCTGATGGATCTCGCCGCCTATAACGACATGATCGGCTAAGCCGCCGGCCGCCGGCCCTGCCGGCGGCGCCAACCGCCTGACGAGGACCCAGAGCCATGGCCTTCAAACTCACCGATTACGAAGCCTACGATTTCGCCAACCGCCGCCATATCGGACCCAGCCCGCGCGAGATGGCCGATATGTTGCAGGTGATCGGCTTCAAGACGCTTGACCAGCTGATCGACGCCACCGTGCCGCCCTCGATCCGGCAGAAAGAGGCGCTGGACTGGGGCCCCGCCATGACCGAGCGCGACGCGCTTTATCACATGAAACAGGTGGCCTCGAAGAACAAGGTTCTGACCTCGCTGATCGGCCAGGGCTATTACGGCACCACCACCCCGGCGCCGATCCTGCGCAACATCCTGGAAAACCCGGCCTGGTACACCGCCTATACCCCCTATCAGCCGGAAATCAGCCAGGGCCGGCTTGAGGCGCTGTTGAACTTCCAGACCATGGTCAGCGACCTGACCGGGCTGGACGTGGCCAACGCCTCGCTGTTGGACGAGGCCACCGCGGCGGCCGAGGCGATGGCCATGGCGAAACGCTCCAGCCGGTCCAAGGCCAACAACGCGGCCTTCTTCGTCGACAAGAACTGCCACCCGCAGACCGTCGCGGTGATCCGCACCCGGGCCGAGCCGCTGGGCGTGGATGTGCAGGTGGGCGACCCGTCCGAGCTGGAGGCCGGCGCGGTGTTTGGCGCCATCTTCCAGTATCCGGGCACCTATGGCCATGTGCGCGACTACACCGCCGAAATCGCGGCGCTGCACGAACATAACGCCATCGCCATCGTTGCCGCCGACATCCTGTCGCTCGCGCTGCTGAAATCGCCCGGCGAGATGGGTGCCGATATCGCCATCGGTTCGACCCAGCGCTTTGGTGTGCCGATGGGCTATGGCGGCCCGCACGCGGCCTATATGGCCACCACGGACAAGCTCAAGCGGGCGATGCCGGGCCGGATCATCGGCGTCAGCATCGACGCGCGCGGCAACAAGGCCTATCGCCTGGCGCTGCAAACTCGCGAACAGCATATCCGCCGCGAAAAGGCCAATTCGAACGTTTGCACCGCCCAGGCTCTGCTGGCGGTGATGGCCTCGATGTACGCGGTCTATCACGGACCCGACGGGATCAAGGCGATCGCGCAATCGGTACATCGCAAGACCTCGCGCCTGGCTGCCGGGCTGGAAGAGCACGGGTTCAAGGTTGAACCCGACGTGTTCTTCGACACCATCACCGTCGATGTCGGCCCGCTGCAAAAGACGGTGATCGAGGCCGCCGTGGCGCGTGGCGTCAACCTGCGCAAGGTGGGCAGCGACCGGATCGGCATTTCGCTCGACGAACAGACCCGCTCCGAGACCATCGAGGCGGTCTGGGGCGCCTTTGGCATCGACAAGAAGGATGACAGCGTCAAGAACCGCGCCTATCGCCTGCCCGATTACGCGCTGCGCGATACGCCCTATCTGACCCATCCCATCTTCCACAAGAACCGGGCCGAGGCCGAGATGACCCGCTATATGCGGCGTCTGGCCGATCGCGACCTGGCGCTGGATCGGGCGATGATCCCGCTGGGCAGCTGCACGATGAAGCTGAACGCGACCATCGAGATGATCCCGGTGACCTGGCCGGAATTTGCCAACCTGCATCCCTTCGTGCCCGAGGATCAGGCGCATGGCTATCTCGAGATGATCGACGACCTGTCCGAGAAACTGTGCCAGATCACCGGCTATGACGCGATCTCGATGCAGCCCAATTCGGGCGCGCAGGGGGAATATGCAGGCCTGATGACCATCCGCAACTATCACGCGGCTCAGGGGCAGGGGCACCGCAACATCTGCCTGATCCCCACTTCGGCGCATGGCACCAACCCGGCCACCGCGCAGATGGTGGGCTATCAGGTGGTGCCGGTCCGCTCGGACGATCACGGCAATATCGACCTGGCCGATTTCCGCGCCAAGGCCGAGCAGCACAGCGCCAATCTGGCGGCCTGCATGATCACCTATCCCTCGACCCATGGCGTGTTCGAGGAGACGGTGCGCGAGGTCTGCGACATCACCCATGAACATGGCGGCCAGGTTTATATCGACGGGGCCAACATGAACGCGATGGTGGGTCTGGCGCAGCCCGGCGAGATCGGCGGCGATGTGAGCCACCTGAACCTGCACAAGACCTTTTGCATCCCGCATGGCGGCGGCGGCCCCGGCATGGGTCCGATCGGGGTCAAGGCGCATCTGGCCGAGCATCTGCCGGGCCACCCGGAATACGGCACCGCCGTGGGTCCGGTTTCGGCGGCGCCCTTCGGCTCGCCCTCGATCCTGCCGGTCAGCTGGGCCTATGTTCTGCTGATGGGCGGTGCGGGCCTGACCCAGGCGACCAAGGTGGCGATCCTGAACGCCAACTACATCGCCGCGCGGCTAAAGGATGCCTATCCGATCCTCTACACCTCGGCGACGGGGCGGGTGGCGCATGAATGCATCCTCGACACAAGGCCGCTGAACGACGAGGCGGGCGTGACGGTGGACGACGTGGCCAAGCGCCTGATCGACAGCGGGTTCCACGCGCCGACGATGAGCTGGCCGGTGGCGGGGACGCTGATGGTCGAACCCACGGAATCCGAACCCAAGGACGAGCTGGACCGGTTCTGTGACGCGATGCTGTCGATCCGGGCCGAAGCGCAGGAGATCATCGACGGCAAGATCGACGCCGAGAACAACCCGCTGAAACACGCGCCTCATACGGTGCGTGATCTGGTGGGCGACTGGGATCGGCCCTATAGCCGCGAACAGGCCTGTTTCCCTCCGGGTAACCTGGGCGTCGACAAATACTGGCCGGTGGTGAACCGGGTCGACAATGCCTATGGCGACCGCCACCTTGTCTGCACCTGCCCGCCGATGGATGCCTATGAAGAGGCTGCCGAATAGGGGATCGACCGGGGCGGGCAGGGGCGCTCGCTCTGCACCATAGGTTCTGCACAAGGGTCGCACAAAATGTGCGGCCCTTTTGCGTGTCATGTCCTGGGTGTCAGCGTCTCGCGGTAGAGCGCGGTGATCCAGGCAGAGAACAGACGCACCTCTTCTCGCCGGGCAGCGGTGTCGCGGGTCACAAGGTAATGTGCCCGCCGTTTGGGCAGGCGCAGGTCGAGCGGTACAACCAGATCACCCTGATCAAGATAGGGTCGGGCAAAGCTCTCCAGCACCATCGTGACTCCCTGGCCCGCAGCAACGATCTGCAGTGCGTTCAGCGAGTTATCGACCCGCATCCAGTCTGCAGTGGCGCCGATCCCCAGCCCGTGCAGATCCGACCATTTGCCCCAATCGGTTTCCGACCCGACGATTTGCACCACCCGCGACCCGGCAAGTGCTTGTGCGTCCAGCGCGTCGCCAAGGCTTGCCGCGAAATCCGGGTGACAGACGGGGATCGCGGATTCGTGGCCCAGATGCTGCATCAGGCTCTCGTCCCAGTTGCCAAGTCCCCAGCGGATATCCATGTCCAGTGCGGCGGTGTCGAACCGGTCCGCCCATACCGAGGTCGAAAACTGCACTAATATGTCGGGATGCTCGTCCTGAAACCGGTGCAACTGCGGCGCGATGACCAGCGCGGCGCAAGAGATCGCCGCGCGGACCTGTACGACCCGTTTACCTTGCACCCCGAATAACCCACCCGTCGCCGCCGCCATTTCGTCAAAGCTTTTGCGAATTGTCTGCGCATAGGCCTGGCCGATGTCTGTCAGTGTCACGCCTCGGGGGAGGCGTTGGAACAACTCGGCCTTAAGATGCCGTTCCAGCAGACGGATCTGTTGGCTGACACCAGCGGGGGTCATACCCAGTTCGTCGGCGGCGGCCGAAAAGCTCTGATGCCGCGATGAAGCCTCGAAGGCCCGGAGCCATGTGACATGTGGCAGGGCGGGGGGATGCGAACGCATGACAGCTTCAACTCAGGTGGTTCCAAACGTCACGAGGTTAAGTCAGGGTTTGACCAAATACGAGGGGGTCATCACTGCATAATACAAAACAAAACGGGGCGGCAGGGGCCGCCCCGTTTTGCTCTTTTGTGTCCAGATCAGGTCAGGTCGAACCGGTCCGCATTCATCACCTTGACCCAGGCGGCGACGAAATCGGCCACAAAGCTGGCCTCGGCATCGTCCTGGGCATAGCGTTCGGCCAGCGCGCGGAGCTGCGAGTTGGAGCCGAACACCAGATCAACCCGTGTCGCGGTCCAGCGCGGCGCCCCGCTGGTGCGGTCACGGCCTTCGTAGACGCCCTTGCCCGACGGTTTCCACTCGGTCCCCATGTCCAGCAGGTTGGTCAGGAAATCGGTGCTCAGCACGCCGGGACGGTCGGTCAGGACCCCATGGGACGAACCGCCATGATTGGCGCCCAGAACCCGCAGACCTGCGACCAGAACCGTCATTTCCGGCGCGGTCAGACCCAGAAGCTGGGCACGATCGACCAGCATCTCCTCGGGCGAGGTGGAAAGCTCGCGCGCCTGATAGTTGCGGAACCCGTCCATCACCGGTTCCATCACCTCAAAGCTCTCGGCGTCGGTCTGCTCGGCGCTGGCATCGCCCCGGCCCGAGGTGAAGGGCACCTCGATCTGGTGACCGGCGGCCTTTGCCGCCTGCTCGATACCGGCGCAGCCCGCCAGCACGATCAGGTCGGCCATCGACACCGATTTACCGCCGCTGTTGAACCCGGCCTGGATCCCTTCGAGCACGCCCAGCACGCGGGCCAGTTTCGCGGGCTCGTTGACGTCCCAGTCCTTTTGCGGGGCCAGGCGGATACGGGCGCCATTGGCACCGCCGCGCATGTCAGAACCGCGATAGGTCGAAGCCGAGGCCCAGGCGGTCGACACCATGTCGGACACGCTCAGGCCCGAGGCCAGGATCTGTGCCTTGAGCGCAGCGGCATCCGCCGCGTCGATCTGGGCACCGGCGGGAACCGGGTCTTGCCAGATCAATTCCTCGGCGGGCACTTCCTTGCCCAGATAACGGGCGCGCGGACCCATGTCGCGATGGGTCAGCTTGAACCAGGCGCGGGCAAAGGCATCGGCAAACTCGTCGGGGTTGGCATGGAACCGGCGCGAGATCTTTTCGTATTCCGGGTCCATCCGCAGCGACATGTCGGCGGTGGTCATCATCGGCGCGTGGCGTTTGTCCGGGTCAAAGGCATCGACAACCATATGCTCGGGCTTCACGTCCTTGGCACGCCACTGGTTTGCACCTGCCGGGCTTTTGACCAGTTCCCACTCATAGCCGAACAGCACGTCGAAATAGCCCATGTCCCACTTGGTGGGGTTGGGTTTCCAGGCGCCTTCGATGCCGCTGGTGATCGCGTCACCGGCCTTGCCGGAGCCATAGGTGCTGAGCCAGCCCAGGCCCATCGCCTCGACCGGGGCCGCCTCGGGTTCGGCGCCCACATGGGCGGCGTCGCCCGCGCCATGCGCCTTGCCGAAGGTGTGGCCGCCCGCAACCAGTGCCACGGTTTCTTCGTCATTCATCGCCATGCGGGCAAAGGTTTCACGCACGTCGCGTCCCGAAGCGATGGGGTCGGGGTTGCCATCCGGGCCCTCGGGGTTCACGTAGATCAGGCCCATCTGCACGGCGGCCAGCGGGTTTTCCAGATCGCGATCGCCCGAATAGCGGCTGTTGGGCTTGTCCGAGGTGGCAAGCCATTCGCCTTCGGATCCCCAATAGATGTCCTCTTCGGGTTCCCAGATGTCGGGGCGGCCGCCGGCAAAACCGAAGGTCTTGAAGCCCATCGATTCCAGCGCCACGTTGCCAGCGAGGATCATCAGGTCGGCCCACGAGATCTTGTCGCCGTATTTCTTCTTGATCGGCCAGAGAAGGCGGCGGGCCTTGTCGAGGTTGCCGTTATCGGGCCAGCTGTTGAGCGGGGCAAAGCGCTGGTTGCCGGTGCCGCCACCGCCGCGCCCGTCGGCCAGGCGATAGGTGCCCGCGCTGTGCCATGCCATGCGGATGAAGAGGGGGCCGTAATGGCCATAGTCGGCGGGCCACCAGTCCTGGCTGTCGGTCATCAGCGCGGTCAGATCGGCTTTGAGAGCGTCGAGATCGAGCGATTTGAACGCTTCGGCATAGCTGAAATGCGCGCCCATCGGATCCGATTTGGACGAATGCTGGTGCAGCAGTTTCAGATTGATCTGGTTGGGCCACCAATGATGGTTGCGCATGCCGCTGCCTGCGGCATGTCCATGCATCACCGGGCACTGGCCTGCGCTGGGGGCGTCGTTTCCGTCCATGTCTGTCTCCGATCGTGAGTTGATAGAATGGGTTCAAGCACCAGAAGGAACCGGCACTGGCCGGGGCATTCTGATGTCATGAGAGGAGACTAGCAAAGGAAATTGATCGGAATAAGTTGCATTTTCCGATCTATTTCATAATGAAAAACTATTACTCTTCGCGTGTATGATCGCGGATCGCTTCGGCCAGCACATCGACCGTGTCCATGACAGGCGGGGTACTGGGCAAGCTGTCGGCAATCAGGGAGAACTCAGAGCAGGCGACAAAGATGAGCGCTGCGCCTTTCTCTGCCAACTCCTCTGCCGCGCTGGTCAGGATCGCGCGCGCGGCGGGCACCGGCCCTTCGGCCTTGATGGTGCGAATCGCGGTCAGCATGCGGTCGCCATCCTCGGGCCAGAGCGGGGTCAGTTCGGCCTCGTCGAGGGCAGCGTCAAAGACGCCCGCCATCCGCACGGCGGGCGAGGCGAGCAGACCGACCCGCGCGCCCGGTGCCAGCAGCGCGCGCGCGCGTGCAACTGACAGGGTCACCATGTTCAACAGCGGGATCGACACCGCCGCCTCGATCGCGGGGGCATAGTGATGGGCGGTGTTGCAGGGCATGCCAAGCGCGGTGGCACCGGCCTGTTCCAGCCGCTGCGCCATCTGCGCCAGGGTGGGGCCGGGATCGGTGCCGGTGCCCTGGATCAGATGCGCGATGCGCGAGGGCACCTGCGGGTTCATGTCGATGAGCAGCGGCAGATGATCGGCATCATCGGTCGCCGTTACCGTTGCCAGCAACCGCTGTTGCAGCAAGATCGTCGCCTCGGGGCCCATGCCGCCAAGGATACCGACCACGCGCCGGGTCATGCCGGGCACCGGTCAGGGCAGGGGAGAAGGCTGGGCATGTCGGTGTCCTTTCGGTTCGTAAGCATCAGGGGGCTGCGCTAACGAAAGCCGCAACCGGGCGGATAGGCAAGGGTCAGCCGCGCATGCGGGCATGGTCGGGATCATAGGGCGAGGGCGCGATCACCTGCGCGGTCACCATGTCACCGCAGAGATCCAGCATCATGCTGCTGCCCGGCGCCGCCATCGCGGGATCGACAAAGGCATAGGCCAGGTTCTTGCCGATCCGATAGCCCCAGCCGCCGGACGTCACGGTCCCGACCACCTGTTGCCCCTGCATCAGCGAGGCGCCCGGATGCGCGGGGGCGTGGGTCGTATCGACATGCAGGGTCACCAGCTTTCTGCCGGGGTCCTTGCCCTGCCGGTCCAGCAGCGCCTGCTTGCCGATGAAATCACCCTTGTCGAGCTTGACGAACCGGCTGAGCCCGGTCTCGAACGGATCGAATTCGGTGATCAGATCGGCTTTCCAGTGCAGGAACCCTTTCTCCATGCGCATCGAGTCGACCGCGCGCGCGCCAAAAAGCGTGAGGCCATGCGCCTCTCCGGCCTTTCGCAGCGCCAGATAGGCGGCATAGAGCGCGGCATTGGGGACGTGGATCTCATAGGCCAATTCGCCCGAGAAACTGACGCCCAGCACAGTGGCAGGCGCAAAGCCGATGAAACATTCACGCACCGACAGCCAGGCAAAGGCCGCGCGCGACCAGTCGCCCCGGGCGCAGGATGAGAGCACGTCGCGCGCCCGGGGACCGGCCAGAACCAGGATGGTCTGGTCATTGGTGAGCGAGCGGAGATGCACGTCCTCATCCGCGCGCAGGTGGCTTTGCAGCCAATCCATGTCATGAAACTCGCTGGCGGCGGCGGATCCGTACCAGACCCGGTCAGGACCCCGATCCGAGGCAGGCAGGTTCGCCACCGTCGCCTCGCCCTTGATCCTGCCGTGATGGTTCAGCAGATAGCACAGCCCGACCCGGCCCGCGCGTTTGGGTACGGCGCCGCAGATCATCCGGTCAAGAAAGGCGTGCCGGTCGGCACCAGTGATCTCGATCCGGTTGAAGCCGTTCACCTCGGCCAGGCCGACGCCGGACTGTACCGCGTGCACCTCGGCCCCGATCAGGTCAAAGGTCTCGTCAAAGGTAAAGCCGAGCGTTGGGTGGAAATCGGGCGCAGGCTTGATGTAATCCACCCGCTCCCATCCGTTGACAACGGTGAATTCGGCGCCCTCGGCGGCCAGAACCGGGGTCAGTGGAGTTGTCTTGGCGGGGCGTCCGGCGGGGCGGTGTTCATGCGGAAAATGAAAGCGGAACTCGTTCTGATAGTCCTCAACGGCCTTCAGCGCGGTCAGTTCCACATTGGCGTGTCCGGTGAACCGGCGCGGGTCGATCACCCAGGTGTCATAGCAGGCCTCGCCATGTACGATCATCTGCGCCAAGAGCCATCCATGACCGCCGCCCTCGCCCAGACCGGCGCGCAGGCCGATGGCGCAGAACGCGTTACGCTTGCCGGGAATGGGGCCGATCAGCGGGGCGCCGTCGATCGTATAGGTAATCGGGCCGTTGACGATGGCGCGGATGCCGGTCTCGCGCAGGGCGGGCATGCGGGCAAAGGCACCTTCGAGCACGTCCATCACCCGATTCACATCGTCGGGGCAAAGGGCGTTGACGAAATTCGGGTCGATCCCGTCCATGCCCCAGGTCTTGCACGCCTGCTCGTAGAAGCCGATCAGCAACCCGTTCTTTTCCTGCCGGCAATAGTAGTCCGAGATCGGGCAGCGGATCAGCGGCATGCGGTGGCCTGCCGCCACGATTTCCGGGATATCCTCGGTCAGGAAATACTGATGCTCCATCGAGGCGACCGGGTGATGCACGCCCATCATGGCGCCCACCTCGTTGACGCGGTAGCCGCAGGCATTCACCACGATGTCGCAGTCGATATCACCGTGTTCGGTATGCACGGTCCAGGTGTCGTCCTTGTGCTGGGTCAGCGCGGTCACCGGCGTGTTTCGATAGATCTCGGCCCCGGCCTTGCGCGCGTGATAGGCCAGCGCCTGGCACAGCTGGGCCGGGTCGATATCGCCATCCAGCGGATCCCACAGCCCGCCCAGCAGGTTCTCGGTCGAGATCAATGGATGGCGGCGGGCGCATTCGGCGGCGTCGATCACCTCGAAATGCACATCCATGCCGCGCGCCATCGAGGCGAAATGACGATAGCCCTGCATCTGCTGAGGCGTGTTGGCCAGCCGGATGCCGCCATCGCCATGGTGATAGTTGATCGGGTATTCCGGGTTCTCGGCCAGCGCCTTGTAGAGCGCGATGGAATGGCTTTTCAGGCCCACCATGGTCTGGTTCATGCCGAAATTGGTCACCTGTGCCGCCGAATGCCAGGTGGTACCGCTGGTCAACTCGTTGCGTTCGACCAGAACCACATCGGTCCAGCCTTCTTGTGTCAGATGATATAGCGTTGAACATCCGGCGATGCCGCCGCCGATGACAACAACCCGAGTACGCGTTTTCATATGTGATGTCTCCGAAAACTCCACCTGCATTAGGGGGGAGGCAATCTTCTTCCGGCAATAGGCGATCGCCGGATCAACGAACAGCAAAACGAGTTTTCGATGTCTGAAATATGAGTGGCAGGCCGAAAATGGATTGGGGTAAATATACCATAATCCTTATTATCACACAGGGACCTGTAGACCGGACCGTTGACCTCAATCCGGTAGAAAGCCCAGTTCATGAGCCCAAGGCGGGTTTGACCCAGGGCGTGATATGGCAAGTGCGGCCACGTGCGCGCCAAAGTTCAGTGCTATCGTCAGGGCATCGGGGGGCAGTTCCTTCAGCGCAGCCGGAGTTAACAGACCCTGTTTCAACAACGAGACTAGGAGCCCGGCTATGAACGTGTCCCCTGCGCCGACGGTGTCGGCAACGGTGACGCTGGGTGCGGACACCGAAACATCGGAGCCGTCCGGCAGGTAACCTGTGGCGCCCGCCGCGCCGCGCGTCACCACCACCAGCGCCGGACCCAGAGCCAGCAGGGACCGCGCCCCGGTGCGCAGATCGGGCGCCTCGGGGTAAAGCCAACCCAGATCCTCGTCCGAAAGGCGCAGGATATCCGCCCGCACCATCATCGCGGTAAGCCGGGTGCGATAGCGCGCCTCGTCCTCGACAAGGGCGGGCCGAATATTGGGGTCGATCAGCACCACCCGCCCTGCCCCGTGGCGGCTCAGCAGATCGGCATAGGCGTCGGCGCCGGGTTCGCAGGCAAGGCTGATGCCTCCGAAACACAAGGTCTTGGCTGCCTCTGGTAAAGGGGGAAGTTCGGCGGTATCCAGCATCCGCCCGGCGCTGTTTTCATCGTAAAAGGCATATTCAGGCTGGCCATCGCGCAGCCGCACAAAGGCAAGCGTGGTCGGCCGATCCACCCGCGCCACGCCCGACAGGTCCACGTGGCTGGCATGCAGGGCCTCGGCCAGCTGTTGGCCGAACATGTCGCGTGACAGCGCCGTGACCAGTCCGACCCGCTGTCCCAGCCGCCCCAGCGCAATCGCGGTGTTGAGCGCCCCGCCCCCCGGTTGAGGCAGGAAACCGCGTGCCCCACCGATAGTGGGGGCCGGGATCATGTCGATCAGCGCTTCGCCGCAGCACAGGATCATCGCCACCCCCGTTTCGCCTGATGCGCGGGCATTTCAGCGCAAATAGGGGTGGCTGGCCAGAGGTATCAGGTCTCGGTCAGGAAATCGGCCAGAATCGCGTGGAAGAAGCCCGGTTTCTCAAGATGCACCGCATGCGAGGTGCCGGGCACCACCGACAGGCGCGCATCGGGGATGTTGGACCAGAGTGAATGGACCTGCGGCCAGCGATAGGATTTGTCGCTGTCGCCCCACAGGACCAGGGTCGGCATGCTCAGACGGGGCAGTGCCGCGCGCCCGTCCCAGGCGGCCATCGCCCCCAGCCCGGCCATTGCCGCCTGCGGGTTGGCCCGGGCGCCGATTTCGACCAGCAGCGGATAGCCCGCCGCCGCCGCACCGGCCTTGAACCAGGTGGCCCCGATCCGGCGGATGGTGCATTCGACCCCATCTGCCAGCAGCCGTTCGCGCGAGGTGTCGATCGGCTCGAACCGGTCGGGCATCAGCCCCAGCGGCCCGGTGCCGTAAAGCACCAGCCGCTTGACCGCATCGGGCCGGTCGGCGGCCATCTGCTGCGCGATCATGCCGCCCATGGAATGGCCGACCAGCAGGAACTCGGCGATGCCAAGCTCGTCCAGCAGACCCAGCACCGCAGCGGCCATCTCCTCGATGCTGGCGCATCCCGGCCGGTCGGCGGCAGCGCCGAAGCCCGGCAGGTTGGGCGCGATCACGTCGAACGCGTCCTTGAACCGGGCGATTTCCTGCGCCCACTGTGCGGCACCGCCCAGGTAGCCGTGGACAAAGACCAGAACCGGCCCGGACCCTTCGCGCAGATATGGCAGGCCCGGCATCAGCGCATCTGCTCCGGCAGCCACAGCGCCACATCGGGTGCGATGATCAGCACCGCGATCAGCAGGATCATCGCCGCGATGAAGGGCAGGCAGCCCATGATCACGTCACCGATGGTGACCTGATCGCGGCTGATCGCCTGGATCACGTAGAGGTTCAGCCCAACCGGTGGCGTCAGCACCGCGATTTCCATGGTGATGGTGTAGACCACGCCGAACCAGATCAGATCAAAGCCCGCGGCACTCATCAGCGGATAGATGGTCGGCAGGGTGATGAAGGTCATCGACACCGGCTCCAGGAACATCCCCAGGATGATGTAGAACACCAGCACGATGGCCAGAACGGTATAGGGCGACAGGTCGAAGGACAAGAACAGCTCGGTAAATTGCTGCGGCACCCGGTAATAGGTGAGCACGAAACCGAACAGCACCCCCGCCGACAAGAGCAGACCCAGATAGCCCATGGTCCGCATGGTGGAAAAGATCGCCTCCTTGAACCCCTGCCAGGTCAGCCCGCCGACCCAGAAGGCCAGCAGAACCGTCAGCGAGGCGGCGACGGCGGCGGCCTCGGTGGGCGTGGCGATACCGGCATAGATGGCAACCGTGATCACCAGGCCGATCAGCACGACCGGGCCGACCGTGGCCAGGATCATCCGCATCGGCATCTTGGCGGCATCCTCGCTGCCGGGGATGTCTTCGGGGCGCAGCATGCCCCAGATCAGCACCACGACGACAAAGCTAGACACCAGGATGATGCCGGGGATGACACCGGCGATGAACAGGTCGCCGATGCTCTGATCGGTGACGATGCCATAGAACAGCAGGATCAGGCTGGGCGGGATCAGCACCGACAGGGTGCCACCGGCGGCCAGCACACCCGACGAAAGGCGCTTGCCATAGCCCAGCCGCAGCATCTCGGGCAGGGCCACGCCGCCGATGGTGAGCGCGCCCACCATCGAGGAACCGCAGACCGCACCGAACCCGGCGCTGGCCCCGATGGAGCCATAGGCCGCAGAGCCGCGCAGCCGCACGCCCTGATGCAGGAACTGATAGAGGTTCGGCCCGATATTCGATTTGCCTATCAGCTCACCCAGGAACACGAATAGCGGCACCGCCAGCAGGATATAGTCAATCCAGACGCCCCAGAGCTTCAACTCCGAAGACACGATCGAGGTTTTCCAGCCCTGGATCTGCCAGAGAAACGGCAGCGAGGCTGCGGCCAGCGCAAATGGGATCGGCAACCCGATGGAGATGAAGAGCATCAACAGGCCCAGCAGTCCCAGGCCGACAACATACCATTCCATTAGAGGTCTCCCGACGGGGCCGGACGCATGATCAGGCGGATCAGGCGCAATGCGGTGTAGAGGGTGAACAGGACCAGCGCGACCGCGCCCGGTGCCCAGAACATGTAGCGGGGCCAGTGCAAGATCTCGGAGGCCACGCCCGAGTTGAACGAGCGGATCGTGGCGCTGACACCGGCATAGGCAAAAAAGCCCCCGACCCCCAGCATCAGCAGGTGATTGAGAATGTCAAAAAACCGCCGCGCCCCCGGACGCAGCTGGTCGGTCATCATGGTCACCTTGGGAAAGGCATCCTCGCGCAGGGCAAAGGCGAGCCCGGCAAAGGCCACCGGGAACAGCAACAGCGCGGTGGCCTCGGTCACCATCCGGTCGGGCTTGCCCAGACCATAGCGGACAAAGACGCCGTAGGTGATCCAGACCATCTGGACCAGAACGATGACGGCCCCCAGCCCGGCGAGCCATACGACGCCGCGCTCGACACCCCGGATCAGGCGGTCGATTCCGTCACTCATGACAGACCTCTCAGGTTTTGATTAAGCGGCAACTGTGGCCCCGGTCAGGCGGGGCCACAGGGATTATCCGCCGATCAGGGCGCGTGGCTGGCCAGCAGCGAGCGGATGCTGTCGGCAAGCTCGTTGCCGCAGGCATTGTTCACGGTCTCGTCCCATTTGGGTTTGACGCTGGCGATCAGGCTGGCGCGCTGGTCGTCCGAGATGGATACGGCCGCCCCGCCGCCCTGCATGACGGCATTGCCGACCTGCTGGTCGACCCAGGCCTCGTAGCGGGGTTGAAGCCAGGCTTCGGTCTCGGCCGCCGCGGCGGTAAGTGCGGCCTGCTCATCCGCGCTCAGCGCGTCGAACTTGGCCTTGTTCATCATGTACTGGATGTTGCCATAGAACAGGTTGGCGTTGACCATATAGGGCATCACGGTCCACAGCTTCCACGAGGAATAGGTGGCCACGCCCATGTTGATGCCGTCGACCACGCCGCGCTCGGCGGATTGGAACACTTCCTTGGGGGCCACAAAGACCGGCTCGCCGCCCCAGGTTTCGATCATCATCGAGACCAGCGGCCCGATCGAGCGCACCAGCTTGCCGTCCAGATTGCCGATATCGGCAACCGGCTCTTCGAACCACCATTCCTGATCGTAGGAGTAGTTGGAGTTAAAGAGCGGCACCAACCCGGCATTGGCAGCCTCGTCGCGGATCAGTTCGGCATAGGCGGCGTCCAGCCCGGTCTGGTTCTCAAGGCTCACCTCGGCGGGATAGAGCGAGGTGACCGCATAGCAGGGCAGCCGGTTGTCGGCATTGATCCAGCTGATGTCGGACACACCGCCCTGGACGGAATCGACGCCCTCGGACCAGCCATGCAGCGTGGCCGAGGGGAACACCTCGACCTTGACCGAGCCGCTGGTCTTTTCAGCGACCAGATCGGCGAAATGGGTAAAGCCCGCGTAGCGGATATCGGCTTCGTTCACATAGGTGCTCAGCCGCAGCGTGGTTTCGGCCGAGGCCGTGCCCGCCACCAGGCCACAGGTCAGGGCCAGCGCGCTTGCGGTTGCGGTTTTCAGGTTCAGGGTCATTCAGTGTCTCCCGGTTGGATGGGCGGGGGTGGTTCGGTTCTTGATGCCGTCTGCCCCGCATATGTGCTCCGCGTCCTCAGCTGGTGACGGTCGGATGCTGGTAAAAGGCTAGGCACGGGTCGGGCGTTATGGCCAACTCAAATACATCATTAAACTATGCGAATGTTGCATAAATAAGCGAAATCAGGCAATTATGGTGAAAACGGGGGCGCAAAGATGGATATCAACTGGCTGCGCGATTTCACCTGCCTGGCGCGGACGCTGAATTTCACCCGCGCCTCGGAAGAGCGCAACATCACCCAATCCGCCTTCAGTCGCCGTATCAAATCGCTGGAAAACTGGTTGGGAATCCCGCTGATCAAACGCTCGACCTATCCGGTTCAGTTGACCGAGGCGGGGCAGCAATTCCTGCCGGTGGCACAGGAAGCCATCGCCAGCCTGACCGATATCCGGCAGGTGTTGCGCGCACAGGAACAGGGGGTGACCGCGTTCCAGCGCTTTGCGGTGCTGCACACGATCTCGGTCAATTACCTGACCCGGCGCATCGCCGAGTTCGAGGACCTGATCCCCAACCTGCGGGTGCGGGTCTATTCCGACAACCTGCGCACCTGTTGCCAGCTGCTGTCGGACGGCACCTGCGATTTCCTGCTCTATTATCGGCATCAGGACGTGCAGCCGGTGTTCGAGGAGAAGCAGTTCGCGCGCAAGGATATCGGGGTCGAGCTGATGTATCCGGTGGCCGAGAGCGGCGCCGCGCGGGCGGGTGGCTGGGATCTGGACGGCGACGGGCGTCAGCCGATCCCCTATCTCAGCTACGACCCGAGCAGCTTCCTGGGCACCGTGGTCGATCAGACCATCGGCAATCGTACCCCGCCGCTGGCGATCCGCTACATGGATGCGCTGACCGAGGCGATCAAGCGGCGGGTGCTGTCGGGAAGCGGCATGGCCTGGCTGCCCGAAAGCGTGATTGCCGAGGAACTGGCCGCCGGGCGGGTCACCATCATCGGCGGCCCGGACTGGCAGGCGCCGCTGACCCTGTCGCTGTTCTGTTCGCGCGACCGTCTGGACGAGACCGGCCAGAAAGTGTGGAACGCCCTATGATGGGCCGGGCTGGCCGCTGAGCATCTGCCAGCTTTGATCGCTGCGGCGTGGGCTGCCACCCGACAGCCGCATCAGGGTAACGGTCAGCGGCTGGTCCGGCAGGCCCTCGGCCCGGCATAGTCGCCCCGCCGCCAGATGTGGTGCCACCAGTGTCAACGGCAACCAGGCCACTCCGATGCCACCCAATGCGTATTCGCAGGCCGCGAGCGTCAGTGCGGTCTCGGCCCGCACCTCATAGGTGAATCCCGCCGGCAGACGCGGCGCGACGAAGCGGTCGAACACCTGCCCCAGGAACACATCCGGCGGATAGCCGATTACCGGCATCTCGGTGCGGGCCTCTGCCGTCTCAAGCCCCGATGCGTGCACGGGCACCAACAGGTCTGTTTCCAGCTCGGCCCGGTCAAAGGCTTGTGGCAGCATCGGATCACGCTCGCCCGGCACCTCGTAGGCGACCGCGAAATCGGCCTCGCCCGACAACAGCAGCATCAGGCATTCGTCCCGGTTGCCCGAGCGCACCCGGACCGAGATGTCCTGAGACGCGGTCAGATCCCGCACGATCCGGGGCGAGATGGTGGTGGTGATCGCATGCTGACAGACCAGGGTGACCCCGCGCCGGGCATCCTCGGCCGAGACCCGCAGATCCTGCTGCAATCGTCGCAAGCGGCCGCTCAACTCGCGCAGTTCGGGTTCCAGTGTCAGTACGCCGGGCAGCACCGCCACCGGCTTGCGGCTGCGGTCGAACAGCGCCGCGCCGATCCGCTCCTCGATCCCGCGCACCCGGCGGGTAAAGGCGGGCTGGGTCAACAGCCGGCGTTCCGCCGCCGCCGCAAGCGACCCGGTGTCGATCACCGCCAGGATATCGTCGATCCAGTCCAGTTGCATCGCCCTGCCCCTCTAATATGCCGATCATGCATGTTATCCCGCGCAGTTTGCATTAGATTGCCCGGAAATTCGAGGGTAAGTTGCCTTAAACCCAATTCAGGAGTTAACACCATGCATCTTGCCCGCTATCCCCGCCGCTTCATCGCCCATCTGCCGACGCCGCTGGAACGGCTGGACCGGCTGACCGCCGAACTGGGCGGGCCCGAGATCTGGATCAAGCGCGACGATTGCACCGGCCTGTCCACCGGCGGCAACAAGACCCGCAAGCTGGAATTCCTGATGGCCGAGGCCGAGTTGCAGGGCGCCGACATGGTGATGACGCAGGGCGCGACCCAGTCGAACCATGCTCGCCAGACCGCCGCATTCGCCGCCAAGCTGGGCATGGATTGCCATATCCTGCTTGAGGACCGGACCGGCTCGAACAACGCCAACTACAACAACAACGGCAACGTGCTGCTGGACCATCTGCATGGCGCCACCACCGAAAAGCGTCCGGGCAGCGGTCTGGACATGAATGCCGAGATGGAACAGGTCGCCGAGAAGTTCCGCGCCGACGGCCGCAAGGTCTATACCATCCCCGGTGGCGGCTCGAACCCGACCGGCGCGCTGGGATATGTGAACTGTGCCTTCGAGATGCTGAACCAGTTCAACGAGCGCGGGCTGAAGGTGGATCATATCGTGCACGCCACCGGCAGCGCGGGCACCCAGGCCGGTCTGATCACCGGGCTTCAGGCGATGAACGCACAGATCCCGCTGTTGGGCATCGGCGTGCGTGCGCCCAAGCCCAAGCAGGAAGAGAATGTCTATAACCTGGCCTGCGCCACCGCCGAGAAGCTGGGCTGCCCCGGTGTCGTCTCGCGCGAGGACGTGGTCGCCAATACCGACTATGTCGGCGAAGGCTATGGCATTCCCACCGAAAGCGGGCTGGAGGCGATCCGCATGTTTGCCGAGCTTGAGGCGATCCTGCTTGATCCGGTCTATTCGGCCAAGGGGGCGGCGGGCTTCATCGACCTGATCCGCAAGGGGCATTTCAAGAAGGGCGAGCGGGTTGTGTTCCTGCATACCGGCGGCGCGGTGGCGCTGTTCGGCTATGACAACGCGTTTGACTATTCGGGACGCTGGGTGGCCTAAGGCCACCCCTACCCCCCTTCCTGCCAAGGACATAACCGATGGTATCGGCGCTCAAGTCCCGTTGGGACACCCACTTTGGTGGCATTCTTCTGGTCTGCGTTGTGGCCGCCGCCGCTACCTTTCTGTCCGAGCATTACGGGGCGCCGGCCATGCTGTTCGCGCTGCTGATCGGCATGGCCTTTCACTTTCTGCATCGCGATGCCGCCTTTGCCCCCGGCCTCGA
The DNA here is from genome assembly GCF_022321465.1 of Ruegeria alba. NCBI lineage: Bacteria > Pseudomonadati > Pseudomonadota > Alphaproteobacteria > Rhodobacterales > Roseobacteraceae > Ruegeria > Ruegeria alba. The sequence continues at coordinate 22,583 of NZ_JAKOEM010000015.1, read as the reverse complement.
TTTCTCGGCCAAGACACTGTTGCGGTTCGGGGTCGGGTTGCTGGGTCTGCGGCTGAGCATCGGCGATGTGGAAAGCATCGGGTTGGGCGCCGTGGCGGCGGTGGGGGGCTTTGTGCTGGCCACGCTCGCCTGTGGCGCCATGCTGTCCTATCTCTTTGGCCGCCGCATGGCCTTTGGCCTGCTGGCGGGCGGTTCGGTGGCAATCTGCGGGGCGTCGGCGGCGCTGGCCATCGCCTCGGTCCTGCCGGCGCGGGCCGATCGCGAGCAGGACACGCTGTTCGTGGTGATCGGGGTGACCGCGCTGTCGACCATCGCGATGATCGCCTATCCGATCCTGTTCGCCAGCCTGGGCATGAGCGATCTGCAATCGGGGTTCCTGATCGGGGCGACCATCCATGACGTGGCGCAGGTGGTCGGCGCGGGCTATTCCATCAGCGACGAGGCGGGCGTCATCGCCACATTCGTCAAGATGGTGCGGGTGGCGCTGCTGCCGGTGGTGATGCTGGTCGTGATGTTCAGCTTTCGCGGCGCGCAGAGCCAGCGGGTCACCCTGCCCTGGTTCCTGGTGATGTTCATCGTGTTGGCGGTGCTGGCCAATACCGGCGTGATCCCGCAAGCGGTGATCGACGCCATCGGCACCCTGTCGCGCTGGTGCCTTGTGATTGCCATCTCGGCCCTGGGGGTCAAGACAAGCCTCGCCACCATTGCCCATGTCAAGCCGAGCTATGGCGTGATCCTGGTGGTTGAAACCTTGTTTCTGCTGGCCATCGCCATCGGTTTTGTCCTGTTGACCGAGCTTTGAGAGAGGCGCGCTCTGCGCCTCTCTTCTCCAAGGTCAGAACCGCAGCGATAGGCAGGACATGCCGCCATCCAGCTTGGCGCATTCACTGTTGTCGATTTCCACAACCTCAAATCCGGCCTTGTCGAGGGTCTCGGCTGTTTTCGGAAACCCGGCAGGCATCAGCACTAGATTGTTAAAGCGGATCGAGTTGGCGGCGGCCTCTTCTCCCGGGGCGGTGTGGATCACCCGGTAACCTTCGAAACAGCCCGAGGCATCCAGCCGCTCGGTCGCCAGAATGGTCTCGCCATCCAGGAGCGAGCAGTCGGTCTTGAAATGCAGAACGCCGGGCGGGGTAAAGACCTCGCGCAGGGTATGGCCCCAGTCGGCGACGATATCGGCCAGTTCGGCCACACCGGCGGCATCGGTCCGGTCCGAGCGACCCACCAGGATCTCGCGCCCGGTGACCAGGATATCGCCGCCCTCGATATGGCCGGGACCGGTGATTTCGCGCAGCTCGGCGTAACAGACGCGCAGGGCCGGGGCCATTTCGGCCACCTCGCCCATGCGGCTGGGGGCGCCCGGGCGCATCAGCACTGCGCCCTTGGGCAGGCAAAGCGCGGTATCCTCGACAAACAGCGCGTCGGGATAGGCATCGAGCGGCGGCAGTTCGATCACCTCGGCACCGGTGCTTTTCAGGGTGGCGACATAGTGGTCATGCGCCTTTTGCATGCGGGCCAGATCGGGGGTGCCGATATCCTGGGCCCTGAGCCCATCGATCACGCTGGGGGCCGGGCGGCGGGTGATGGCGCGGGTGAATTCATAGGTCGGGTCGGTCATGGCGGATCAATCCTGTTCCGGCGCATAAGGTGCGTCGATTTCGATGAGCGTGGGACCGGCATGGCGCCGGGCTTTGGCAAGGGCGGAGGCAAAGCCCGCCGGATTGTCGGCGGCGCAAATGCTGTAGGGCATGCCGCAGGCGGCGGCGATGGCGGCAAAATCGGGCGGGGTCGGGTCGCAACCGACCACCTCGACACCCACCGCGCGCATCGACATGTCGATTTCGCGATAGCCGCGACTGTTCCAGATCACGAATGTGATGGGCAGCGCCTCGTCGCGGGCGACCATCAGCTCGGTCAGGCTGAACTGCGCTCCGCCATCGCCCGCGATACAGATCACCGGCGTTTCGGGGGCGGCAATGGCGGCGCCGATGGCGGCAGGGATACCATAGCCCAGGGCACCGAACCCGGTGGCGGCGTTGAACCAGGCACCGGGGCGGTCGTGGTCGTAAACAAGGTTGCCGGCATAGATCGGCTGCGTCGAATCCCCCACCATAAGCGCGCCGGGCACCGCATCGCGCGCGGCTTCCAGCATCTCGACCATGCTGCGCATATAGGGGCCGATTTCCTCACGCGCCGCGTGCCGGGCGGCGCTGGCGCGGGCGGCGCCGTCGTGGTTGCGCGCACCCTCGGGCAGCCGCGCCAACAGCCCCGCCACAGCGGTACCCGCGTCTCCCCGGATCGTCAGGTCGGCGGGGTGGCGGGCAAGCTGAGCGTCGCAGATGTCGATGCGGATCAGCCCCGCCATCTGTGGCATGGTGCCGGTGGCATACATGTCGTAATCGGTCGGGCCCAGCTCGGTCCCGATGGCCAGCACCCGGTCGGCGCTTGCGATCAGGTTGCGCACCGCATCAAGGCTGGGGCTGGCGGCAACGGTCAGGGGATGGCCATGCATCAACCCGCGCGCGTTCACCGTCTCCACCACCGGCGCATCCAACCGTTCGGCCAGCGCCAGAACAGCCGCTTCAATGCCCTTTGCCCCGCCTCCGATCAGGACCACCGGGCGTCGCGCGGCGTCGAGCCGCGCGGCGGCAGTGTCGAGCAACGTGGCCTCTGCTTCATCGGGCTTTGCGGGGGCAGCGGCGGGCAGGGCACCGTCGAAATCGATCCCGGCCACGTCCAGCGGTACCTCGATATGACAGGGACCACCGCGACCTGTTGCGAGCCGGTCAAACACCGATCCCAATGCCGGGGCCAACTGATCCGTCTGCGAGATGCGATACACCTCCAGCGCCACCTGCGAGACCAGCCCAAACTGGTCGGGCAATTCGTGCAGATGCCCCATGCCGCGCCCCAGGCTGGCGCGGGTGTTCACGCCCGAAACCACCAGCATCGGCACGCTGTCTGCGCGAGCCTGTCCCATCGCGGTCAGCGTGTTGGTCACCCCCGGTCCGGTTATGACAAAGGCCACGCCGGGCCGCCCCGAGGCCCGGGCATAGCCATCGGCCATGAACCCGGCGCCCTGCTCGTGGCGCGGGGTGACATGACGGATGCCCGAAGCAGCCAGACCGCGATACATCTCGATCGTGTGCACACCGGGAATGCCGAACACACAGGTCACCCCGCGTGCGGCAAGACCTGCCACCAGCGCCTCTCCCACAGTTGTCATCAGGCGTCCTCGCTCTGGAATTGCGCCGCATGGGCGGCGATGCGCTCGCAGGCGGTGTCAAAGGCCGCGTCCCCGGCGGTCAGCGCCACCCGGACCCAGCCGTCGATCGTGTCGCCGAACGAGGCGCCCGGCATCACCGCCACTCCGGCATGATCCAGCAGGTGTTCGGCATAGGCCTCGCCCGTCATGCCGGTGCCGGTGACATCTATCATCGCGAACATGCCGGCCTGCGGTTTCAGCACGCGCAGGCAGGTCTGCCCGTTCAGCCGCGCGGCCAGCCGGTCCGCCCGCGCGGCGAACCGTGCCCGCATGCCCGGTGCAACAGAGGAGCCGTTGCGCACCGCCGCCTCGGTCATGTCGGCGATAAAGGGCTGGTTGCCGAAGAGCATGGTTTCCGACAACGGCAGCAGCGCGGCGGTAAACGTCTCAGGCCCGATGCACCAGCCACTGCGGAACCCCGGCGCGGCGTGGGATTTCGAGATCGACGAGACCACGATCACCCGGTCGGCCAGATCGGGTTGGGCAAGCGGCGACGTAAAGCGTTGCCCGTCGAAAACCAGCTGCTCGTAAACCTCGTCCGAGATGATCCACAGATCATGCTTGCGGGCGAGGTCGCCAATTGCGGCGATATCCTCGGGCGTCAGGATGGCGCCAGTGGGGTTGTGGGGCGTCGTAAGCAGGATGGCGCGGCTGCGCGGCGTGATGCGCGCGGCGATATCGTCGGCTGAAATGCGAAACCCGTTTTCGGGCCGCAGCGGCACCGGCACCAGATCGGCGCCGGTGGCGCGGATCACCCCGGCATAGGTGGCATACATGGGATCGCCCACCAGCACCTCGTCGCCTTCCTCGGCCACGCCCATCAACACCGCGTAGAGCGCGGTCTGGGTGCCCGGAAAGCACATGACCTGCGCGTCCGAAATCGCCCGCCCGGTGTTGGCGCTGTAGCGTTCGGCGAGCGCCGCGCGCAGGCCCGGCTCGCCCGCGCCGTCGGAATAGGTAGTGCGCCCGGCGCGCATCGCGGCCTCGGCCACATCCATCAACTCGGTCGGTGGCGGCACGTCCGGCTCGCCGATGGTCAGGCTGATCACATCGGCGCCCTGGGCGATCATCGCCTTGGCGCGCAGGTAGATGCCCCATTTGGCGCCGCCCAGATCGGCCAGGCGGCGGGTAATGGCGGTTGTTTTCATGCCTCTTCTCCCGGATCGTTCAGGGTCAGTCCCAGAATGGCGCCGACCGAGGTCAGGCCGATGTTCACAAGTTCGCCCGGATCAAAGGCATCGGGCAGAGCGCCGCCCTCCAGCCAGAGCCCGTCGATGACGGCGTTACAGGCGATGGCCAGCGCGCGCAGCCGCTCGGGCGTGGGGGTTTCACCTGCCTCTTCCAGCGCAGGGGCGATCAGTGCCTGCAAGCGGTCGCGAAAGTCGTAATAGGTGCGGCTGTGCACCTCGGCCATGCGCGGGTCGCGCTGCACCATGTTGAGGAACCCGGCCCACAGACCCACTGCCTGTGGGCTGCTGACCGGGGGGGTCAGGCTGGCGCGCACAATGCGCGCCAATTGGTGCGCCGCCGGTTCGCCCGCCCGGCGGGGGCCTTCCATCGTGGCATCGGTCAGCTGGCTCATATGTGCCTGATAGGCGGCATAGATCAGTTCGTCCTTGCCATCGAAATAGTGCCGGATCAGACCCAGCGTCACGCCCGCCTCGTCCGCGATGCCGCGCACGGTCGCTGCCTGCACACCCTTGCGCCCGATCAGGGTCAGCGTCGCCCGGATCAGCGCCTCGCGCCGGTGTTCGGCGGATTCGCGGGTAAAGCTGCGGCGTGGGCTGTCCAAGGGCGGGGCCTCCTGCGGGGTGAAAAGCGGGCTTGATTTGCGTCGCTCATGTTGTTATACAGTTGTATAAATATAAACAGAGCCGGGCCGAAAAGGCAACCGGAAAGTCAGGGGGATGGCGTGACAGCAACGCAGGAACTGACGCCCGACGCGGGGGCCGCCAGCGGTTTGGCGGGGACATTGCTGATCGAGGATCTGCATAAATCCTTTGGCGATCTCGAAGTGCTCAAGGGCGTGTCGCTGACCGCGAACCGAGGCGATGTGATCGCGATCATCGGTGGCTCGGGCTCGGGCAAGTCGACCATGCTGCGCTGCATCAACTTTCTGGAAACCCCCAGCTCGGGCCGGATCGTGATCGGCGGCGAGGAAATCCGCATGCGCGCCGATGGCACCGCTGCCGACCGCAAGCAGCTGGAGCGGGTGCGCACCCGGCTGGCGATGGTGTTCCAGTCGTTCAACCTGTGGACCCACCGCACCCTGCTGGAAAACGTGATCGAAGTGCCGGTGCATGTGCTGAAGGTGCCGCGCGCGCAGGCGATCGAAAAGGCGCGCGCCCTGCTTGCGCGGGTGGGCCTGGCCGAGAAGGAGGACACCTATCCGCTGTTCCTGTCCGGTGGTCAGCAGCAACGCGCAGCCATCGCGCGCGCGCTGGCGGTGGACCCGGCGGTGATGCTGTTTGACGAACCGACCTCGGCGCTGGACCCCGAACTGGTTGGCGAGGTGCTGGGCGTGATGCGCGACCTTGCCGCAGAGGGGCGCACCATGCTGGTGGTCACGCATGAGATGAACTTTGCCCGCGAGGTCGCAGACCATGTGGTGTATCTTTATCAAGGCCGGATCGAGGAACAGGGGCCACCCGACCAGATCTTTGGCAACCCGCAATCCGAGCGGCTGAAACAGTTTCTGAAATCCATCAACTGAAACTCAAGAATGAAAAACAGGGAGACCAACATATGAGCTTCAAGACATCGCTGCTGGCCGGTCTGGCCGCAATGGCCCTGGGCGCGGGCGCCGCGGCCGCCGAAGAGGTCAAGATCGGCATCGCGGCCGAGCCTTACCCGCCCTTCGCCTCGCCCGATTCCGCCGGCAACTGGGTCGGCTGGGAGGTCGAGGTGATCGACGCCGTCTGCAAGGCCGCCGCACTGGATTGCGTGCTGACCCCCGTCGCATGGGACGGCATCATCCCCTCGCTGACCGGCAAACAGATCGACGCCATCATGGCCTCGATGTCGATCACCGAAGAGCGGATGCAGACCATCGACTTCTCGAACCCCTATTACAACACGCCCGCCGTGATCGTGGCCGACAAGTCGCTGGATATTGATGCATCGCCCGCCTCGCTGGCCGGCAAGATCATCGGGGTGCAGGCTTCGACCATTCACCAGGCCTATGCCAACGCGTATTTCGGTGATGCCGAGATCCGTGTCTATCAGACCCAGGACGAGGCCAATCAGGACCTTTATGCCGGTCGTATCGACGCCACCCAGGCCGACAGCATCGCCATGGCCGATTTCGTTGCCACCGATGCGGGCCAGTGCTGCGAGATCAAGGGCAACGTGGCCAATGACGAAGCGATCCTGGGCAAGGGCGTTGGCGCCGGAGTGCGCAAGGGTGACGATGCGCTGCGCGAGGCGTTGAACAAGGGCATCGCCGCGATCCTGGCCGATGGCACGCACGAGGCGATCACCGCGCGTTACTTCACCGCGCCCATCTACAGCGAATAACCGCTTTAGATGGAGGGGCTTCTGGACCTGCTCGGCCTGGCGAAAAGCGCCGAGCTGTTGTCGCTGTCACCGCCGGGCTGGGGGATGAACCTGCTGCGCGGTCTGGGCAAATCGCTTCAGATCGCGTTCGGGGCCTTCGGCTTCGGTCTGGTGATCGGGCTGTTCGGAGCCTATGGCAAGCTTTATGGCGGGCCGGTCATCCGTGACCTGCTCGCCATTTACACCACCGTTGTCCGGGCCGTGCCCGAACTGGTGCTGATCCTCATTCTCTATTTTGTTGGCACCGACCTGATCAACCGCGCGTCCGAGGCGCTGGGATATGGCCGGGTTGAGATCAGCGGCGTTGCCGCCGGCATCTGGGTGCTGGGCGTGGTGCAGGGCGCCTATTCGACCGAGGTGCTGCGCGGCGCCATTCTGGCGGTGCCGCAGGGCCAGATCGAGGCGGCGCGCGCCTTTGGCATGCCGCCGGTGATGCTGATGCGGCGGGTGACCATTCCGGCGATGCTGTCCTTTGCCCTGCCGGGGCTGGCGAACCTGTGGCTGATCGCCACCAAGGATACCGCGCTGCTGGCGGTTGTGGGCTTTAGCGAGCTGACACTGGAAACCCGGCAGGCGGCGTCGAGCACGCGGGCCTATTTCACCTTTTTCCTCGCCGCGGGCGCGCTCTATCTGATGGTGACGCTGATGTCGTCCGCGCTGTTCCAGCTGCTCGAGCGGCGGTCGCGGCGCGGGCAGCCCTCTCTCAAGGGGGCGGGCCGATGATGCGGATGATCCGTCCGATGCTGATGCCGCACCGGCTGGTGCTGATCGGGCTGGCTGTGGCGCTGGTGGTCTGGTGCGCGCTGACGCTGCGCTGGGACTGGTTGCCGAAGTACATGCCGCTGGCGATGGAGGGGCTGTGGCGCACCGTCTGGCTGCTCGCAGCGAGTACATTCCTGGGCTTCCTGCTGGCGGTGCCGCTGGGTTTTGCCCAGGCGGTGGGGCCCTGGTACCTGTCGACGCCCGCGCGGGTGTTCTGCACCCTGATCCGGGGCACGCCGCTGCTGTTGCAGATCTGGCTGCTTTATTACGGGTTGGGTTCGGTCTTTCCCCAGATCGACGGTATCCGAGACAGCGTTCTGTGGCCCTATCTGCGGCAGGCCTGGCCCTATGCGCTGCTGGCGCTGACGCTGTCCTTTGCCGGGTACGAGGGTGAGGTGATGCGTGGAGCATTCGCGGGGGTCAATCGCGGCCAGCTTGAGGCCGCGCGCTCGTTCGGGATGCCTCGTTTCACCCTGTTCCGCCGCATCTGGCTGCCGCAGGCGATCAACAACGTGCTGCCGACGCTGGGTGGCGAGACCATCCTGCAACTGAAGGCAACGCCGCTGGTGGCGACGATCACGGTGGTCGAGATCTTCGCTGTCTCCTCGCGGGTGCGGCAGGACACGTTCGTGATCTACGAACCGCTCCTGTTGCTGGCGCTGGTCTATATGGTCATCGCGGGGCTGATCGCGCTGGCGTTTCGCTGGCTGGAGAACCGGGTACCCACGCGGCGCCCCGGCAGCTGATCGCGCATCGCGACACGTTGCCCATCGCAAACCCATGGTGTAGGTCTGTCCCGATCTATCGAACAGGCACCCGTGACGATGAGCCGTATTTCTCATATCGAGCTGGATGACAGCAACCTTCCCCCGCCCACGCCCGAGATCGAGCAGGAGCGCAAAGTCGCGATCTATGATCTGCTGGAGGAAAACAGCTTTGCCCTGCCGGCACGCGACGACCGCGCGGTGCCAGACGGGCCCTACCGGGTAAACCTGTCTATCCGCGACAAGCGGCTGGTCTTTGACATCCAGACCGAGGACGAAGAGAAGGCGGCCGAATTCCACCTGTCGCTGGGCCCGTTCCGGCAGGTGGTCAAGGATTACTTCCAGATCTGCGAAAGCTATTTCAACGCGGTCAAGACCCTGCCGCCCAGCCAGATCGAGACCATCGACATGGCCCGGCGCGGCATCCACAACGAGGGCAGCCGGGTGTTGCAGGAACGGCTGGACGGCAAGGCCGAGATCGACACCGACACCGCGCGTCGCCTGTTCACCCTGATCTGCGTTCTGCATTTCGGGGGCTGAATGGTGCACCCGCTTCCGCAGTCGGTCCTGTTTTGCTGCGACCACAACGCGGTCCGCTCGCCCATGGCGGAAGGCATCATGAAGAAATTCTATGGCACCGGCACCTATGTGCAATCCGCCGGTGTTCATAACGACATGGAAATCGACGGGTTCTGTATCGCCGTCTGTCAGGAGATCGACGTCGAACTGGCGCGTCACCGGTCGCGATCCTTCGATATGATGCAGGAATGGGGTGACGACCTCAGCTCTTTCGATCTGGTGGTGGCGCTGTCGCCCGCCAGCCAGCGCCGGGCGCTGGAACTGACCCGTTTTTTTCACCTTGATGTCGAATATTGGCCAATTATGGACCCTACCGGACTGGGCGAGACGCGGGCGGAGAAGCTACACCACTATCGTCAGACCCGCGATCAGATCATCAAACATCTGAAAGAGCGCTGGGGAGAGCCAACGGAGAGATCATGAGCGAGACCGTCAAACGCTATTTCGACGCCTTCAACGCGGGCGATGTGCAGGGCATGCTGGACTGCCTGTCCGAGGACGTGGCCCATCACGTGAACGAGGGCCAAATCCGTGTCGGCAAAGAGAAATTCGCCGATTTCTGTGCCCACATGAACCGCTGCTACAAAGAGCTGTTGACCGACATCGTCGTGTTCGAGGCCGAGGGCGGCACCCGCGCGGCGGCGGAGTTCATCGTCAACGGGACCTATCTGCAAACCGATTCCGGCCTGCCCGAGGCGCATGGCCAGACCTATCGCCTGCCGGCGGGGTCGTTTTTTACGCTGACGGGTGACAAGATCTCGCGCGTGACGACGTTCTACAACCTGGCCGATTGGGTGAAACAGGTCTCGAATGGCTGAGGTGACCGAGGTCCGGGCGCTGACCGGCGCGGCGCTGGACGCCGCGCTGGACGATGTGGCCCGGCTGCGGATCGCGGTGTTCCGGGCATGGCCCTATCTTTACGACGGTGACCTGGACTATGAGCGGAAGTATCTGCAAGCCTATCGCAACAGTGATCGGGCCATCGTGGTTGGCGCCTTTGACGGTGATCGGTTGATCGGCGCCTCGACCGGCATGCCGCTGGCCGATCATGCCGATGATTTTGGTGCTGCCTTTGAGGGTACCGGCCTGACACTGGAGGAGGTGTTTTATTGCGCCGAATCCGTGCTGTTGCCCGAGTATCGCGGCCATGGTGTCGGGCACCGGTTCTTTGACCTGCGCGAGGGCCATGCCCGCGCGCTGGGTTTCGCCAAATGCGCCTTTTGCGGCGTGCAGCGCCCCGCCGATCACCCGCTGAAGCCCGACAGCTATCGCCCGCTCGATGCGTTCTGGCGCGCGCGGGGGTACGAGAAACTGCCCGGAGCCGTGGCGCATTTCAGCTGGAAAGATCTGGATCAGGACCACGAGACCGACAAGCCGCTGCAATTCTGGCTCAGGGATCTCTGATCCCGCCCTTGGAGAGACCGCAGATGAAAATCGCCACCGCCGCCTATCCGCTCGACTGGCTCGACAGCTGGGCGCAATACGAGGACAAGCTGGCCCATTGGGTATCCGAGGCCGCCGGACAAGGGGCCGATCTGCTGGTCTTTCCCGAATACGGCGCCATGGAGCTGAGCACGTTGGCCGGGCCTGCGGTCGCTGCCGATCTCGAAGGGTCGATCCGCGCGGTCAGCGAGCGGATGGAAGAGGCGGCGACCGTGCACCTGAAGCTGGCCGCGGAACATGGCGTGCATATCCTGGGTGCGTCAGCGCCGGTTGATCCCGGTGCAGGTCGTCCGGTGAACCGGGCGGAGCTTTACACGCCCGCCGGAGGACGTGACCATCAGGACAAGCAGATCATGACCCGGTTCGAGCGCGAGGATTGGGATATCGTGCCGGGCGGGCCGCTGAAACTGTTCAACACCGCTCTGGGCAGGATCGGCGTTTTGATCTGTTATGACAGCGAATTCCCGCTCTTGGGTCGGGCTCTGTCCGAGGCCGATATCCTGCTTGTCCCGTCCTGCACCGAGGCATTGGCGGGATACAGCCGCGTGCGGATCGGCGCCATGGCACGGGCGCTGGAAAACCAGTGCGTCACCGCCATGGCCTCGCTTGTGGGTGACAACGACTGGTCCGAGGCGGTGGACCGCAATACCGGCATGGGCGGTATATTCGGCCCGCCTGACAAGGGCTTTCCCGGTACCGGTATTCTGGCCGAAGGACAGATGAACCGGCCTGGCTGGACCTATGCCGAGGTCGACTTGTCGGCCATCGCCCATGTGCGCGCCGATGGCGGTGTCCTGAACCGTAGCCATTGGGTCGAACAGGACGGGCGGGTCGGTTCGGTCACAAACTCTTGCCTGCGCGCAAAAGCACCCTTGAATTAGGGGGGAAATGAGCGCATTTAAGCGCCAGTGCCTGCGGATTCCGCGGGCTAAACGCAATGATGGAGACAACATGGCCAAGGAAGATACGCTCGAATTTCCCGGTGTCGTGAAGGAACTCCTGCCCAATGCGACGTTCCGGGTCGAGCTTGAAAACGGCCATGAGATCATCGCGCATACGGCAGGCAAGATGCGCAAGAACCGCATCCGTGTTCTGGCTGGCGACAAGGTGCAGGTCGAGATGACCCCCTATGATCTGACCAAGGGTCGGATCAACTACCGCTTCAAGTAACGCTTTTCGCATGGCGTTCATTCTCGGATCGGGCAGCCCAAGGCGGCTGGACCTGCTGGCGCAGCTTGGCATCACGCCGGATGCGGTGCGCCCACCCGAGATCGACGAGACCCCGGCCAAGGGCGAACTGCCCCGCGCCTATTGCACCCGCATCAGTCGTGAGAAGGTGGCCGCCGTCGAGGCCGGGCCGGACGATATCGTGCTGTGCGCCGATACCACCGTGGCGCTTGGCCGTCGTATCCTGGGCAAACCGGCAGACGCGGGAGAGGCGGCCGAGTTCCTGCATGCGCTGTCCGGGCGCCGGCATCGCGTGATCACCGCTGTGGCGGTGCGACGCGGTGACCGCCTGTGGGAGCGGGACGTGGTAAGCCAGGTCAAGGTCAAGCGGCTCTCGGATCCCGAAGTGAACCGGTATCTCGCCACTGACGATTGGAAGGGCAAGGCCGGGGCTTATGCCATTCAGGGCCCGGCTGGCGCGTTCATTCCCTGGATCTCGGGTTCGTTCAGCGCCATCGTCGGCCTGCCGCTGGCGGAAACCGCCGCCCTTCTGGCCGCTGCGGGGCACCCCAAGTTCAAAGGTGACACATGAAAGGCCGCACCATCGTACTTGATCATATCGCCGGACGTGAGGCTGCGGCGCTGATGGTCGATGGCCAGCTGGACGATTTCCTGATCGCTGGCGACGCGCCACCACCCGGCACCATCTATCGCGCCCGCGCCGATCGACCGGTCAAGGGGCAGGGCGGCATGTTCCTGACCACCCCCGATGGCCCGGCCTTTCTGCGCCAGGTCAAGGGGCTGGCCCCCGGCACGCAGCTGCTTGTGCAGGTGACCGGGTATCCCGAGCCGGGCAAGGCACTCCCGGTCACATCCAAGCTGTTGTTCAAGAGTCGCCATGCCATCGTCACGCCCGATGCGCCGGGGCTGAACCTGTCGCGCAGCATCCGCGACGAGGCCGAGCGTGACCGCCTGTTGGAAATCGCGCATGATGTGATGGAGGGCCATGGCTTTGGCCTGATCCTGCGCTCGTCTTGTGCCGAGGTCGCGGCCGAGGTGATTGCCGAGGATATCGAGGCGATGATCTCTCAGGCCCGGCAGGTGCTGGAGGACAAAGGCAAGGGTTGCGAGACCCTGATCGAAGGTGACGGCCCGCATGTTCTGGCCTGGCGCGACTGGACCGATCCGGCCGAAGTTGTGACCGAGGCGGGCGGGTTCGAGGATCGTGGCGTGCTCGACGCGCTGGAGCGGGTGCGCGGCATTGCCGAGCCACTGCCGGGCGGCGGCCACCTCTATATCCAGCCCACCCGCGCGCTGGTGGCGGTGGATGTGAATACCGGCAGCGATACCTCGCTTGCGGCGGGTCAAAAGGCCAATTTCGCCTGCGCGAAACTGCTGCCGCGCGCCCTGCGCGTGCGGGGCCTGGGCGGCCAGATCACGCTGGATCTGGCGCCCATGGCCAAGAAGGACAGGCGCGGGTTCGAAGCCGCCCTGCGGGCCGCGTTGAAGGCCGATAGCGAAGAGACGACCCTGGCGGGCTGGACCCCGTTGGGTCATTACGAACTGCAACGCAAGCGCGGTCGGGTGCCGGTGTCGGAGGCGCTGTCATGAGTTGCCCGATCTGCGGGTCCGAAACCGTTCCCGCCTATCGTCCCTTCTGCTCGAAACGCTGCGCCGATCTTGATCTGGCCAAGTGGTTGAATGGCTCCTATGCGATCCCGTCTTCGTCTGAAGAGGAAGACGAAGCCCTTGATGATGAGGCCGAAACTCAGGCCAAGCTGCGGCACTGAAAAAACTTGAAAAAGCCTCTGGACACCGCCTCAGCCACGTCCTAGAAGGCCTCCACCCAGCGGCAGAAGCCGTTCCCGTGCCCGGGTAGCTCAGGGGTAGAGCAGTGGATTGAAAATCCTCGTGTCGGTGGTTCGATTCCGCCCCCGGGCACCATAAAAATCAATAACTTGTACGATCTATGGCTCGGTACCGCCAACTGCACGTGTAATTCGTGTGTAATCAGGCCGAACTTTTCGGTTTAAGCTTGCGGATGGTGTTTTCCTGGGTGCCGCTGACCCGCCCTTCCAGCCGCTCCATTGCTGCTTCGATGTGCGACCCGCTTTGGTGCGCGTAACGCGCCACCATTGACAACGTCTTGTGACCGGAAATTCGCTGGACCGTGGGCAAGTCAACACCCGCCTGTACCAGATGTGTCACCGCTGTATGGCGAAGTGTATGAGGCGTGATTTGATCGGGATCGAGACCTGCTCGTTCAGCGGATCTACGAAAAGCCTTGCGGATTGTGTGGACGTGACCGGTGGCGCTGCCCGGAGAGGGGAATATCCATTCGCAGCCCGGCGGCAGCATTTTCATCCGCCTTCCTAAATACTCGGCTAGTTCGCGCGTGATCGGTTGCTCGCGAGATCCCGCCTTGGCCTGCGGAACCCATATCACTCGTTTCCCGAGGTCGACGTCTTCTCGACGGATTGCAAGCATCTCCGCATGACGCATCCCTGTGTGCAATCCTACCATCACGAAAGCATGGACGTTTTCGTTGTGATCTGACGCCGCTGCATCTAGCAACGCAACGCACTGGTCATCCGTAAGGTACACGATCCGCTGGTTATCTTCTTTGAAACGATTGATCCTAACCGACTTGCTCTTGATCCACTTCCACTCGACGGCTTGATTTAGTAGGTGGGAAAGCGTGGCCAGTTCCCGATTTACAGTGGCCTTTGCTGCGCCCGCAGAGCAGCGGGCCTTCTTGTAACGTTCAACGTCGAAGGATTCGACAGCGCTCAGGGGCTTGGCTGCAAGGAACGGAACTAAGTGCTGTCTTAGCTGACGCTCTTTGATGTCGATGTTCTTACCATCACTATCACGAAGCCTTTGAATATAGCGGTCTGCCGCTTCCTCAAAGCTCAATGGCGTCTTTCGCCCCTCGGGTAACTCCAAGCGATGACGCCTGGCATCGGTTCTTGCTTGAGCAACGAAGTCTTCCGCCTGCTGCCTCGTTACTCCTTCGGACTCGCGACCGATCACTCGATGAATACGCTGGCGGTCATGGGCGACGCTGCTGGACGCGCTGAACAAGCATCGCGGGAAGGGTCAGCAGAAGGTGACCGTCGAGCATGTCCACGTCCATGCCGACGGCCAGGCCTTGGTCGGCACGGTCGAACGACCGGGGGGAAGGGATCAGAGCAAAATGGAGGAACAACCCCATGCAAAGCAGATTACCCATGCACCTGAGCCCGCGCTGCGGGGCGCGGACGCGGAGCGGGACCCCGTGCCGGTCGCCCGCGACGGCGAACGGTCGCTGCCGAATGCACGGGGGCAAGTCTCCAGGCGCGCCGATCGGGAATGACCATGTCCGCAAGCACGGTCACTACACTGCTAACGCGATCGCGGAACGCAGAGAACTGGCGACGCTCATCCGCTTCATGCGCGGGCTTATCGAGGAGGTGGACCGATGAAAACGGCGCAAGTAATGCTTGTCCAACGGTCCGCTTCACGCGATCTCCACGTCAAACGGCGTTTCACGTGGAGAATGTCGGATGAAGGATGCCTAAGCCCCCACAAAAAGGGGGGATTACCGTAGAGGCCGACCGATGACGCCTCCCATCGACGGGGTTTTCTGCCCCAGCAGGTCCGCAATCTGGCGCTCCTCAATTCCCCGTCCTGTCCCTTGGTGAAGACGAATTGACGCAGATCAATGCAGCCCCCTACCTGATAGCTAAACGTGTGTATAGTGAAATCGGAATGTGTTCTTATATGACATTCCCGATGTGCGCGCCAAAAGCGACGCATTGGGCAGTTGGAAGCGAATGCCATTCCAAAAAAAGGGAGCAATGCAATGGCGACACAAATTAACCCCTTAGAAGTTCAGGATTTCGACCAGCCCCTGATTACCGATCCAACCTACAGTGTCACTCACGTTTTCAGTACAGACGACATTACCGTTTCGTTTGATGGGGATACTGTCGGGTCGATGACTGATCCTCTATCGGTCTTCGATACAAGTGGTGCGAACGGAACGAAAACCACGCAATCAGGTGTCACACTCTATCCTATCGACAGCGAATTCGGTTTTCACGTGACCGATTTCGTCGGCGCTGAAGGGAAAGAACTTGATGGGGACTACGCCGAAGGCTGGGCCGGAAACCTTGAGATTGCAGGGGTTCAGAGCGGCATCGTTATCTCCGATGCACCGACCGACACCTTCAAGACGCCCGCAGTGCTTGGCACCTGGCTGTCGGGTCTTGGCGGTAACTCGGTAAAGGCATCGACCGAACATTACAGCGTGATGCAGAATGTGCTTTCCGACCAGCAGTATCCTGACGATCCAGATGCGGTTTATCAGTTGGACGACAATCTTATCCTGCTGAGCCAGAACGAGGCCTGGAACGGTCAGTATGTCGCTGATCTGCTGGCTGATCCAGAAGAGTACGGCGTCACCGACAGGAACGAAGACGGTGTCCTGGACATTCGTGACGTGATGAATCCGAACGAGTCGACGATTGAGTACGACATCGCGTATGGCGACGATTACTCGGTTACGCTGAAGGATGACGGCAAGCTCCTGTATCGCTGGGGCAATACGATCAAGCGGCCTAACGACGTCCGTCTCGAGGTGGAGATGGAACTTCCGGATGAGTGGAGCACTCCCTCGGAGGACAATCCGAGCTTGATGCCGCTTTACAAGATCACGGCGGCCGAGTTGGTGACCCACCACACGATCACCAACAACCCCAATGACCAGATCCGTCCCGAAGACTACGAAAACGAGGCGGCCATTGGTCAGTTGCCAACCTACGAGATTATCGCCGACTACAATCTCGATGGGAACGGTTCGCGCGAGGTCTGGGTCACGACGGATCCCTACTATGCGGGTGATGGTACGCTCTACGAGGCCGGAACGATCCTGCGCGACGACTTCTTGGCAAGTGTAGGCCAGGCGTCCGCGCTTGCAGCGATTGGTGGCGCATCCGAGGATGTACTGGAAGGTTTCACAAACGCATGGTTCACGACCATGAATCGTGAGCCGTTCGAGCCAGTGTTGAACGACAATGGCACGGAATACGCGGATTCGGGTCCGCGCTGGCGCCTGAAGCCCAACAAGTACGGGCAGGATCTGCCGGGCGTGGAAATTCCGGTCGACCCCAGCGCACCGCCGCCGCCGACGCGCGACGAAATCAAGTATGAAACCGGCGCTGAAACGCAAACCGTGATCAATCTTCTGGATTGGAAGCTTCCATTCTCGCCGCTTTCGATCAGCGCGGGCTGGATGAATAACCCCGGTACTGTTTCGGGGAACGGCGTCAACATGACGACAAATTTCGACGTGGCGTTCTATGTCAAAGGGGACATCAAGCCGGCAGAGCTCTACAGCACCGAGTTGCTGATGAACTACGAAGAGATTGAAATCTTCGACGCCGGTGAGACGATTGTTGGCACGGCTGGAGAAGACTACCTTGTCGGCCAAGGCGGGAACGACTTCACGGGTGGAGCTGGAAATGACCTGTTTGTATTGGCCTATGGAGCTGAAAGCCGCAGTTTTGCCTCGAGCACGATTGCCGACTTCACCGCTGGAGAAGATATGCTTGGTCTGATCAACCATGGTGTTAACGATGTCACCTTTGATACCAAAATCACCCAGACCGTCTCTGATGGAAACCTGCTGATCAGCCTGGATGGCCAGAAGATTGCATCGCTGACCGGTGTGACCGAAGAGCTTGAGTTGACGGACTTCCTGTTCAGCAACACCACGCTTGGTGGTGGCGGCATCGTGGGCACCGATGGAGATGATCTGCTCGTCGGAGATGCAGGCAAAAACGGCATCTATGGCTTTGACGGAAATGACACCCTGCAGGGCGTTGACGGTGACGACACGATCTATGGCGGCAACGGCGATGACTCGATTGAAGGTGGTTCGGGCAACGACATGATTGATGCTGGCTCGGGCAACGATTTGGTGAATGGAGGCGCCGGCAATGACACGGTGACCGGCAATTACCAGGAAGACACGCTTGCCGGTAACAGTGGGGATGACGTTCTCGCCGGTTCGGCAGGCAGCGACTTGCTCTTTGGCGGTGACGGCAACGACTTCCTAAATGGTGGGTTTGCGAACGACCGCTTGAACGGTGGCGACGGTGCGGATCGGTTCTACCATGCGGGAGCCGCAGGCCACGGGAGCGATTGGGTCCAAGACTACGACGCGGCGGAAGGGGATGTTCTGCTCTTTGGTGACAGCACCGCCGACGTGTCTGACTTCTTGGTGAGCTTCGCCTCCTCCGGGTCGGGCGATGCCACTGTGGATGAAGCATTCATCACCTATGTGCCTGGCAACCAAGTGCTCTGGGCACTTGTCGACGGGGCTGCACAGGACAGCATTAACCTGTCCATCGGCGGGACCGAGTACGATCTGCTCGCTTGATTGCTGAGCTCTGCGAACTGGCCGCTGTGATCCCGCAGTCGGCCAGTTTCTTCATTTTAAACCTAAAGAAGGTCAGGCAATGACGAAGACAATGCCAATGACAGTGGTCATTCTGGCTCTTTTTCAGATGGCTGCGACGGGCGTCTGGGCGGCGCATGCCAACCCGTGGGCGGGTGACGACGATTCTCCGCTCTCGAAGGACCACGATACCAATCAGGAACAAAGCATCGACACAACTGGCGACGATGAGATGAAAGGGGTCATGTCCCGCACCGCGCGCGGGAAACTCGAGACCCTGCTGGGCGCAGGCGTCGCCGGTCAAACGAGCTCTCAGGCGGCTAGTGTAGCGTCGGGACGAGGCAGCTCTGGTCCGGGTAATGACCAAGGCGGCGGGCAGGCCGCAGCCGGAGGGCACGGAGGGGCAGGCAGGCCATGATCGGTCAAGACACACCCCCGGATCCCTTTTGAAGACTAGGTCAGCGAAAAATGCATTAGGAGGACGCGGTTGAAAAATCCAGATACGAACGATGCAGCCAGACTTGATCTGGCAACGACATTGTTGAAACAGGGGTACTCCGCTGAAGCGCGCCAGCAAATAGTTGAGATCGGCAGAAGACTTGCTTTGACTCCCAAGGAACTCATGGTGAATGCCCGTGCTTTCCTCAAGGAAGGAGACCTTGAAAACGCCCGCCGCTCCGCCGAAGAAGCCCAGAAGTTGCAGCCGAGCCTACCATTTCCGACAGTCTTTCTTTCCGATATTGCCCGGCAGCTTTCGGGGCCGGAGGAAAAGATAAAATTACTGACGCGCCATCTCGACAAGTTCAAGAACAACCACGAAGTACGGCGAAACCTTGCAGAGTTCCTGAATTCCATCGGCAACCATCAAGCTTGCAGAGAACAGATCGACACAATCGTTTCGAGTGGGAGCGGGACATTCCGGGATCATCTCATCATTGCCAAGAGCTATCTGGCTGAGGGGAATATCGAAAAAGCAAAGGTGGCCGCGCGGAAATCGAACCTTATGGATCCCAGCCGGATCGGGCCGGTCAAATTGCTTGCCGATTGCGCGCATCTTGAAAAAGGATATGCCGAAAAGGTTGCATTATTCGAGGTTCTTGCGCCGGCCACGATCCAGGACTTTGCCCTGACGACAAAATTGGCGGAGGGTCTGCTTGCCTTGGGGCGTAAAATGGATGCACTGACCGCTCTCGAAAAGATCAGGCTGCATTCATGTGATGATAATGAGCTATTCAGACTTGTAACCTATTACGAAAGAATTGGCCGGATCGACTTGGCAGATGCGTGCTACGAAAGCATGAACGCGCTTGGGGACTTTGGAGCGATCAAGCTGTTTCAGGATGTTCTGAAAGGGAAGGTCCCCAAGCATGACGCCTTGCAACTGCACCAAGATAGAGGTTTGGCCAAAGATAGTGCCTATCTTGCGCTAAATGAATATTTGAAGATTACTGAAGTTGTGCCTAGGGGCGACGACAATGAAGATATTTCCATCCGGCTGAGGCAGGTTGCAAGGGACTACGCAATTGCAGACGCCTATTTTCACCCATCAGCCAAATCGTCTTCCCGGGTTATGCCTCTCATAACCATCCTTGCGCCGATTCACCGGGCTGTTGACGAAGAAAACCTGCTGAAACAGATTCTTAGGCAAGATTATCCATCTCTAGAAATCATCATCATCGCAAATGGACCGGGCATTAACAAGGCGCGGCTTAAACAAGAATTAGAAGAGGTCGATCGCTTTGCAAAAGTCACCGTTGCCGAGCTACCAGAAGATACCACTGTTTCGACCGCGCTCAATTTAGCTATTGAAGCTGCAGAAGGCGAATATCTGGCGCGTTTCGACGCAGATGACATATATCTCGAAAGCTATCTTTCGCGGACAATTCGGCTGATGGAGGCCTTCGGGGCAGATTTCTGTGGGAAACCGGACCTTTTTATCCACCTTGAAAAATTCCAAGGCACTGTTGTGTCGAAAGGGTACAATAAAGCGTATCAACCCCGTCCCAAAACCGCCAACATTGCTTGCGGCGGTTCATCACTTTTCGCGTCGGCATCCATGGCGAAAAAAATTGGTTTCGATGAAAACCTGCTGCTCGGGGAAGACCGCGATTTCTACTTTCGCGCGCACGCTTCTGGTTTTCAGATTGTCTGGGCCCCCCCCTTCGACCATATCGTCGTCAGGCGTGCCTCTAACTCGCTTCACACGTGGAGCCCAGGAGACATGGCATTTTTTCAGCCGCGCAATAAAAACCAGCCTTTCTTCCCTGGCTCCTTGGAATTTTTCGAATCCAAACTTTCAAAATTCACCGAATAGCAAGTAGTGTTAGGTGTTCAGTCCCGACATCTGGTGGACCGGATCGACATTGAATCTGTCTGGCTTTGAAGTCCAGACTTTGCAGGTGTACTCGATTGACCTGAGCCCGCTGAGCGTCTCGAGGCGGCGGGCGAAATTATAGGCAGCCATGAAATCGGCGAGATGGCCACGAAGCTGATCGCGGCTGTAGTAGTGGAAGCGTTTGACGGTCGCGTCCTTGATTGTCCGGTTTATTCGTTCGACCTCGCCGTTGGTCCGCAGATGGTTGGACTTGGTCAGGCGATGCTCGATCCCGTTGGCTTCGCAGATCATGTCGAAGCGCATCTGCCGTGAATAGATGGTGTTGCAGTTCCGTGGCTGATCGGCGAACTGGATGCCGTTGTCGGTCAGGATCCTGTGTCTCCGGTATTAAAATCAAGGATGACGGCGAAACCGGACGTTTACAATTGGATCGGAACATAGAGAAAATCCGGGTCCAGCATCGTGAGTATCGCAATGTCTTCTGGACCTACCGTTCTGATGGGACCTGGATACGCGCACGATACGCCGCAGGACCGCACAAGATCGTTCCCGACGACAGGTTCGACGTGAAGGAACTTGTCTATCTCGCGTAGCGGTTGGCGAGCGATTGATTACGCTGCTACACTTGAAAACAAGTTCGCGGAGAACATCGCGGTGTAATTTGTGTGTAATGCAGACCGGAATGTACCGGGTCTGTTCGGACGCAGATCGATCGGAAACCAACGTCTAAACTTGAATTTTTATCGAGATTCCATACGATTCCTACCGGCCGCGGATACCATCTCCAAGCCAGAACGAAAATTGAAAATCCTCGTGTCGGTGGTTCGATTCCGCCCCCGGGCACCAAAGTGCCTCCAAGTATTAATGATATCAATGGGTTACGGGGCAAAATCGTCCCACCGTTTTCGCGTCCGGGCAAAAGTGGGACTTTTTTGTTCGCGGTTCGGTCTCGAAGCTTTACCGACCTTCCACCTGCTTGACTGACTACTTCGCCTTCAAATCGGCCATACAACCTCGGCGTCCTTGCCGGGCGTCTTGAAGTCGCTCAGGCTTCGTTTGGCGCTGTCACCTATGCATGATTGGTAGACGCTCTCTCTCTTTTTTCGCCCCAGCTTGCTGCCCGTGCTGAGAAAGGGCTCTTCTCCGAATGCCTCTCCCAGGTCAGGACCTTGGCTTGTTGCCCGCAGGGTAGCTTTCGGAGTTGCTGTTCGAATGTCAGGAGCGTGTCTGAGCGGCGGCGTTGCGAGTCTAGGTAGTGGTAGTGATACCCGCGCGGATGTGGCGATTGGTGAAGAAGACCTCGATTTCGTGAATTTCCTGCGCAATGTAGGCGTAGCGCATGACACGCCCCACGGTGGCGGGACCTATGGTTACGGGAAAACTTCGCTTTATTCATTGAGCCGCGTCTCGACCATTATCGCAGACAGCCAGACCACGTGCGATGGGAGCCCCGTTCGCCGGATCATGGGATGCCACCTGGGCGATGCCTTTGAAGCTGACACAGACGGGGTGCGTCGCCGCTTCACCGGGCGGCATTGGTGGGGACGTCACGATGCAGAAGGTGGTGTGGAACCACTCCAGGGTGCCGAAGCGGTTGAACTCTCCAAACTCCTTGGGCTTCCATCGCGAGACGAGAGTCGACCTGGTACGACCATCGCGATCATTGCTCCCCACGTGGATCGCGGCGAGGACTTGCGCGCTGAACTCGTGGAAACTGTTCTCTGGAACTTCTGGCCCAGGATGTGCAGCTTCACGTCGCCTGAGCGCAAGATTGAGGTAAGTATCGAGTTCGAAGGCGAACAAGTCGAGATCCCGGAGCCCGAGTCTTGCCCGCCACTCGATCTTTATGCCGAAGCATTGCGAAACGTCCGTGGCGAAGGTGACGGGGAAGTCACCACGATCCGAAGTCGCAAACCGATTGCGGATCTTGGCCGTCTCTCGATTGTCCGGGGACTGAACGCGCCGCGCAACCTTATGGCGCTGCGCGAGGAGAGCCCGATGCGCCAGCAGGCGCATGCCATTGCACTGATGCGGCCCGTGGAACTGGTTGTCCGATATCTGCCCGGCGAGTCCTTCGCGGACAAGCGTTTCGAATGGGCGGGCGTCTTTGTCTGCTCGGAAGAAGACGAGATCGAGAAGGCCTTCGCTGTTTCCGAACCTCGCCATTGAGAGACGGTTCCGGAAAACTGAACATCCGGGATAAGTGGATTTTCCGCGCAACAGCAGCATGATGCTGCGAGCGAGGAGAAGACCATGACAAGACGACCGCGC